>CAZNZD010000012.1:0-33982 GCA_964577435.1 uncultured Clostridia bacterium
CACCTTCGCCTGAGGAGAGCATCTCAATGGCCTTCACGTGGGATTCCGCAAGTAAAAGCGAAACATCCTCACCGCTGATTGTAAGAAGGTTATTGGATATGCTGTTTGCCACCACGATGACCTTTTTTCCGCTTAAGCCTGCGAGGTCGTCGGGTAACTGGCGCTCCCCCTTCCTGGCGACTAGTACCTGGCTGCTTTCTCCCAATGCAGCCGAGAAGTCGTAGTACATGTCCCTTTCAGGAGTATACAGGACGCCTAAGACCGCATCGATTCTCCCCTTCTTCAGGTTATCCAGCATCCCTGCGAAGCTGTCGAACCTTATCTCAATGTCAAGACCCATCAAATCCGCGACAGCCTTAATGACATCTACGAAGTACCCGGCGGGGCGATCCTGCTCATCCTCAAACGAGAATGGAGAGTATTCCCTGCTGGCTCCTATTATCAGCTCCCTGTCTGTCGGAAGCTCCATGGAGGCGAACCATTTTGAATGGAGATATGAGTAAGTCCCGTCTGCGGTCACTATGGCAAGTCCTTCATTCAGGATTGCAAGAGTGCTTTTGTCCCCTTCCCTGACAGCAAAGCAGAAATCCTGCTTGAATTCCTCAATCGGTTGCTTAAGGACAGTAAGGCCGCTTATCTGTTTTTCGTTGATGAGACGAATTGCGACGAGTCTTTGTGCCACTACTGCATCATACATGCCTTTTGACAGGTTCACGAGAGCTTCTTCGAAGGTTGCCGTCTGGACTATTTTCACCCCGAAGTCGTTGCGTCGGAGAAATTCCTCGGCATTGTCCCCCTTCATGACGCCTACCCGCTTTCCACGCAGGTCCGCCATGGAGGAGATGCTAGTGGTCCCCTCCCTTACTACAATGGCGCCGTAAAGGGACATGTAAGGGACTGTGAAGTCATAGATCTTCTCCCTCTCAGGCGTCCTGCCCACCAGGGGGAGGACTTGCACCTGACCGTCAGCAAGCCAGCCCTTCACATCATCCCAGATGCCGGTTCTGAACTGGATCTCCATCCCCATGGAACTAACGACTTCGGTGAGCAGCTCTACAGAGAATCCTGTGGCATTGCCATTGGCATCGACCAGGCAGAATGGCGGGTAGTCCACCTCCGAAGCCGATTCTATAGTCTGAGCCGCATCTGCCGCGATTGAAGGCGCAAGGGCCAGGGCTACGATCATAATCGCCCAAATCAGGACCCTCAAACGCTTACCGGTCCTGATTTGGATGTAGGTATCCGAGAGCATCGGAACAGAGATCATCCTCTTACCTCCAGCAGAGTTTCAAGCAGAGACCTTAGGTCGCTGCAGGGAATCAATTAGACAAAGAACGGATTTCTCCTTCAGGATATCCTTTGCTTTGCGGGGTTGTGGTTCTGCCTTCCAACGCGCAAAGATTCCTGCGTGTCAGCAGGAATCACTGATATTATTGAGAATAATCGTATTAATTGCTCCGACCATGCAAGCGTTCTTGCTTGGAGAATGTTGTTAAGGGGTTGCTGAATATGGTTCGAGGAAAGTCCGCTGTAGCGCTCTTCGTAATATTGCTTCTATTGGCCGGGATGGTTTATATGAAATCCGAGGCGGATAGAAGGCGCACCCCGGAGGCGGCAAAGGTAAGCAGCCTCGGCTTCAGGATAACCTGGGCGGACTACTCCGGCAGAGGCGAGACCATATATCGGATAGTGGACTCGTTCAATAAGTCCAGGACGGATGTCTCTGTGAAGCTTGTAGGCGGCGATGAGGACCTGCAGAAGATCGACGGCCTTCTTGCAAGCGACAAGTCGATACATGTATATGCCCTGCCGTACAGGTATGTGATGTACTTTGCCGAGAAGGGGCTGCTGGAACCCCTTGATTCGAGCTTCGCCGGTGAGATGGACCTTTTCCGCCCCAACATACTCAAGCTGGGTTCGGTAAACGATGTCGTCTACGGCATCCCATGGGTCGGGCATTCGATAGGCCTCATATACAACCAGGGCATCTTAGCCAAGGCCGGTGTCGACCCCAGTAAGATATACAGCCTGGAATCCTTCGTGCGCGCGCTTGAATCGGTGGTGAACAAGACGGGCGCATATGGAGTAGGGCTTGTCGGGGCAGACCATAACGACGTGTCATGGATGGTGAACCAGTTCATCTATGGCTTCGGCTCAAGCCTTGTAAGCGCCGACGGAAAAGATGTGCTTATTAATAATCCGCAATCCAAGGCAGCCCTCCTTTTCTACAGGGATACCCTGGGAAAATTCGCTCAGCCGACCTGGCCTGACGACACCGGTGTGGAAGTGATGGGCTATTTCAGGGAGGGCAAGCTCGCCTTCGAGTTCCAGGGGCTCTGGGGGCTTACCGACATAGAGAAGAACGGCAGCCCGTTTACGACCGGGGTCATCACATTGGACAGAATCGGATTGGATCCAGAAGTCGGTCCGATAATGCTATCAGTGCCGGCTGGACTATCGGCCGCAGACAGAGAGACGGCATTCGATTTCATCCGCTATATGATATCGAAGCCCGCCCAGGAGATGGTGATGGACGGCGAGTACAGTCCTGAGCACGATGCTTACTACCCCTTCAGGCTTCCTGCCAGGAAGGATATAAGCCAGAGCGTGGTGTTCGAGAAGTACCCCCAGTACCTTCCCTTCCTATCCGGCTTTGAAGATCCCAGCATCGATGTGCCTACTCCGGCCTGGCAGAAGGTGAAGGACCAGGTATACGCGCCGAGCCTTCATTCTTTCATGACAGGTGCGATGACAGTAGACGAGCTATTGTTGAAAGTGGAGACCGAAGCTAGGGCCATCGTCGATGGCGAGGGCACCAAGTAGGAGGACAACATGGACTGCAAGATATTGGTAGTCGACGACTCCTTTGTGGATATGGCGCTTATTACCAGCATGCTGAGCGATTATAAGACCTATACCGCATCGAACGGAAAGATCGCGCTCGATGTGATACGCGCCAACCCAGACATCGATGTGATGATCCTCGACATCAACATGCCCGTGATGAACGGGTTCGAGGTTCTTGAGGCACTGAAGAAGATGCCAGAGGGCAAGGATCTTATGACCCTTGTGCTTACGAACTACGACGAGCTGGAAAACGAGATACGGGGCCTCGAGCTGGGAGCGATAGACTACATAAGGAAACCTCTGAACATCGAGTCGCTCAGGAAGAGGATCGAGATACATGCTAGGCTCAGGACTGCCTCCAAGACGATGGAGGCTTTGAATCAGCAGCTCGAGCATAAGGTGGAGGAAAGGACGCAGGAGCTTATCCTCACCAGGGACATCACCATACATGCCCTTATCGGCCTTCTCGAGATAAGGGACATCGAATCCAGCAACCATACCAAAAGGACGCAGAAGATAATGAAGGCGCTGTGCGAGAAGCTGAAGTCGACGGGCGAATACGATTACCTTACTGATAGCTACATCAAGGAGATCTATGAGACCGCCCCCCTTCATGACATCGGAAAGGTGGGAATCCCGGACAGCATACTGCTGAAACCGGCAAAGCTCACCGTCGAGGAATTCGAGTTAATGAAGAAGCACACCACATTCGGGGTAAATGCGCTCATGTTCGCAGTTGCGCAGGATACGATGCCCTCCTTCATCAAGACCGCCATAGAATGCATCGGGACCCATCATGAGAAGTACGATGGCACTGGATACCCCTCATCGTTGGCAGGGGAGGACATCCCGCTTGTCGGAAGGCTGATGGCCATAGCAGACGTCTATGACGCCCTCATAAGCAAGAGGGTCTATAAGGAGGCTTTCAGCCATCAGGTGGCCAAGGACGCTATCATCAAGGAGAGAGGGAAACACTTCGATCCCAAGGTCGTGGACGCGTTCCTCGCCATAGAGGATAAGATACTGGAGATCGTAGCCACGCACCTCCAGGCCTGACGGGAAGGGGTGATATGATGGGCGGCTTCAGGAAGTGGAGCGCACTCGCCCTTCTGATGATAATCGGTCTGTTCGCAATGAGAGCACAGGCCGCTTCATTCTCGCTCACAGATGAGCAGGCTGCATTTGTTGCTGAACACCCTGTCATCAGGCTCGGTGTGGATCCTAAGTTCATACCATATGAGTTCTTCGATTCCGATGGTGTCTATAAGGGAATCGCTGCAGATTACATAGAGCTCATAGAACAACGCACTGGCCTTGACTTCCAGGTCGCCGAGGGCCTCACGTGGACTGAAGCATATGAGAAGGCGGCCCGGGGGGAGCTCGATGCGCTTGCCTGCATACAGAAGACCTCGGATAGGGAGCGCTTCTTCCTGTTCTCCGAGCCTTACTACACCTTCCAAAGGGTTATCTTCGTTAAAAGCGACAATAAAGACATAAAGGGATTCGTCAGCCTTGCCGGAAAGACGGTGGCTGTGCAGAGGAACAGCTCGCATCACAGCTATATGCTGCAGTTCACGGACACACAGCTTTCCTTGTACGATTCCGTGGAAGAAGCCCTGCTTGCCGTCTCCAACGACAGGGAGGATGCCTACATCGGTAACCTTGCTACCGCGGTGTACCTTGCCAAGCAGAGCGGGATAACCAACCTTAAATATATCAACCTGGACAGCGACCAGAAACAGACGCTCCATTTCGCGGTGCGAAAGGACATGCCGATTCTTGTAGGTATTATAAACGCGGTGCTCGAGGACATCACCCTTGAAGAGCGCATGGCGATAAACAACCGCTGGATAGTCACTGAAAGCCATACGGATTTATCAAGGATATTGCGCATCATCGCCTTCATAAGCCTCATCATCGGGCTGATAATGCTGGTCTCCCTCTACTGGATAATCAAGCTGCGGGCGGAGATCAAGGCAAGAAAGAAGCTCGAAGGCGAGCTCATAGTCGCAAGAGAGGCGGCAGAGCGGGCGAACAGCGTCAAATCGGCCTTCCTAGCCAGGATGTCTCATGAGATAAGGACCCCCCTTAACGCTATCACCGGCATGAGCTACATAATGAAGAAGACGGAGCTCCAGCCGGCCCAGAAGAGGTACCTGGACAGGATATTATCGGCCTCAAGGGACATGCTCGCGATAATCAACGACATACTGGATTTCTCGAAGATAGAGGCGGGGAAGATCGAACTTGAGCGTGTCTCCTTCAGCATGGACAGCCTGCTGAAGGATGTCCTGAACATCATTTCCTTCAAGGCCGAAGAACAGGGCGTGAACCTCACGCTCCAGGTAGACCCTGAGATGCCGGACAGGTATTTCGGAGATTCCAAGCGCATCAGGCAGGTGCTTCTTAACCTTGCCAGCAATGCGGTCAAGTTCACAAACGACGGGGTGGTCTCCATCTCCGTGGCCCGAAGGTCCCACAACGGCGATGTGCATGAGCTTGAGATGAAGGTAAAGGACAGCGGCATAGGGATGACCGACGAGCAGATGAAGAACCTGTTCGTACCGTTTACGCAGGCGGATGCAAGCATCGAGAGGAGATTCGGCGGCACAGGCCTCGGCCTTTCCATCGTCAAAGGGTTTGTCGACCTGATGGGTGGGTCAGTATCCGTAGAGAGCAGCCCCGGCGAGGGCTCCACTTTCTCCATACTGGTTAAGCTGGAGGCTGATAATGCGGCAGAGGAGCAGGCTAAGGGCTCTGCTATAGCCGACTGCTTCAAGGGGCTTAGGGCAATAGCCCTGGAAAGCAGCAACCTTCATTCGGACATGCTAAGGAGCTACCTGAGATCGTTCGGAATCGAGACGGACATCTCAGGCGAGGAAGCGGGCGCGCTGCTTTCTATGAAAGAGGCTTTGAAGGAAGGCGGCAGGGCATACGACGTCATATTGATAGATGAGGAATCCGCCGTAAGCGGAGGCCTAAGCTTCGCTGCCAAGGTAAAGTCGCTGGATTGGGGAGGAAGACTCCCGAAGATCCTCCTGGTGCTTCCAATGTCAAACGAGGCTCTGTTGGACAAGCTTGACCAGGCAGGAATAGATTTCGGGATAACCAAACCCATAATCCCCTCGGTCCTTTTCAACGCACTTGCAGAGATGTTCAAGAAGGATATACTCGATACCCATGCCAGCGCCGACAAGGACAGGCCGGAGGAGATAAAGCTGGAACGCCCCTATCGCATACTTGTGGTGGAGGACAACAAGACGAACCAGTTCATCGCCAAGTCAATGCTCGAGCAGTATGGCTTCAGCGTGCTCCTGGCGGATGACGGCAAGGCAGGCTACGATCGCTTCCTCAGCGAGCAGGACGTAATCGACACAGTGCTTATGGACCTTCACATGCCGGTGATGAACGGCTACGATTCCGCGGCTCTGATAAGAAAGGCTGACCCCTCGGTTCCGATCATCGCAATGACAGCAGACGCGATCACCGGCGTAGAGGAGAAATGCAGGCTGTCCGGCATGGAAGCCTATATCTCAAAGCCCTTTGAGCCCGACCTTTTCATCAGGACTGTCCTTGAGCAGATAAGAAGCAGGCAGGTATCATCCTTCACCGAGAAGCAGATGCTAAGATCGAATATTAACCTATTAGAGGATAATGATGCGCCGGAGCTGGTGCTGGATAAGGCGGCAGGCCTGAAGATGGTTGGGGGTAACCTGCAGTTATTTGAGCTTATACTCGGAGAGTTCCTCAAGGAGAACGTCTCTTTGGAGGAGGATATAAACGCCGCCATAGAGGGCAGGAATTATATAGAGGCCGCCCAGCTTGTCCACAAGGTCAAGGGAAGCTCGGGAAGCATCGGGGCGAAGGCACTTTATAATACCGCGGTAAGCTTCCAGAAGGCGCTGAAGGAAGATGATATGCAAGGCATCTCTGAACTCCATGCGCAGTTCGTACGAAAATTGGTGAAGCTGCTTGCGGCGATCAAAGAAGAGCTGGGGCATGAGTAGACTTATATAACGAAGGGGGGGCGGGAAGCCCCCCAATTATTTCTACCGAATGTCACTTCAGCGGCTTCAAGTCAGGCACCCGTACTGGAGACTTGTCTGCACTTGAGATAGAACTGATATCGATGCCGTACAGGTACATCTCCAGCACATTGTTCCCCCTGAAGAGGCCGGAGCTTCCTATCGTCACTTGCTCTGAGCCGTAATAATCCCCTGTCGACACATCCCCATCCGCATCGATGTCGATCCATCCTCTTAGATTGTAGACGCCCGCAAGGCTCGGGAAATCGAAGCTCTTGTCGTCAGCATTCCCGTAACCGTAGTATCCAATCACAGGCTCACCGAGGGAATCAGCCAGCCAGAACAGCGCTTTGTCCATGGTCAGCCCCTCTAATGCCGCGTATGCGTTTATTATCCCTGAGCCGTAATAGGAGTTTAGTACATCGTCCAGCTGAGCAGTCCTTCTCATCACTTCCACCGCGGATTCAGCCGAATGCCCCTGCTGCATAAGCATGGCGATCAGGGCCGATACGTGAGGCGTCGCCTGCGATGTGCCTGCCATCGACCCCACATATCCCCTGTCTGTCGGAAAGAGGCTCTTGACCCCCAGGGACAACGTCCCGCCCGGAGCAGCGAAATCCAGCCCTGCACCTATGTTCGAGTAAGAGGCCAGGTTGAAGTTGTCATCGACAGCCGAGACCGCGATTACGCCGGGAAGGCTTGCAGGAAATTCCAACGGGGCCTTATAAGCGTTACCCGCCGCGGCAACTACGGCTATGTGAGCTCCTATGGCTGCTTCAATCTGGGAATCCACCGTGCTGCTGTATCCCACGCCCCCAAGGCTAAGGTTGATTACATCAGCGCCGTTCGTCCTTGCATGAAGGATGGCCGATGCTATCTGCTCGAAATCCCCTCCTCCATCATCCCTAAGCCCTCTTATAGGCATTATCGTGATACCGCCGAAATTCATACCCGCAATGTAGCTGCTGTTGTCCGTTATCGCGCCGATGATGCCCGCTACATGAGTGCCGTGAGGGTACCTATCCCATCCCGGCTCATAAGGGCTTCCGACGACATCGACAAGGCTACCCACCCGTCCAGAAAGGTCCGGATGCCCCACGTCTACCCTGGTGTCAATGACGGCAACGGTGACTGGCGTCGAGAAGAAGTCGCCTCCCCAGACGAACGGCATCGTGGTGGCAAACAGGTTCCACTGATAGTCCCCGAAATAATCGTCATCAGGTATCGAGTAATAGCTCGCCCAAAGTGTTCCATTCGGCTCAGCGTAATCTACCCAGGGCTCGCCCCCCACTTCAGCTGCGAACTCTTCGGCGTATCTTCCCTCAGGCACTTTCATGATGATCACACCCAGCTTCGGGTTGCTTCTCAGCACGGTCGAGCCCCTCTTGAGTGCGAAGCTTTCCATGGTCGGGAAATTGGCCCCCTGCCTTGGAGCCACTATGATCTCCGTGGGCTCGGGCGTGGCTGTGGCCTTAGGCACTGCCGTCCTTATGGCAAGGGGCAGCTTAGATCCCGCCGGCGGCGTAAGGTTCATGAGAGTCGCATACCCGGATATAGTATTGACCGACGTCTCCTGCACCATGTAGACGTTCAGGAGGTGGCTTCCGCCCGCGCTCCTTGTGAACGTCCTCGTTTCCTGGTAATGGCCTGTATGACTGAAGACGACTGTAATAACCGCCCCCGCCTTAAGCCCGGTCAGAGTAAGGGAGTAGCCTCCGCTTATGTTGGTGCTGGTAGTCACCTGTCCGGCCTTCCCCTGCACCTCGGCCCTGACCGCGACCCCCGATATCCCGAAGTCGGTCGACTGGTCCCAAACCGTTCCGCCGACATTCAGGCTGAAGGTCACCACCTCATTGCAGCCGGCCATAAGCATGAGCGCAGCCGCCGCAAACAGCGCCAATATCCTCTTTTTCATCTTGCAACTCACCGCCTTTATGGCTTTTCGACGATGCCAAGCCGGGCATTGTTCTGATTATAGCCTTCCATCTCCCCAAATTTCCGGCACGGTCAGGCCGCTCAACGATTCCTCGTCCTCAAGGTCCACATACTTCAGCTTCAGGATGGAAGGAAGGGACATAAGCCCATCGTCAAGGAATACCTCCTGCTTACCGAAGAAGTCCCCCTGGGCAGGGTAGTCCGTTGCCGAGAGGCCCACCCATCCGCAGAGGAAGGCACTCCCCTCCGCATCCCCGAATACGACCATATCCCTTGAGGCGTCAGAGCCCCTGAAGGCATAGCTCAATGGCTCCGAGTCTTCATCGCAGAGCCAGAATAGCGCCCGGCTTCCCCTTGCTCCGGACGCCGCCGCATAGCAGTTGGCGATTCCGACATCCTCTCCCTCAAGGTATTCCGATGACGATACAAGGGCGTCCTTCGCCTCATCTGCGTCCATTCCCAGCGACATGAGCACAGCCAGCATGCCGGAGATGTGAGGGGTGGCCATCGATGTACCGCTCATCCGCACATAGCCGGTCGATTCTACCTCAAAGGGCACAGTGCTCAGCACACCGTTGGCTCCCATGCCGCCGCCCGGGGCGAATATGTCGAGGCCGGGGCCGGTATTCGAGTAGTCTGCAGTAAACATGAGCGGGGTTATGGCGCCTACAGATAAGCACTTCTCATACTTACCAGGCATCGTAAGGTCGGTGTCGGAGCCGTTGTTGCCCGCCGCAGCAACAAGTACGCACCCCTTGGAATCGGCATAATCGAGGGCCTCCCTTAGAAGCCTGAAAGAGGAGTCGGAGAAGAAGAGCGGCCATCCGATGCTCATGTTTATTATGTCCGCGCCGTTGTCGGCCGCAAGGCGGATCCCCCTGGATATCGTCGACATGGTCCCCGAAGAGGTGCTACCCCTTTTCTCCATGCTCTTTATCGGCAGGATAACCGCATTGGGGGACACCCCGGCTATGCCTATGGAGTTATCCATCTCAGCGGCGATTATCCCCGTCACATGAGTCCCGTGCCCTGCATTGTCGCGCATGTCCGTGTTTATGGAGTTCAGCATCGGAAGGCACCTTGAGCTAAGGTCCGGATGGCTGACATCGACGCCGGTATCGACGACGGCAACAACTACTGGAACGGTCCCGATGCCATACCTCCACATCCTGTGCATGCTCGAGGCCCTTAGTGCCCATTGCTGCGGCCAGTACATATCGTCGGGAATATAGCCCCCCAGAGGGTAGCATACATAGTCAGGTTCGGCATCCTCCACCCAGGAGTAGCCCTTAAGCCTTTCGGAGAACTCAGAGGCTCTCTCCCCCTCCGGCAGGCTCATAAGCATATAGCCCATCTCCGGCACGGATTCCATTATCCTGCTTCCCAATCGGCTTGAGGCATCCCTGATCTCTCCGAATTTTGCTCCGTAGGCAGGGTATACGACCACCCCGGTCGCTTCTTCGACCCCGTCGGTCTGCATGGGGACGCTTCTTATGGCGGACGCCTTCATCACCGTCACCTCAGGCTCGTAATCGTTGGAGAGGGTGAATTTGAACTCGACCAGCGGCCTTCCGGCTGAAGCGGGGAACATGTCAGCGTTCACGCACAGGCGGGCGCTTCTTGTTACCACGACGTCCTTGCTGACCGGGGCGAACCCTTCAGCCGTGAACCTGAGCGTGACCTTGCCGGGCTTAAGAGTGACCTGAGTGGTCTCGAAAGCGCCGCCCGCGCCGCTTTGTGCCGTTATGCCGCCATCAGCGGATGTCTTCGCGCCCTCTATGCCAGCCTCGGTCGACGCGTCGCGGACCGTGCCGAAGAAGACGACCTTGCAGGATTCCTCCTTCACGCACCCGGTCATAAAGGCTGCTATAAGGCATAGGATCATCGCAATCGCCCTGGATGAGCATCTTCCCATAGGCTCGCCTCCGTCTTTTTTACGTCAAACATGGAAGGTTTTTGCGCTTCCGTACGTAATTTATTATAGAGGGACTGTGATACCATGATTATAGTTAAGTTCTGTGCGGGAAGCTTTTAATCCTGCACTTCTGATGACTGGGAGGAATTAGCAATGAGGACCCCGGCAAGGAGATCGATAGTAATAACGGCCGTTCTGCTTCTCCTCTCCACCGCCTGCATCCTGCCGACGGCCTGGAGCAAGGCTTACGCGGCCGTTCCCACGAAGGATGCGACAGGAGACGAAGTTCTTATAGCGCTGCTACCGGAGGCTGCCGGCATGCCGGCACCCACATGGCTCAAAGAGGGCCTGAGGGTATACTACAAGACGGCGGGAGGTGAGCTCGGAAAGGCTCAGTCGCAGGCCGTGACGAAGCTGTCTGAAGCTCCGCTTCAGAAGCCAGAGGACCTGTCGGTCAACCCCCTTCTTGTCAGGACGGACGTCACCGGCATCGACGGAAGGCTCGCCACCACCTTCAGCACCGTCTTCATAGACCTGTCCTTCCTCCCCTGGGAGGACGACAGCAGCATATCCTCCACGGGCATGGGGCCGTTCTGGCTCAACATCGAGCTTCTGAAGGGGGCTGCTGCAAAGGGGCTTAAGACAGAGGAAATCCAGTGGAAGATCCTGAACCAGACATACGACGCAGTGAAGGTATCATACAGCCCTTCTGAGGGACCTGAGACCCATTACGCCTGGATAGTCGAGAAGTCGTCAGGCCTGCTGCTCTACAGCGCAAGGATATCCAGGGCCAAGCCGGGCGCGGCGATAGAGGTGAATGCGGTCGAATTCTACTCCATGCGCTACATGGGCCTTCCCTGGAGCGCGACAAGCCAGCCCGCCTTCGTGAAACCGGGCTTCACGCTAGCTTACGACGGGAACATCCAGACCTGGCACCCGAAGACCGGCCCCGGGCTCTCCGTCCCCGCGCTCGTCACTTTCAGGGTGGAAAAGGCAGACAAGAAGCTCATAACGGCAAGCCTTACCCGAGTCTATAGCGCAGAGGAGAAGTACGACTCGAAGATCATCATAGGGACTTCCCAGATAGGCGGCAGCTTCTGGATGCCCCAGAGCATAGTATCGAAGTTCACCGTAGGGCAGGTCCTTGACCGGGACCCCATAACCAACAGCGTCATAGAGGTAAGCTACATCGGGGAGACCAAGGACGGCACCGGAAGGGTGGTAATCTTCGAGTTCGGCAGGAACTATAAGAGGGCCTGGGCTTTCAGGGCCTCTGACGGGCTTCTGGTCTACTGGATGGAGGACAAGGTGATCGACCCTGTGACCGGCACGACGCAGAAGGCGGAGTGGACCCTTAAGTAGAAATCCCGGGAATACTAAAGAGATGGTGTAACCGCAGGTTGCTGAAATGACGGCGGCCTGCGGTTTGCTTGAACCGAGGAGCAGCATTCCCATTGAAGCCGCAGGCCTGCCGGTCTCGGCAGGGATGCCGAAAAACATCTGAAGAGAGGTATTGCAATGAAGGTAGTCCTTGTAAACGGAAGCCCGCGCCCTAACGGTTGCACCTATACCGCGCTTAGTGAAGTCGCTGGGGCACTTGAGGAGAACGGCGTCGCCACCGAGATATTCCAATTAGGCGTAAAACCGATTTCTGGCTGCATCGCCTGCGGCTCTTGCGCAAAGACCGGGCGCTGCTTCATGGACGATCCGGTTAATAGGTTCCTGGACCTGGCGCTTACCGCTGACGGCTTCGTCTTCGGCTCCCCTGTGCATTACGCGTCAGCCTCCGGAATGCTCGCATCCTTCATGGACAGGGCCTTCTATGCCAGCCGGGACCCGAAGAGGTATGCCTACAAGCCGGCAGCTGCGGTGGTAAGCGCGCGCCGCGCGGGCACTACAGCCGCGCTCGACCAGATAAACAAGTACTTCCTGATAAGCGGAATGCCGATTGTCTCGTCCCGCTACTGGAACATGGTGCATGGCTCCACGCCTGAGGACGTCCGGAAGGACCTCGAAGGCCTTCAGATAATGAGGGTGCTCGGAAGGAACATGGCATGGCTCATGAAATCGATCGAAGCCGGAAGGGCGGCGGGGTTGACGCTCCCCGAAAGGGAGGAGCCGCTGCGCACGAACTTCATACGATAGCGGGGCTGTTAGCATCGCCTTCCTTAAGAAGGGCGGTGATCACCGCCTGAGCAAGCAGGAAGCCCGCCACCGGTGGCACGAAGGAGATGCTTCCGGGCGGTCCCGGCCTTCTTAATGCCGGCTCATCGTCGGAATATATGGCGGTGACCCCGGCCGTTATGCCCTTTTGCCTCAGCCTGGTCCTTATCACCCTTGCCAGGGGGCACGTCTTGGTCTTCGAAATGTCCGTTATCCTGAATCCAGTCGCGTCGGTCTTGTTTCCGGCCCCCATGCTTGATGCCACGGGTATGCCCTTCCTGACGCAGGATGTTATAAGAACAAGCTTAGATTCCACACTGTCAATCGCGTCGGCCACGTGGTCGAACCCCACTGAAAGGATGCTTTCTGCGTTCTCCTCCCCGAACCAGGCCCTGATTGGATGGACCCTTGCTTCGGGATTGATGTCGAGTATCCTTTCGGCCATCACGTCCACCTTGGACCTGCCGAGAGTGCTTGCGAGCGCAATAAGCTGCCTGTTCGAGTTGCTCTCCTGCACAATGTCCGAATCTATGAGGGTTATCTCCCCCACGCCGGCCCTGGCCATCGCCTCGGCGCAGAACGAGCCGACGCCTCCTATGCCGAAGACGGCCACATGGCTGTCCCTCAGCCTCTCATATCCTCCCTGCCCTATGAGCAGTATCTCCCTTTGAAACCTGTCTTCAGCGCCCAACTGAGCCCTCCTCCGTTTCTACGGCCCGTCCCGGGCCAGCCCCGAGCGATGCCATAAGGAGCATCAGCCTGTGGACCTCCCTGCCCGTCGCATCATCGCCCAGCGACCTTCCCATTTCGGGGAGTTGCACGCCATAAGGCCCCCTTGCGCCGGAGCCCTCCTCGTCCATGAGATAGAAGGCGTCTGCCATGAGCGCCACGTCAACCGGGCTGTGCGTGACCATGATGACAGTCCTGCCCTCCGAAGCGAGGCTGTCCCTCAGCTTCGGGAGCAAAGCGGCTTTCTGCCCAAGGCCTATGGAGCCGAATGGCTCGTCGAGAAGAAGGACCTTCGCCCGAGACGCCAGCGCCCGCGCCAGGTTCACCCTCTGCTGCTCTCCTCCTGACATCGCCGCCGGCTTCCTTCGGGAGAACCCCTCAAGCCCGAGCCATCTTAGCGCCGCGAGGGCCCCTTCCCTCTCCTCCTTGCCAAGGCAGTATTCCATATTCTCCTCGACGGTGAGCCACGGAAGGAGCCTCGGCTCCTGGAAGGCTACGGCAACATCGGACCCTTCCGGCAGCTCGAAAGTGCCCCCATCATGGCGTTCAAGCCCGCAGAGGATGCGAAGGAGCGTGGTTTTGCCCCTTCCGGAGGGTCCGAGAATTGCAGTCACGCGGCCGGCCTCGGCCTCAATCGACAGCCCGGTGAAGACCGGCCTGCCGTCGAAGGATTTCGTAAGGCGGCTTACCTTTATCGAGCTCACGATGCACCCTCCTTCCTTCTGAAGGATGCCCTCATAAAATGCGCCAGGAGCAGGTCGGTCGCGTATCCGATGAGCACCAGCAGAAGCGTCCAGGCGAAAAGCCCGGGAGTGTCCAGGAAGGCCCTCGCAGTATCCATCCTCGAGCCTATACCCGCCCTGGGAAGGGACAGCACCTCGGCCGACACCACTATCTTCCAGCTCACCCCCATTGCTTGGGCTGCGGCCGATAAGAGATATGGCGAAATAGACGGGACATAAAGCATCCTCAGCATCCTCGGTTTCGGCACCTTGTAGACCAAGGACAGCTCTATGAGCTTCTCATCGACGGATGCCGCGGCCTCCGAGATGATCGAGGCCACCAGCGGGAATGCCATGAGGAAAGCCACGAAGACGGGAACCGAACCCGATTTGAACCATACAAGGGAGAGCACCGACAAGGAGATGAAAGGGACCGTGCGAAGAGCAGCCATCGCCGGCGAAAGCATCGACTTCAGGGCGCCGCTCCTGCCAGAGGCGGCGCCGACGGCAGTTCCAAGCACAAAGGAGAGGATGAAGGAGTAAGCCACCCTAAGGGCTGTAGAGCCAATATCAGCGGCGAACGATCGCCCTTTGAGAATCCCTGCCAGCGCCCTTACGGTCTCGAGCGGAGACGGAAGAAGCAGGGGGTTGCCTATGATAGCCGAGCCTGCCCACCATACAAGAAGCGCCAAGGCGGCCCCGGCAATCGGTCCGGTCCTAGCGGCCCGTGTAGAAAGCTTCATCAGGAAGCTTGCCTCCGATCAGGGCGGCAGACGACTTCAGGGCCCTTTCATAGAAGGACAACGCTGACAGCCTGGCATCGGCGCCGCCTAAGTACCTGAAGTTGCATCTGGGTATCGCGGCCTCAGTAGAAGAGCCCGACATCCCCAGCCTCTCCTCTGCAATCCCGGCCGCCTTCGCGGGATTCTCCGTAACCCACCTCACGCTCTTCTCTATGTCCGAAAGCAGCTTCGCAAACTGCGCCGGTTGCTCCCTTATGAAGCTTTCGGTCGCTACCACGCAGCTTAAGGGGTAGTCCGCGCCGTATGCCGACTTCCATCCCTCCTGCAGGTCATATGCTATGCGCAGGTCCTTGTTTGCGGAGAGCGCCTGGCTCACCCATGGCTCGGGTAGAAGGGCGGATTCAACCCTTCCCGCCGCCAGGAGGTTTGCAAGCTCCGCGGGAGATGAGTAGTATTGCACTCCTGAGCCCTCGGCCTTCTTGGAGGCAAGCAGTATGTCCAGGACCACGTCCGGCATCGTGCCCTTGCCCGGCACTCCGAGAAATGAATTTGCAGCGGATATCAGGTCGGATCCGGGCTTCGACGAGACGATGTAGAGCGACCCGTAGTTCGTTATCGCCGCAAGCTTGATGGCAGTCCCCTTGTTCCTCAGAAGCGCTGCAGTAGATACTGGAAGCGCCGCAGCGTCTGCGCCCATGGTGTTGAGCCTCGCCACCGCCACATCGGCGGACTTCCCGATTTCGACCTCATATCCCGCATCGCCCAGAAGCCCGGCAAGCCCTAGGCCGGTAACGCCGTTTAAGACCACCAGCCTCGGCTTGTAGGAGGCGGCGCTTCCCGCCGCCGAAACGACAATCATGATCATCACCGCTGCCAGCAATACCCTGCGCAAACCCTATTCCTCCAGTCTATCTGGTCGCCTTCGTGCCCGGAACGACTTCCTGCCTCAGAGTAAGGCATAGATCCATGTAAGAGGATATAATCTGCTCCTCGTCCGGGAAGGCGCATGCGGCGACCCTTCCGTCGGGCTCGGCTATCAGGCTAAGGCCGGACCTGAAACCCGTCTCCTCGCCCCCGGCTTTGAACCTGGACGGGTTGGCGGTCGCCATCCAGACCCTTGATTCCATCGCCCTCGCCCTCGTTACTATCTCATGCTCGTAGACTAGCCCGGATGTAATCCATGCGAACATACCCACCCCCATGCCGGCGAGGTTCGCGACCAGCCTGTGCTCGTGCCCCTCCCGGCCCAGAAGCAGTCCGAGCGGACCGAAGGGCGTCTCAACTACCGGTGCCAGGGCCACGGAATCCCCGTATCCGCACTTCGGGCATCCTCTCGTCGAATCACGCCTTGCCAGGGCTCCGTACTGCTCTAACGACACCCCGTTGAATACGACGTCAGCCCCGCCTATGGGGTTTCCGCATTTTGCGCACTTCCCGTGGGGGATGACGAGGATCCTTCCCCTTGTCGAGGCCTCCTGCCTGAGCCCTGCCGCCTGCGGGTCGGCTCCTGCCATCGCGTTGAAGGTGCCTGAGAAGACCACTATGTCCGCCTCCAGGGCCTCTATCTTCGCGGCAAGCCTTCTCACCTGGGCCTTGGCCACAAGCCCGGTCCCGGGTTGGCCTGCCGAATCCGGGGATTGCTGAACGACAGCCACGAACGGATGATTGGAGGCAAGAGGCGAGTTCGCAAGGCTGCCCTGTCCCTCGGCCTTCGGCCTGTCCGCCTCCGAAGATGACAGCCCCGCCACCGATGCGTCGTACTCGGCTACGTTTCTAATCCTTTCGACCCTAGGCTCAGGAAGCTCTATCCTGCCCTGCTGGTCCAGGGGTATCTCGACTCTGAGGACCTCCACTTTGTCCGAGGATGCCCTGGCGACGGTCACCCCTTCGGGGGATGCCAGCTGGGAGCCTCCGCAGAAGGCTATGAGCCCGTCTTCGAGGCCCGCCTTGTTGGCAGAGGCTATCCATACGTTATTCTCGGCCGCCCTCACCCTTATCAGGTAGTCGGCCTGCGGATTTGTGAGTTTCGCCCTGTCAGGTCCGCTTGTAACCCAGTTCGTGCAGTTGAGTACGAGGCGGCATCCGTCTTCCGCAAGGGTCTCCACAAGCTGAGGCAGCCTTGCGTCCGCGCAGACCATGAGGCCAACTTTCCCCCATCTGGTCCTGAACGATGCCGGTCCCTCGCCTTTTCCGAACCACCTGCCGTCGAAGTGCCACAGGTTGACCTTCCTGCCTTTTGCCACAACCTTTCCCTGCTTGTTCCAGGCGATCGCCGAGTTGAACAGGGGGCATGCCTCCGGCTGCATCCACTGCTCGTTGAACGGAAGGGCCTGCGCCGTAGGCTCGCTCTTGTCGGGCTCCGGAAGGCCGGCGACAATGAAGCAGCCCAGCCTCCTCGCCGCGCCGGCGAGCCGGCCCATCACATCGTCCGACTTCTCCTGCAGCGCATAGTCCCAGCCGGAGAGGAAATAGCCGGGCCAGGCGCACTCGGGCAGGAGTATGATGTCGGGCAAGAAGTCCTTCTCCATCTCGATCATGTAGAACATCTCGTTGTCCGAATGATGGGGGCTAAGCATATCGTAGGCTCCCATCTGGATTATCGAGATTCTAAGGGATTCTGCCATCCGGGCACCTCCCTGAAGCCGCGGCAGGGCCTTGTGCCTGCCTTCTTGCTTGCGTTTGGTTACAGTTAAATTATAACCTTTTTGGGGCTTGGGGTGTGAGAAAGCGCCCCCCGCAATGCGAAGGGCGCCGCCAGGATCCAGCTTATGATTCCCTACTTCGCCGCCACGACCTTCAGCTCTACCACGTTTCTGGCCCAGTACTTGCTCTCGGTGATGTGGCCGTCCTTGGTTATGAAGGAGAGCCTGGGGAGGTCCTTCTCCATGGCGGGCTCCGACCAGGTGATGATCACGGGTATCACTTCCACCTTCTCGGTCTCCGCGCTGCCGTCTGCCCTGGTGATGTCCATCTTGCCCATAACCTGGGCGAACGTGAGCTCGGTGACGTAGCCGTCGGACGAAGTCACTACCAGCTTCTCCGCCTCGCTGATGCCGCCTGCCGCCTTCAACACGTCGGAAAGCCTTACGCCTTTGATGCTGAACGGTCCTGAGAGCACTCCCTTGGAGTTCTTGTAGTAAGCCTTCCCGGATACCTGCTCGAGAGTCGAAAGGTCCACCGTCACCGCGGCTGCGTCGCCCTTTGATACCTTGAGCATGGGCCCTGCCGCCATGAGGGATACGCTAAGTGCCAGTACTACCAGTAATGCCGCCGCCAATGCCTTCCTTGTCATTTCCTTCTCCTCCTAGTTGCCCAGACCGATCAGCTCGATCGAGACTATCCTGAATATCGTCTTCTGGACTTTGGGGCCTGTGAGCACAAGGGGGCCTTCATCGTCGCCCAGTATGTGCCCATCCTTGGTGAATGCGACTATGTAGCCGCCGTCGTCTGCCATATCCTGGGACTTGATGTCCAGGAAGGAGCCGTCCGCGGACTTCACCCTTACCGTATAGCCGTTTGCGGCAAGTCCCCTGTCGAAAGTGTAGTGCGAGTTCTCGGGCTCGACGTTGTCCACGACGGAGACCAGCGTCCAAAGCGGGGTTCCAGCATAGGATCCGGCTGTCGACGCATGCTCCTCGCCGGGGTGGGGAGACGCCGGGCAGGTGGCAAGGCTTTCGAACGTGGACCTGTCCATCTTCGCGGACACGGCGCCCTTTAGCTCCAGCATCCACTCCTTGACCATAGGGATGACCCTGACTTCCACGATGTCCTTGACCCAGGTATGCCCGTCGGTAAGCGGGTCCGCGGGCCCCGAGTAGATGGCCCTTATGCCGTCGAACGCAGGGTTGTCGGAGGATGTGGCCAGCACCATAATCGGCCTTTTGAACTCCTCCAGGGCCTCGCCCTTCTCGTTATAGACGGTCACCTCGCCGTTGACCTGCTCGTAGGTGAGGCTCATCCTGTAGCCGTCCCCGGCTATAAGCTGCACGGCGTCGCCCTTGTTTATCCCTCCCATGAGGGCGAGTATGGAATTAAGAGACGGGCCCGTGTAGGTGAAGGGGCCAACTATGGTTCCCGACGACCTCTTGTAAGAGGCCGGGTAGGTGAGCTGCGGCAGCTGAGCCAGGTCGACCGTCTGCGACGTGCCCAGCCTGTCGGTCAGCTTGACTGTGAGGGCTCCCTGGGCTGCAAGGGCTCCTGCCGAGAAAGCGGCGACTGCGACCAGCGCCAGTATTGCCACTAGTATCCTTCTCATCTGTACCTCCGCGATAAAAATGCCGTGCCCAACCTCATGAAGGAAAGGCACGGCATGAACAATCAAGCCTGCCGCATTCCTTTCCGAAAAGGGAGGTCAGGGCGTTTCCCCCCTGGCCCTGTCGGCCGGATGCCCATAGCTTCTCGCCTTAGGTCGTCCGGCTCGGAGCGCGGTTATCTTACAACGAATCATAACCTGTGCGATAATGAAAATACAATCCAGTTTTTCCAAGGGAGGGCACCTATATGGACCAGAGGGTATCTACCTGGCTTGGCCATGTCAAGGAGCTATCGTCCACAATCGGTGCGAGAGGAAGCGGAAGCGCTGAGGAGAAGAAGGCGGCCGAATACTGCGAGGCTCAGCTGAAAGCCCTTGGTTTCGAGCCTTCCGTCGAGAAATTCGCAAGCCAGGCGTCGGTCTTCAGGCCGCACTTGGTGGCTGCAGCCGCCTTCGCCGTCTCCTATGCCATATTCCTTTGGTCCCCAGTGGTCTCTTTCCTTATCGCCGCAGTGGCGCTCGTATCCGAGTTACAGGAGCTTCTCCTAAGGCCCAACCTGCTCAGGGCCTTCGGCAGCAGGAGACCCAGCAGGAACGTCTTCGCCAAGCAGATGTCCAGGAACGCCCCCAGAAGGGACATCATCCTCATGGGCCACATGGACACCCAGCGGACGCCCATAATCTTCTCCTCCAAGGCCTGGAGGAAGATCTATGCCGTCTGGTCCAATGTGGCGATGGGGCTTCTCTTCCTTCAGACGTTCATGTTCGGTGCCGCGCTCATCTGGCCTCAGATATCGATGACGGTCTGGAAGATAGCGTTCATATCGGTGATAGGGGCGCTCTCGCTCATCGCGATCACGCTTGAGGCGGAGCTATCGCCGCTTACGAAGGGCGCAAACGACAATGCCACGGGAGCCGGGCTCGTGCTTACGATGGCCAAGGAGATCAAGGCAAAGCCGCTTGAGTACTCAAGGGTGTGGTTCGTCTGCTCCGGAAGCGAGGAGTCGCTGCATGAGGGCGCTGTGCACTTCCTGGATTCCCACAAGAGGGAGTTCAACAACCCGGTGATGGTGAACTTCGAGATGCTCGGCTGCGCCGGCCCCTCGTTCATAGCCAAGGAAGGCCTGCTGCTTCCTTTAAGGCCGGACAGGAGGCTCCTTGAGCTGGTAGATGAGATAGGCCGCTACCCGGAGTTCGGAGCATATCCTTCCGTGCTGACCGGAGGCTGCACTGAGGCAAGCGATGCGATAATCAGGGGCATTCCCGCGATCACCCTCATAGGCCTGGAGAAGGACGGCTTCGGTCCCCATTGGCACATGCCGTCGGACACCTTTGACAAGATGGACCCCGCCGTGATGGACAAGGCCTTCAGGTTCGCCGAGGCTGTGATATCGAGGCTGGACAAGGCACTTTAGCCTCGTCCCGGCACCAAGGAGAAGGCCGCGCGCACCTTAGATGAAGTGCGCGCGGCCTTGACTTTATGAAAGCCTGATACCTATCTAAGAAGCCCCGCCAGCCCGAGCTTCATAAGGTCTGCGTAGCCGGGTATGCCCTGGGCCGAAAACTTCGCGCCCGACAGCTCTACCTGGTATTTAAGAAGCGCCAGTATGGTTTCAAGGTGTATCCCCACCCTCTTCTTGATGGGATAGTCCTCGCTTACTATCGGGTCCGCCTTCTTTCCGGTCTCCATGCCGGGGTTGACCGTCTCCAGAAGGAAGGCGGCAGTCCCGAGCCTGCTCCACTCCCAGTGGCTGTAGCCGGCGAAGCCGGGTCCGCTCCTGTCCGGGTTCATCCTGATTCCCCTGTCCTCCAGGTCGAACGCCGCAAGCACCGCCACATCGAGGGTCTCGTTCGGCGAGATTATCGTCCAGGCGAGAGTGCTTCCGGGATTCGCCTCGTGCAGGTCTATCCCCACCTCTATGCCCTCTACCTCCAGAAGCTTCATAATCCCGTATGCGACCTTCTCGGTGAGGGTGCCGTCCGCCTTGCCTGGATACACGCGATTCAGGTTCCTCGCTTCAATGCCGAGCGGGTCGCTTGCGAAATCCGGCTGGTCGTCGACCTTGGTATACCTGTCACCGTAGGCGAACACCCTTCCCCCGGAGATCGACTGGACCTGGACTTTGGTCAGGTTCGCCCCGCCTCTGGAATCCGGCGCCATGGATGCGCTGTTGTTGGCGTGCGGGATGACGAATATCCTTCCGGCCTTGACTTCGGCCCTTTCGACTATGAGGGTCGCGGCTATGATGCCCGAGATCTCGTTTGCGTGGGTCCCGCCCAGCACAAGCACATCCATGCCGGGCTCGCTGCCCTCGAGGCAATAGACCATGGTATCGCCGTTGGTTCCCCTCAGGCTCGGGTTATATTCGGACAGCCAGCCTATTCGCGTGACGCCGTAACCGGGCCTTACGTCGTGGTAGGCCGGAGGCGCTGCGGAGGCGGCGAATGATGCGATTATGATGAGGGCGGTGAGGATGATGGAGGTCTTCTTTATCAATTTGGTCAACTCCCTTCCAATAAGGGATTATATCACGCGGGTGCCAATCGCCTCCCCGATAGTATACAATCTGCTTAAGACTTAACACGGGAGGGCCTTTCGATGTCACTGAAGCGGACGGGGCTGATGACCGCCCTTATCGTTATGCTCATATCAGGCATGGTCGCCGCCTCCGCCCCGGCGGGGAACTTGATCATCTTCATAATAGACGGTGCGGGGGCATCCCACCGTCAGCTGGGCCAGCTGGCGGTGAAGCAGCCTCTGGCAGTAAATTCGATGCCAGTCCTCGGTATGATGTCCACTCTTAACGTCGATGGCGCGATAACGGATTCAGCGGCCTCGGCGACCTCCATGTTCTGCGGGAGGAAGACATACAACGGGCTTCTGGGCTACGACGCCAACCTCGATGAGCTGGAGAGCATCATGGAGCTTGCGGAGAGGAAGGGCATGCTCACCGGGATAATCACCAACTCGGCCCTTTATGATGCTACTTCTGCCGCCATGTATGCGAAGGAGTTCGACAGGTTGGCCTACAGAAGCATCTCCGGACAGCTTCTGAGAAGCGGCATCGACCTTGCCATAGGAGGTGGCAACACCTACCTGAGGGGTGCGCTGGCAGAAAGCCTTAAGAGGACTGAAGCCGGCCTTGCAGCGAACGCATCCTACAGCCTTGGCGAGCTTAAGGGCCTGCCCCTTCCGGCAATCTGCGTGCTTGCGGAGGATGCGCTTCCTATCGCGCTCGACCGGCCCGCAGGCTTCGCCACTCTTAGCGATATGGTCAAGGCGGGCCTGGCAATGCTTGCGGCGGAGGGCAAACCCTTCGTGCTTCTGGTGGAATCGGGCGCCGTCGACCGCATGTCGCACGACAACGACGCAGCCGGGGCGCTATCGGAGATGCTTGAGACCGATAAGGCCGTAAGGGCCTGCCTCGACTTCGCCTCGGCCGATGGCGGCACTCTCGTAGTCGTCACATCGGACCATGAGACCGGAGGGCTTTCCCTGGGCGCTGGGGATGGCTACAAGGTGGACGCCAAGTACCTATTGACCGTGAAATCGAGCGCGGGTTCCATGCTTAGTGAAACCGCGGGCGACTGGGACAAGCTTGGGGGGATCATGCTTAGGGACGCTGGCTGGGCGTCCGGAAAGGACCTGGACATATCCCACATCAGCACATCCGAGGATCCCGCAAGGGAGATAGGAATCGTCATCTCCGCAAAGGCTAACATCTCCTGGGGATCCGGTTGGCATACGGCATCGCCGGTACCTGTCTCCGCCGAAGGGCCCGGAAGCGGGGCGTTCGGAGGCTGGTACGACAACACGGGGCTCTTCATGCGGCTTAGGTCCGCGATGGGCCTCTAGGGATGGAAAAGCGCGGCGCTGGCAAGCCGGAAGCCATCAAGGACCTATGCCGCGGAATCAAGTTCGGCATGATTCTTCAGCTTGCAGTCGGTCCCATGTGCCTGCTTGTGTTCAACACGGCAAGCTCGGCAGGCTTAAGGGCCGGAATGTCAACCGTGCTTGCGATAGCCGCAGTAGACGCTGCCTACATAACCCTTGCCGCCCTTGGGGTGTCGGCTGCCATCAGAAGGGATTCCGTGAGGACTGCCGTATCGTTCGTCGGTGCGGCCGTGCTGATAGCCTTCGGGCTTGATTCCATCCTTGGGGCCATAGGACTGCGCCTTCTTCCGGCCGTAAGGCTCCTTGCGGGGGAGGCTGCCGGCGGGCACTTCGCAAAGGGCATCCTGCTTACGGCATCCAACCCCCTTACCATAATCTTCTGGGGGGGCGTCTTCGCCGCGAAAGCTGGTGAGGAGGGCATGGCGGGAAGCCGCCTAGCTTTATTCGGAGCAGGCTGCGTCGCCTCGACACTTATCTTCCTTTCAGCCGTGGCCTTTGCATCCTCCTTTGCCGGAAGCTTCATCCCGGAGGCCGCAATGAGGGCGCTAAACGGCGCCGTCGGCGCCGTCCTCATCTTCTTCGGCATAAGGCTGATAATCAGGCGCGGCCGCTGAGAGCATGGCCTACTGCCTCGCAAGCCTCTTTGAAAGCGGGATGATGCGCAGAGCTATTCCGGAAGCGGCAAGGGAGAGGACCAGGTCTTTCAGGAAGAACGGGAGCATCGCCGCAGCCGTAGCCGCCAGTGTGACATCCCTTCCCGAGACAAGTGTGAATACTATGTACATGTAGGGCACTCCGATCGCGTAGATGGCCGCGATGCCGGCCGCCGACGCGGCCGCTACCCTTCCAAAACCCGCATCCGCCCTCTCAGTGATCGCCCCGGCCAGAGCAGCCGCGGCCAGAAAACCGATTATGAAGCCGAACGTGGGCGTGAGGACCTTCCCTATCCCTCCAGTAAACCCTGCGAATACCGGGACGCCGGCAAGGCCTATTGCGATATATGCGCCCATAGCCATCGAACCTAGCCTTGGCCCGAGCACAGCCCCCGCCAGGACGCTGAAGAACGGCTGGAAGGTTATCGGCACCACAGGTGTTGGAAGGGAGATGTAGGCGCCGGCGATCATGAGGGCGGCAAACAGCGCCGCCAATGTCAGGGACCTCGTTTTCAAACCGGCTTCCACCTCTCTTCTCTCGTTTATCCTGCCTGCTCTCTGATTGCCCTCTATTCTTTCGCTCGCAGCAGCCGCAAGACGGCCTCGTCCTCATATCCCGGCAGGCTCTCGTCCCGGCGCCTCATGGATGCCCTCTTGAATGCCCGCCGCAGGCCCTCCTCGTACCATCCTCTTCCGGGCTTCTCCCCGGACTGCTTCGAATAGCCGGATAACGCAGCTTGCGCCATGCCCCAGGAGAGCTCCGAGAACGCTGGCCTGTGGGTAATGATGTGCACTAGAAGCCCTCCAAGGTCCTCCGCCTGGTCGCCGAAGGCCGCATCAGCGGGGTCGATTACGCTTAGCGCGTTTCCTGAGGATACTATGAAGTTTCTTAGGTTCGCATCCTCGAGCGTGACCCGTCTGCCGTCCGCCGCGACCACAGCATGAACTGAGGCTAGCATTGAACCTATGCGGGAGCAGAGCCTGGCTGCCGACTGTGCATCCCCCCATTGCTTCATCTCGTCCAGCTCGTCGGATGCGGGCCTTCCCTCAATGTAGTACCTTGAGATGGCCCTCTTGCGCCTTGCCCTTACCTTCGGGCAGCTGATGCCCGCATCAGATAGGAGCTCTGAGAAGGATTCCTCGCGCTTGGCACCGTCGGCGTCGGAAAGCAGCTTGGCGAATATCCTTTGCGAGCCTATCACGCTCACCATGAAGCATGTGCCCTGCCTTGAGCTGAGCTTAAGCACCCCTTCCGCGCCGGCCACCCCCAGAAGCGC
Source organism: uncultured Clostridia bacterium (assembly GCA_964577435.1). Classification (GTDB taxonomy): domain Bacteria; phylum Bacillota; class DTU025; order DTU025; family MWDF01; genus MWDF01. Next base: position 25,157 of record CAZNZD010000012.1, read on the forward strand.
AGCCTCCAGGTCAGACCCATCGTCTGCGGCGGCCGAAAGAAGCCTCGCGGCCTCATAGAAGATGTCGGGAGAGACCCCCGGCCTAGCCATCATCGCGGCAGCTTCCCTTGCAAGCTTCCACATCGCAGGCCTTGGAAAGGGCAAGCTCCGCCAGCAGTGCCGCATCCTTCATGGGGTCATAGGCCGGCACTCCGCGGTATTGGGCCATCTGCAAGGCGATTCTACCCGCCACTGCGAATGTGTGGCTGTCGAACCTTATGTCGGCCTCCTCTGGCGATGTGGCGCAGGTTATCCTCGGATAGGGTTCCTCGTGCCCTCCCTCGATGACGACTACGTCGGCGTCGATTCTCTTAAGGACATCGCCCATGGCCATGCGCCTTGCGACGATGAAGTCCGTCTCGTCCAGGGACCTGGCTACGACGGTGGAGGCTCCGGCCATCCTGTGCTTCCAGGTGTTCGTGCCCTCCTTGTCCATGGTGAAGCCCTCATAGTGGATGTCCTTCACTGTGGCGACTTTCAAGCCGCGGAGCGCAAGCTCCCCGACGATGGCCACAACGGTGGTGGTCTTTCCAGTGGTGTGAAGCCCGGAAACAGCGAAAACCTTCATCGCATCCTCCCGTCAGATCGCATAGTTGGCAAGAAGGAACAACGCCAGCGCCAGAACGCCGGCGGGAAACGCCATCCAGTCCGAGGTGCCCATGTCAAGGCGCCTCCAGTACGTCCTGGTGGATCCCGGGTTGAAGCCCTTCAGCTCCAGGGCCCAGGAGACCTGCTCCGCCCTCATGAGCGCGGTGACGGTGGCCGGCATCAGGACCTGAGAATAAAGCCTGAACCTGTCGGCTATGCCCATCTTAGCAAGGTTCGCCCCCCTTAGCTGCGCGAATATAAGGGAGTCGCGCATCTCCTCGGAAAGAAGGGGCAGGAACTTCGCCCCCATGGCAGACATGAAGGAGAGCTCGTAGGGAACGCGCATCGCCTTCATCGCGAGAAGGAAGTCCGAAAACCCGATGCTTCCGATTATGAAGCCGCAACTTGCTATAGTCCAGACCCTCACCGTCATGAAAAGGGCGGCATACAGGCCTCCAGTCGTCACCATCCTGATGTCTCCGGAGTGCCAGAGCACATCCCCGGTCTTTATGAGCGCCACCTGGAGGATCCCCACGAAAAGCAGAGCTGGGGCCAGCCTCGTTATCAGCCGTGCCGGCTTGGATGCCTCCACTCCGAAGAAATAGAAGGCCAGAAGGCAGAAAAGCACCAGAAGCACGGCAGCCTGGTAATGCCTCAGCATAAGGGCCATGGTCGAAAGGCATAGGGCAATGAACATCTTAGACCTTGGGTCCATGTCAGCCCACAAGCATGTTGCCCCCCTTCTCCACGGCGATTTTGACTCCCCCCACCTCATCCGCAAGCATCAGGCTGTGGGTGATCACCAATACGCCCCGCCCTGTGTCGCGGAGCTCCTCTAGCTTTCCTATCACTATGGCCCTCGAATCGGCGTCGAGGCTAGCAAGCGATTCGTCAAGTATGAGCCAATCGGGGTTCAGGACGCTCACGGAGGCAAGCGCAAGCCTCACCTTCTCACCTTTTGAAAGCCTTTGGACATGGGTCTGCCTGGTATGCATCAGCCCGAAGTCCCTGAGCGCCGCCTCCGCCATGGCGATTGCCGCCGCCTTCGGCATGCCCCAGTTTCTAAGGCCGAACGAGACCTCCTCGACGGGATTCGCGGTGATGAGCTGCCTCGACGGGTCCTGCATGACATATCCTACCGCCCGGCCCACATCCGGAAGGCTATCGCCCTTGATGTTCTTGCCGCCGATTGTCACCCTGCCCTCGTCCGGGCAGATTATTCCCGCCATGAGCCTCGCAAACGTGCTCTTTCCGGAGCCGTTCGGCCCCGACATCGCATAGATCCTGCCCGGGGACAGCCTGATGCTAAGGCCATCGAAGACACGCCTTGCGGCCGTGCCCGCCCTCTCCTTAGGGTAGGAGTAGCCCACCGCCTCGAAATGCACTTCCCTCATCGCGCATCCTCCATGAACGCCCCGGCCTCAAGCCTGAAGCAGGCATCCACCCACTCGTGTGCGAACCTTCCGATGCAGTCGTGCTCGATAAGGAGTATGGCGGTACCCTGGCGCTTCAGTACCCTCATCTGCTCCCCGCAGAACCATCTTCTCTCGTCGTCCAGGCCGGCGAAGGCCTCGTCGAGCACTAGAAGGCGGGGTCTGTGGGCGATCGCCGCCGCAATCGCCACGGCCTGCTTCTCCCCTCCCGACAGCCTCTGCGGTATCCTTCCGGAGAGGTTTCTTAGCCCCAAGTCCTCCATCAGCTCCTCGACGCGGCCTCCGATCTTATCTGTCGGCCAGCTGCGGTTCTCAAGGCCGAAGGCGATCTCCTCCTCGACCGTGGGCATCACCATCGAGTATTCGGGCTCCTGCATGACGTATCCGACATGGCGGGATGCCCCGACGGGGCCGAGCTTCCTTGTGCTCTCTCCCATTATCTCGGTCCTTCCGGTCAGCTCTCCCGGAAGCCTGGTCGGGATTATCGTCGTGGCGATGAGGCATAGGGTGGTCTTCCCTCCCCCGGACGGGCCCGAGACCATGACAGCCTCGCCCTCCTCGATATCGAGGGAGAGCCCGTCTAATATCACGCGGTCGGATGCCTTATAGCTGAAGGTTACGCCTTCAAGCGAGAGGACGTTCACTTCCTGATCTCTATCCTGTTTACGTACTTGACCCAGCGCTGCCCGAACTCGTCATTCCTGATGATGAGCCTCAGCGGACCGCTGCCCTTCTCGGCCTTTGCCTTTATTGGTGAGCCGTTCATCAGGTAGCAGATGTAGGCGTTGTCCTTAAGGGTCGCCTCATCCTTGCTGAGCACGGTCTGATAGCCGTCCTCGGCCTTGACTATTATGGCCTTGAAGCCAGAGGCGATCTCCGGGACCGCCTTCAGGGCTATGTCGTAGACGGCGACTCCGGTGAAGGACGCCTCGCTGTTTCCCTCGCTGGAGCTTCTTATGACCGCCTTGAATGTCTCGGACTTCATCTTCGCGAGGTCTTCCGCGGTGTAGGCAGCCACCCTCACGCCGTCCGAATAGACTTCCAATGATCCTGCCAGCTTGTCCGCAACCGCGCACGAGTTGACCGCACCCAGGGCGACCATCAGAAGCCCCAGGATGATTATGATACCGATCGCCAGCCTGTCTTTGCCCTTCATTCACGACCTCCGTCCAAGCCGCCCGTAAGCCTACCTTCCCAGTATGCCGGACAGCTTCCTGTTTACTATGAATGACACCGCTCCTCCAGCAGCCCCCGAGAAGGCTGCGGTGACGGCTATCAGCCCCAGCGCAAGCGCCGGAAGCCTGAAGAAAGCGAAGTTCGACGCCACTGAGCCCGCCACATTCGCGGCAAGCCCCCCCAGGCTGCACCAAAGAAGTCCGCCTTCCTTACCCTTCGAGTAGGGAAGCATGAAGGCCTCGCAGGCGAAGCCGGGAAGCGTGTAAGTTATCAGTGTCAGCGCGCCGTGGGAGCCGAAGGAGCCTGTCAAGAGGACTATTATGGCCTGCACCATTCCCGCCAAGGCCGCAGACCCCCTTTTGTCGGTGAATGACCTCGCAAGCACCAGCCACATCATGTAGAATCCGCCGGCGAGCGCGCCTCCGGGCACTCCGATAGGAACCGTAAGCAGGTGCGCCAGGGGGCCCACTATGCTCTTCGAAGCTATGCCCAATGCGGAGATGAGGCCTATGGCCATCAGCTCATATGCGGTGAACCCCTTGATGAAACCCCTCCATGCGCTCAAATCCGCATCCTCCGTCCCGTCCTATATTCCCGAGTCCGGGTCAATGGGCGATGGCGGGAGGATGAACTTGTGCCTGGAGCCATTATGCATGCGGTCGATCCTGTCCTTGACCGCCGCGTCGGCGCTTCCAGTCGTGATGTACTCGTCCAGCTGGCCGTAAGTGAAGCCCATCTCCCCTTCATCCGTCTGGCCCTGCCACAGCCCCGCCGTCGGTGCCTTGAGGATTATCTCCTCGGGCACACCCATGTGGCGGGAAAGCAGCCTCACCTGGCTTTTTGTGAGACCGATGATGGGTTGCAGGTCCACCCCGCCGTCTCCGTACTTGGTGCTGTAGCCCACGTACCACTCGCTCCTGTTACCGGTCCCCAGCACCATCAGGTTCATCTCGTTGGCGTAGAAATAGAGGGAAGCCATCCTCAGCCTTGGCTTAAGGTTGGCTGCGGCAAGCCTCTGCGGCTGGCCCTCGCACCCCCGTCTCAGCTCGGAAAGAAGGCTCCTGTGCGGGCCTGCAAGGTCCACGATCCTGGTATTCAGCCTATAGGTCTCCGCGACAAGGACCGCATGCTCCGCATCCAGCGGATTCGAATCGCATGGCATGATGAGCCCGAGGCAGGCGCCAGGTGCCGCCTTTACCGCAAGGGATGCAACCAGGGCCGAGTCCAGGCCTCCGGATATGCCGAATACGAAGCCCTTCGAGCCGGAGGCGGCAAGCCTCTCCCTCAGCCATTCGACTATGATAACCTCTGTCTTAGCACAATCCATCCGAACACCCCGCTTCAAGAAACATTCTAACATGCCGCAAGGGCAACTAAAAAAGCCGGCCCGATTTCCCGGGCCGGCCTGTGATTCGTCGCGTTACATGCCCTTGAAGACCTCAGGCCGCGTGAATGCCGTGACCTTGTTAAGAGGCCAGAACCTCACCACCGCCTTGCCGAGTATCCTGTCGGTCTCAAGGAAGCCCACGGACCCCCTGCTATCGTCGCTGTGGTTCCTGTTGTCCCCCATCACGAACACATAGCCTTCGGGGACTGTGGTCGGGCCGTAATCCCACCAGATCTCCTCGCTGACGTACGGCTCCTCGAGCATCTCGCCGTTCAAGTAGGCCTTCCCGCCCCTTACCTCTATCGTGTCGCCGACAACCCCTATCACCCTTTTGATATAGGGCCTTGTCGCCATGTCGACTACGAATATGTCCTTAACGAAGCCGAAGGTATCCAAGAACCAGTTGCCGTACTTCTGTTGCCTGGGGTTCATGAGCACGACTATGTCGCCGCGCTTCGGCTCGCCGAGGTAGTAGCTTACCTTCTCAACCAGCACCCTCTCGCTGTTGAACAGGGTCTTCTCCATCGAGGCGCCTTCAACCATATACGAGCGGCCCAGGAAGGCCATTATGATTATCGCTATGAAGAAAGCCATCAGTATGGACTGCAGGTATTCGAACACCACGCCCATGAAGGACTTCCCCTTCCTTTGAGGCGCCTGAGGCGGCACTTCCATCGCAGCCTCCTCCGGCATCGCCTCGGCCGCAGCCTCACCCGCCTCTTCCTGCCCTTGCTGCTGGGCTGGTGGGACATCGCAGGCTCCGGTGAACTCCTCGCCGGTATCCCAGGGCTCCTCCATATCCGTGAATACGGGCATCTCCTCTTCGTTCAGCCCGTTCTCCTCGGGCGACGCCTTGACTTCCGCCTCGGCGGCCTTTCCCTTTTCCTCGTAGTCCACTGACAGCACCTCCAAGATCCGTACCAAGATATTATATCACCATGGGTTTGTTCTTGTTATAGATACTAGAGAAAACGAAAAATGCACCCCGTAAGTGCTCCGTAGAGGGGTTTGACATAAGTTTTCGCTTCCTCCTGAGGGACCGTCCCTAGAGCCTGGCCAGCTCCTCGGCGAAGCGCTTCACCTGTGCCGCCGCCTGCTCCTTGAAGTCAGCCCCCTGAAGGCTCAGCTCTGCGGCCCGGCGCGTTTTGAGCGCCCTGTCCATCTCGTCGAAGACGCTGCCGTAGGGATTGGACTTATCTCCCCTGGTTATCAGGTATGCGGCCTTTACTTGCCTTCCTGCCATCTGATTAAGCAGCGCCCTGACAGGGGAGGACAGCTTCCCCGCCCATACCGGCCCGCAGATGATGAAGAGGCTGCCGGGCTCATCGGGGACTTCCACAGGTTTTATCCTGGCCGCCCTTTTGAACGTGGCATCCATCCCCGCAAGGAAGAAGCCCATGAATCCTCCCCTCGGGCTCTCCTCTTCGATGCGCACGACTTCGGCGCCAAGTGAATCGGCAAGCTTCTTTGCGGCCCACAATGTATTCCCGGACCTGGAGTAGCAGTAAACGCGGACCATCAGAAACACCTACTTCCTTGTCGGCAGTATCTCCAGCCAGTATCCGTCTGGATCCTCTATGAAATATATGCCCATGGCCTTGTTCTCGTAGCAGATTACGCCCATCTCCGCATGATGCTTGTAGGCCGCATCGAAGTCGTCCGTCCTGAAGGCGATGTGCGATTCGTTGTCGCCCAGCTCGTACGGCCCCTCCTTGTCCCTAAGCCAGGTGAGCTCAAGCTGATACTCGCCCTGTCCGTCCCCTAAAAATACCAGCTTGAAGGAGCCGTCCTGCGCCTGCTTGCGCCTTACCTCCTGCATGCCGAGCGCCTCGGCGTAGAAGGCTACCGACCTCTCCAGGTCCGCCACATTGATGTTGGAATGGACGATCTTGAACCTCATGACCCACCTCCGCATTCTTAGATTTCCAAAACAAGCTCCTCTCCGGGCATTGTCATCATCCTCACAGCGCTTCCGTATGCCGAAAGCCCGGCCAGCTCGTCGATTGTCTTCTCATCCGGGCTTCCGTTCAAGTGCATCGGTATGATGAGCCCGGGCTTAAGCGCCCTTGCAAACAGCGAGGCGCCCCTTGCGGCATGCCTTCCCAGCCTCATGTCCACAGGGAAGAAGGCGAGGTCTATCGAGTCCTTCCTGATCCTGCCAAGCTCCTCCATGAACCTTGCCTCGTCGGCCTCAAGCTCCTCCGGTGTGGACTCTTCCTCCCAGTACCAGTCGTTCAGGTCGCCTGCATGAAAAAGCCTCACCCCTGCCAGCTCCACGAGAAAGGAGCACCCCTCGTCCGTGGAGCCGTAGGCATCGACCTTCGCCCAGCCTAAGTCAGCATGACCTCCAGGTTCCATGCTTTTTGCGCCTGTTGCCGAAGCCGGGACCCTGACGCCCGAATCGGCTATGATGATGGTCCTGTCAGGCACGGCCATTTGAAGGGCCGCCCTGTTGAAATGGTCCGGATGGGAGTGGGATATGAGAACCGCGCCATCGCCCGCAAAGGGCAGGCCGCCGGAAAGCACTCCCGCCCTGTCCGTATAGTAGTCGAACAGCAGGAACCTTCCCTCGGTTTCCACCAGAAAGCCGCTGTGCCCCAAGAGCCTTACCTTAAGCTTCGCCATCTTCTTCTCCTTCACGGAGGATATAATACGATTGTAATCCATTCGATTTCCGAAGCACAGATGCTTCAGGCTTCGGGGGTAGGAGGCGCTCATGCCAGATACGGCGTGGAAATCATTTTTCGACAGGCATTCGCAAAGGTATGATTCGAATCCCTTCACATCGGCCACGGAGAAGGAGCTTGGTTTCTTGGCGGAGATAATGCCCCTCACCGGGAACAGGAAAATCATAGACATCGGCTGCGGTACCGGAAGGCACAGCGTGGGCCTCGCCCTGATGGGTTATTCCGTCACCGGGGTGGATCTTTCTGATGGCATGCTGTCCGTGGCATCGGAGAAGGCCCGGAAGGCCGGAGCCGAAGTGAGGTTCATCCGAGCGGACGCCACCTCGGACTTTCCTGCAGCGCACGGGCTTACTGGAGGCTTCGATGCTGCGATATGCCTCTGCGAAGGGTCCCTTGGCCTTATCGGCACAGGCGACGACCCGCTAAATCAGGCACTTGCCATCTTCGCCAACGTTCACAGCCTTCTTAAGCCGGGCGGCACCTTCCTTTTCACGGCGCTTAACGCCCTGAAGATGATAAGGCAGTTTGGAGCCGAGGACATCTCATCAGGCAGGTTCGACCCCTTCGACATAGTTGAATGGCATGCGCTCGGCGAGCTGGACAGCGAGATAGGGGAGGAGCTGTCTTCCGGTATAGTCGGCGAGAAGTCATTCACCGGAAGCGAGCTGAGGCTCATGCTCAAGGTTTCCGGCTTCGCCCTGCGGAATATGTGGGGCGGCACCGCCGGCGCATGGGGAAGGCGCAAACTCGACCCCGACGAGTACGAGATCATGGTAGTGGCAGAGAGGCAATGAAGGGACTGGATATGGCAAGGGGCGGCGCGTGATTGGCTGCCGCCCCTTAATACATGTTCCTGACTGCTTCAGGCCTTCCTGTTGCCCCTGATAAGGAAGGACAGCGCCACTATCGCCGCCGAGGCCATCGCCGTATAGGCTACGCTTATCACCACCGGCTCCGTTCCTAACCTCTTGATGGCAATGCCGGCAAGCGCCCATATGGCCACCAGGCCGTATGCTAACTCGCCTTTGGTGATTCTCATCAGCACCGCAAGAAGGGCCGCTATGACGATCATGATGATCGCCCATACCTCCCCGCTTATGCCGAACCCTCCCCAGCCCAGCTTCACAAGAAGCGCCGTGACGTTTGCCACCGTGGCTACGGCGATCCAGCCAAGGTATACGCCTATCGGCACCTGAGCCATGAACCTTTCGCCGAAGCTTGCGAACTTATTGCCTATCCTAAGGTATAGGGCAATAAGCGTGACGAGGAAGGCTAGCATGATGACGACAGAAAGAAGGACCTGCTCATAGTGCCATGCGAGTATCCAAGCCACGTTCAGGACGCTCGTCAGAAGATACAGGGCGCCTGCCTTCCCGACGAATGCCCCCTTGTCCTTCTTGCCTCCGAGCAGGTCGGATGCCTGGTAGAGGGTGAATATCAGAAGGAGTATGTAGATGATCCCCCAGATGGAGAATGTCAGTCCGGCCGGCACGAAAAGGTTCGGGTACATGTCGGA
>CAZNZD010000013.1:0-22375 GCA_964577435.1 uncultured Clostridia bacterium
ACGGGCGCTGCTGCTGGAGCCGATGCTGGCGCTGTCGCGGCGCTGGGCGGGAACCATCGCGCCGCTGCATGCGCGTCTGCCGACCCCGGCCACCGCCGAAGGACCGCGCCGCTTTCTCGTGATCGCCTGCGAGCCGTTCGCGGCCGACCGCGGCGGCGGCGCCCGCTACGTGCACGACGTGCTCGCCGCGATGCGCGCGCTGGGCCATCATCTCGACGTTTATGCCGTGCCCGGCGCCGACGCCATTGATGCGCGCGTGTTGGCGCCGCTGCAGGCGCATGGCGGCGGACGCGGCAGGAGAATGCATCCCCACGGCTACCATCGAGGAATACCTCGACAGGTTGGAAGAAGTAATCGAATGCGCACCAACGATGCCATTTACAGGCAAATGCGTCCTTGACAGGAAAGAGCTTCAGGGGCTCCTCACTGCCATGAGGGACGCCATCGACCCGGATGCATCCTACGCAAGCACCAGGACGTTCAAGCAGGTGACGACCGGCCAGTTTACCGCTCAGAAGCAAGTAGAGGATAAGCAGGAGTGGAGCTTCGGGGATGATGCGATGCCGGAGAATCCAAAACCCTCGCACAAGGCGGCGATGCCTGAAGAAGACCTGCAGGAGATAGTCGATGCCAAGGCCAAGGCGGATGAGATAATCGAGACGGCGAAGCTCGAGGCTTCAAGGATAAGGTCCGGTGCAGACGAGTACGCCGAAAACGCGCTGGCCAGCATAGAGCAGAACGCCATGAACGCCGCAAGGGCCGCCCGAAAGGGCCTGGAAGTGCTCCAACGCAGGCGCGGACAGGGGAACTAGTTCCCATAATAACTTAGGAAGGGGCAATACGATGAAAATCCTTGTGGTCAACTGCGGCAGCTCATCAGTGAAATACCAACTCTTCGACATGCAGAACGAGGCTGTGCTTGCAAAGGGCATAGTTGAGAGGGTGGGTTCCACCGACGCATTCATCAAGCACCAGCCGACAGGCAAGGAAAAGGTGCAGAACAAGATAGAGGCGAGGGACCACGAAGATGCGCTTAAGGCGGTTTTCAGCCATCTGCTGGATCCAGTTGTCGGAGTGATAGGCAGCATAGCCGAGATAGGTGCGGTTGGCCACAGGGTAGTCCATGCAGGTGAGAAATACTCCGGATCAGTGCCGATCACCCCTGAAGTGGAAGCGGCGCTAGTCGAATGCCAGGACCTTGCGCCCCTTCACAACCCCCCGAACATCATGGGCATAAGGGCATGCCGCAACCTGATGCCCAGCGTGCCTATGGTGGGAGTGTTCGACACCGCCTTCCATCAGTCGATGCCCAAGGAGGCATACATGTACGGCCTTCCTTACGAGCTATATGAGAAGTTCCGCGTGCGCCGTTACGGCTTCCACGGCACTTCGCACAGGTACGTAAGCGCAAGGGCCGCGGAGATGCTGGGCAAGCCCTATGAGAAGACTTGCGTGATAACATGCCATCTGGGCAATGGTTCGAGCATTGCAGCAGTGAAGCACGGCAAGAGCATCGACACCACGATGGGGCTTACTCCTCTCGAGGGGCTCGTCATGGGAACCAGGGTAGGCGACCTTGACCCCGGCATAGTCCTCTTCCTGTGCGAGAAGCTCAACATGAGCGTCCAGGATGTCATCAACAGCTATCTGAACAAGAAGGCCGGCGTGTACGGGTTGTCCAATTACCTTTCCAACGACTTCAGAGACCTTGAAGACGCGGCTGTAGAGGGCAATGAGCTGGCTCAGTTGGCCCTCGACGTGTTCGCCTACAGGATAGTCAAGTACATAGGCGCTTACGCGGTTGCCATGGGTGAGCTCGATGCAATAGTGTTCACCGGCGGTATCGGGGAGAACAGCTGGGAGATGAGGAAGAGGGTATGCGACAAGCTGGGCTTCTTCGGGATCAAGATCGATGAGGTATTGAATGACATGAAGGGCAAGGAGGCCGACCTCACGCTTCCCGAGTGCAAGGTCAAGGTGCTGGCGATACCAACGAACGAGGAGCTCGTAATCGCGCGCGACACGAGGGATATAGTAGAGGGCAGATAGATGCACCGCGTTACGGAGAGCTTCTATTCCGGTGCAAGCACCGTGGATATCGCCAAACGCCTCATCGGCATGAAGCTGGTGTCGAACCGCGACGGCGTCAGGACTGCAGGGGTGATAGTAGAGACAGAGGCCTACCTCAGGGATGACCCAGCCTGTCATGCCAGCAAGGGCAGGACCAGCAGGAACGAGAGCATGTTCCTTTCCCCCGGATACAGCTATGTATACCTGATCTATGGTCTGCACTGCTGCTTCAATGTCGTCACGGCTCCGTCTGGGGTCGGGGAGGCTGTCCTGGTGAGGGCCATAGAGCCGATCGAAGGCTTGGATGCAATGCGCAGGAGAAGGAAGAGCCCGGATCTAAGGAAGCTTGCGGACGGACCTGGTAAGCTATGCCAGGCTATGGGAATAGACAGGAGCTTCGACGGCCTTCCCTTATGGGAGAGCGGGCTTGTTTACCTCGAAGAGTGTGATGGCAGGAATGTCCGGATAGCATCATCCGAGAGGATCGGCATCAGCTCAGGGAAAGAACTTGCGCTTAGGTACTTCATGGAAGGGAATCCATATGTGTCAAGGCTGTAAATGAATAATCTTGACACCCGGTAAAGCTCAAATATATACTAATCTGGTGTCGGAGGTGGACCGTGATGAGGCCTTTTATTATCGACATCAGAAAGATCGAGGGCGTAAGCGGGGCATCTCTTGACTGCGACCTGGCTTGGGAACCTGAAGGCTTGGACCTTGCCAGGGAAGGAGCGCATTTCGTCGGCGATGTCAGGTTCAATGGTTCTGTAAGCAACATCGGCGGTGCCTACATGGTCGACGGAAGGATATCCGGAGGATTCAAGGCGCATTGCGACAGATGCCTCAAGGAGTTCAGCTCTGATTTCGACCTCCCGCTGACAAGGGTGTTCGCCGAAGCCGGATATGAACCGGCGCTTGAGGACAGCGACATCGAGGCATTAAGCGGCCTTGAGATAGACCTTGGCCCGCATATAAGGGAGGAAGTCGTCCTCAGCATGCCGATAAGGCTCTTATGCGAAGAGAGCTGCAAAGGGATATGTCCCGGATGCGGCGTTGACCTTAACAATGGGGAATGCATTTGCGGCAAGTCGCATTGATGCATAGAAGAGGGCCCCACCTTATTAGGAGGTAAGCTTATGGCAAATCCAAAACAGAGATTCGGCAAGTCCCGCACCAGGAAGCGCCGCGCAAACTGGAAGGCTGCGACGCCTACGCTGGTAGAGTGCCCCAAGTGCAAGGCGATGAAGGCACCCCACACTGTATGCGGCGAGTGCGGCTTCTATGACGGACGCGAGATTATCGCCGTAGCGGAGGCAAAGTAAGGACGTAAAGCGGGTTCTAAGGGATCCGCTTTTCGCTAACCATGGAGTGATATTATGGCCCGCATATTGGCTGACCTGATGGGCTCCGACAAGGGAATAAAGGTAGTACTGGAAGGTGCCCTTCGCGCAAGCGCAGAGGGCATAGAGGTCGTGCTGATCGGAGACCGCGAAAGGATCCTGGCGACAAGCGGAGAAGCCGAGAAGCTCGAGATAATCCACGCCCCGCTCGAGATAACCATGGCTGACGACCCTATGAACGTCGTGAGGCAGAAGAGGGAATCGTCCATGGTCATGGGATCCAGATATGTAGCGGAAGGCGGCGCGGATGCTCTTGTCTCAACCGGTAACACCGGTGCGCTCCTTGCGGCGTCCACACTGGTGGTAGGCAGGATACAGGGAGTGAAGAGGCCTGCGCTAGGGGTGGTGCTTCCCGGCCTGGGCGGCCCGTCTATGCTCATAGATGTGGGCGCCAACCCTGACTGCGAGGCAAGGAACCTCTATGAGTTCGGAATAATGGGCTCATCCTATATGTCAGATGTCATCGGCGTGAGCAATCCCAGGGTGGCCCTTCTCAACAACGGCACCGAGGAGAAGAAGGGCAGGGAATACATACGCCAGTCTTATGCCCTTCTAAAGGATTCCGACCTGAACTTCATAGGCAACATCGAGGGCAGGGACATCATGACGACCGCCGCCCATGTAATGGTTTGCGACGGGTTCACAGGAAACGTGGCGCTCAAGCTCATTGAAGGTATGGCAAGCATCTTCGGCAAGCTCGTCAAGGAGGCTGCCATGCAGAACACGGCCTCTAAGCTAGGCGGGATGCTCATGAAGCCGTCCTTGAAGAAGCTAACGAGCAAACTTGATTACTCCTATTATGGGGGGGCACCTTTCCTTGGGCTGAAGAAGCTCGTGGTGAAGGGGCATGGCAGCAGCAACTCCTTCGCCTTCTACAATGCGATAAGGTTTGCAGCCCAGGCTGCGGACAAAGACGTGGTCGGAAGAATAACTGAAGCATTCTCAAAAGAGACAGCAGCAAGCCAGCCGGAGGTGTAGATAATGAACGAGCAGGAGATCTTCGAGGTAGTAAAAAAGATAATAGTCGAGAAGCTTTCGGTGAAGCCGGAATCGGTCACGATGGAAGCGAAGTTCGTAGACGACCTCGGCGCAGATTCTCTCTACCTCAACGAAATAGTCTATGAGATAGAGGACAAGTTCGACATCAAGGTGCCGGATGAGGCCTTCGACGAGATGCAGAGCGTCGGCCAGGCCATCAGGTACGTTCTGAAGACAGTCAAGAAGTAAGCCACAGCCCGTGAAGAATGACATAATCCGCGCGCTGGAGAAAGCGGCGGGCTACAGCTTTCATGACGCTGCCTATGCCGAGACGGCCCTCTCCCACACCTCGTATTCAAGGCATGTGGGAAAGGGGCTTGAAGGAAGCAACGAAAGAATGGAGTATCTGGGAGATGCCTTGCTTAAGTCATACATCGCAAGGCATCTTTTCATGGAGTACCCGGAAGATGACGAAGGGGCGCTATCCAGGAAGTCCGCAAGGGCCGTCTCCGGAAGGGCGCTCGCAAACGCTGCCAGGATCATGGGCCTGGGGCTCATAGTCATGCTCTCGCCTCAGGAGGAGGCCACGGGCGGCAGGATGAGGCAAAGCATACTTGCCGGATGCTTCGAAGCTCTGATTGCCGCAATCTACCTAGACGGCGGCATGGAGCCCGCCGAGGATTTCCTCGCGAGTAACCTGCTGCCCCACATAGCCGGGGAGCTTTCAAACTCCGACCGCGATGCCAAGTCCGCCCTTCAGGAGGCGTTGCAGGCGAATGGCCATCCCACTCCGGTCTACAGGATGGTAGGCCGCACAGGGCCCGACCATGCACCGTGCTTCATCGTAGAGGCGATGGACGCAGACGAGGCCATAGGAAGGGGCAGTGGCACTAGCCTCAAGGAGGCGGAACAGGAAGCGGCGCAGGATGCCCTAAGCAGGCATAAGCTTCTTAGGGACAACTAGAAGACAGAGGGGCCGGAGGTGGCAAATTGCAGCTTCGCAGGCTTATCATAAACGGCTTCAAGACGTTTGCCGGAAAGTCCGAGTTCGAATTCAGGGAAGGGATAACAGCTGTAGTCGGCCCCAACGGGTCCGGCAAGAGCAACCTTTCCGACGCAGTAAGATGGGTCCTTGGGGAGCAGAGCGCAAGAATCCTGAGGGGCTCGTCCATGTCGGATGTCATCTTCTCAGGCACCAACCTGAAGAAACCCTCATCGATGGCGGAAGTGACCGCAGTCATAGACAACTCCGACAGGGCGCTCGCCCTGGATTTCGACGAGCTGTCGGTGACACGGCGCGTTTACAGGGACGGCGAGAGCCAGTTCATGATAAATGGGGTCGAGTGCAGGCTTAAGGACATAACAGAGCTCTTCTCGGGGACGGGATTGGGCAAGGAGGCCTATGCGTCGATCGAGCAAGGCAAGGTTGATGCGATCATCTCATCCCAGCCGCAGGACAGAAGGGGCATCTTCGATGAGGCTTCGGGAATCCAGCGCTACAAGAACAGGAAGAGGGAGGCTGAAAGGAAGCTGGCCGACGTCGACGAGCGGACAGAAAGGGCATCTGAGATGCTGGCCGACCTTGAGGAGAAGCAACCCTCGCTTACGGCGCAGGCGCTGGATGCCGAAAGGTACAAGGCGCTCTCAGAGGAGTCCAGGGGACTTGAGCTAAGGCTTATAAGCATAGAGGCCTCGGAGGCCCACCTGCGCAGTGAGAAGCATGAGAAGCTTCATGAAGCCAAGGTGGCGGAGAGGATGAGGCTTGAAGGCGAGATATCCCTGGCTGAAGCCGAAACCGAGGCTTCAAGGGTGAAGGCGGAGGAGCTTTCGATTCGAATCGACGGCATCAACGCAAGCTCCCAGGCTGCCTCAAGGGCTTCGATGCGTCATGAGATGAGGGGCTCCGAGCTGGGAAGCCAGATAGAATCAATACTGGCGGGCATAGCATCGGCCCAGGCCAGGGTAGAATCGCTTGAAGCCGAGCTTTCGTCCTCGTCGCTGAAGGCTGAGGAGCTATCCAGGTCCAGGTCGGCGCTTGAGGCCGGGCTTATGGAGGCGGAGAGCGGCATCAGGGGCGCAGAGAAAGGCAGAACCGAGCTGTTGCTACGAGCAGAGGGCGTCGAGCAAAGGCTCGAGGCATTCAGGGCCGAGCACTTCGAGATTGCCTCTAGGGGAGCTTCTGCAAGGAATGCGCTCTCAAAGCTGAAGGATAGCGCTGCGACATGGGAAGCAAGAAGGCAGAGGTTGGAAGACCAGCTGAAAGAGAAGGCAACGGAGCTATCCCGGGTAGCATCCGAGCAGGAGTCCTCGGAAGGGCGGCTCTGCGAGCTAAGGCTCCAGGAAGCGCTTAGGGCAGATGACCAGGCAAGGGCTGCTGCCTTGATTGCAGAGCAAAAACAGGCAGAGGAAGGGATGCATCGTGAGATAGGCCTTCTTAGGCAGGAGGAGGCCAAGCACGGCGCCATCCTAGGCGGGCTTATGAGCCTTGAGGCCGAGATGGAAGGCTACAGCGGCGCGGTCAAGGCGGTCTTCGCAGCCAGCAAGGCGGGGTCGCTAAAGGGCATCATAGGAACCGCCGGCGACTGCCTCAGAGTGCCTGCAGGCCTTGAGCTTGCGATAGAGAGCGCACTGGGGCAAAGGGTGAACGACGTCATATGCGAGACGGCGGATCAAGCCTCAGATGCAGTTGAGCTACTAAAAAGGAGCAGGGCAGGGCGAGCCACATTCCTTCCGCTGGATGTGCTGGACCCGGGTCCGGAAAGAAGGGACGGCCGCCTTGAATCCTGCAGGGGTTTCATAGGTTACGCATCCGACCTGGTGGGATGCGAGCCGAGGCTTCGCCCGGCATTGACCTACCTACTTGGCGGGACAGCTGTGTTCGAGACCCTTGACGACGCCATAAGCTCCCAGAGGAAGGGCATACGTCTCAGGTCGGTCACGCACGAAGGCGAGCTGGTAGCGGCGGCGGGTGCCATAACCGGAGGTCAGAGGAGGGAATCGGGGCAGTCCCTGCTGCTTCGGAAGGCCCGCATAAGGGAGCTTGAGGAAGCAAAGGCGAAACTCGCCGACGAACTGCGCCATAAGCTGTCGCTTCTTACTGAGGCCTCATCCCGCAGGCAGTCGTCAGAGAAGGATAGCCTCGGCCTTCTCAGGGAGCTTGAGGAGATAAGAACCAGGATGACTGAGGAGTCCTCCTTTCTAATAAAGGCAGGCGCATTGTCCTCTGCTCTCAGCTCCCAGGCTTCAGAGCTTGAGGCGGAACTTGCCATAATAGACGCTGAGTATCGGAGCTCGGCCGGGAAGATGGCGGAGCTCGCCGCCGAAATCGAAAGGGCTGAAGCCGACCTCCTGGCTCATGACACTTCAAACAGCGATGACAAGTCCGAGAAGGAGGAAGTCGCTGCCCTTGTTAAGGAGGCATCGGACAGGCTTACGGGCTTCCTGGTTCGTAAGGCCACCATCGAGGCAGACTTAAGGTCCGTCCTGAGGCAGGAGGCCGAGCACAGCGAGAGGGTCCTTCGCATGACTGACGAGATCGGCAGCCTTAGAGCCTCCTCAGTGAAGATGGAAGACCAGCTGGAACCGCTAAGGGCATCTCAGAGGCAGGAGGCTCAGGCAGCCGGGGAGTATGCGAAGCAGGCGGAGACATCGGCCCTTGAGCTGGAAGAGCTGCGAAAGAAGAGGGACGAGGCAGCGGCGCAGGCCCAGTCGTCCGAGCAGGCGGCGAAGTCGAAGCGCAGGAAGCTGCAGGCGGTGCAGGACTCGGAGGCGGCAGAGGCTGTGGAGACGGCAAGGGCCTCCGGGGAGTTTGCAATACTTTCATCCAAGCTGCAGAAGGACTTCGGAATCAGCTTCGACGAGCTTTCGGATGGGGATGAGGAGTTCGACAGGGTCGCCGCCGGCGCGAGGCTGGCTGAGATCAAAGAGGAGATAGGATTGCTCGGAAACCTGAATCTTGCGGCCGCTGACGAACTTTCAGCACTCAAGGAACGAATCGCATTCATGAGAGGTCAGCTTGAGGACCTGTCCAAGGCCAGGACCTCGCTGGCACAGGTAGTCAGGGAAGCGGAGAGGACCGCAAGGAAGCAGTTCGTGGAGATGTTCGAGGCGATAAGGGGGAATTTCAAGGAGACCTTCGCAAGGCTGTTTGCCGGAGGCACGGCCGACATCGTCCTGGTAGACGAGGATGAGCCGCTGGAAAGCGGGATCGAGATAATATGCAGGCCGCCAGGAAAGAAGCTGTCCCAGCTCTCCCTTCTATCCGGAGGGGAGAAGGCGCTTGCCGCCATAGCGCTCATCTTCTCCTTCCTTAAGGCAAGGCCGGCTCCCTTCTGCATACTAGACGAGATAGACGCCGCCCTGGACGATGCGAACATAGACAGATTCAGGGAGCTGGTACAGGAGTATTCGGCGGACAGCCAGATGATTATCATCAGCCACAGAAGAAGGACTATGGAGGCCGCTCAGCGCGTATACGGGGTTACCATGGAGGACACCGGCATATCGAAGGCGATCTGCGTGGACATATCCGAAATAATGTTCCGGGAGGGAATGATCTGATGGGTTTGTTCGGAATGATAGCGAAGGGCCTTCAGAAGACCAAAGAGGCCCTTTCGCAGAAGATAAGCGAGGTATTCGCCGGAAGGCAGAGCATAGGCAAGGAGGACCTCGAGGAGCTCGAGGCGATATTGATTCAGGCCGACCTTGGCCACGAAACGACAGAGAAAGTCCTGGCATCGCTTAAGGACAGGATGGACAAGGGAGGTTCCCCCGACAGGCAATACCTGCAGCAGCTGATCTCGACGATTGTCGCGGAGAAGCTGAGCTCAATCGAAGACTCGTTGGAAGCAGGCTCCAAGCCACATGTGATCATAGTGCTAGGGGTCAACGGCACGGGCAAGACGACCTCATGCGGCAAGCTTGCCTATATGCTATCCAGGGAGGGCAACAAAGTGATGCTGGCAGCCGCAGATACCTTCAGGGCGGCCGCAATAGAGCAGCTAGAGGTGTGGGCGAAAAGGTCCGGCTCCGAGATGATAAGGCACAAGGAGGGCTCCGACCCTTCCGCAGTGGCGTTCGATGCCTGCGCCGCGGCGCTTAACCGCAATTCCGACTATCTGATAATAGACACCGCCGGAAGGCTTCATACAAAAAGCAACCTCATGGAGGAGCTGAAGAAAGTATACAGGGTGGTGAGCTCGAAGATAGCGGGCGCTCCGCACGAGGTTCTTCTCGTAATGGACGCCACAACCGGGCAAAACGGCCTCGCACAGGCCAGGGAGTTCAACAAGGCCGTGCCTTTGACGGGCATAGTGCTGACCAAGCTCGACGGCACAGCCAAGGGAGGGATTGTCCTTTCGGTGATGGAGGAGCTTAAAGTGCCGGTAAGGTATGTGGGGATAGGGGAGGGGGCGGAGGATCTGAGGCCGTTCGATCCCGAGGAATTCTCCGCGGGCCTTTTCTGATCTATGGTTGACTTGAAGCCCCAAGCCGTTTATAATCCGAATGTCAAGCTAATTGGTTGACACCTATGGAGGCGAAGATGCTCGAGAAGCTCCTGAGAGTCAATCGTCTGCTGGAACTGTACTCCGGGCTGCTAACCGAGAGGCACGCAAGGATCACGGAGTATTACTACGTAGACAACCTGAGCCTGGGCGAGATTGCTGAAATCGAGGGTATAAGCAGGCAGGCCGTGCATGACGGCATCGAAAGGTCTGTCGAGGTCATGGAGCAGGCAGACTCTGCTATCGGCCTTGTAGCTAAGACCGAAAGGCTAGCCGGCATAGCGGAGTGCTTGTCGAAGGTTGCGTATGATGATGTGCCTGACGCGAAAGACGTCAGGGAGAAGATAAAGCAACTGGCGGAGAGGCTCAGCGAAGAGATTCAATCCGGAGGGAAGAGCTGATGGCGTTCGAAGGACTAAGCGACAAGCTCCAGTCGATCCTAAAAAAGCTTAAGGGTCACGGGAAGCTTACCGACAAGGAGATAGACGCGGCCTTGAAGGAGGTGCGCATTGCCCTTCTTGAGGCTGACGTCAACTTCAAGGTAGTCAAGCAGTTCACCGAGAAAGTCCGCCAAAGGGCCACCGGGTCCGAGGTCATGGAAAGCCTTACTCCTGCCCAGCAGGTAATAAAAATCGTACATGAAGAGCTTGTCGAGCTCATGGGAAAGGCGGCCAGCAGGATAGAATCGTCCCCCAACCCGCCCACTGTCATATTGATGGCGGGGCTTCAGGGTTCCGGCAAGACGACGACTTCGGCGAAACTGGCCAACCTGCTGAGGAAGAGCAACGGCAGAAGGCCACTTCTTGTAGCCTGCGACACCAGGAGGCCCGCCGCCGTAAAGCAGCTGGAGGTACTCGGAAAGCAGATAGACGTGCCTGTGTTCCACATCGAGGGCCAGAGCGCGGAGGCTATCGCGAAGGCCGCAGTAGACGGCGCCCTTAAGATGGGCAGGGACCTCGTCATAATCGACACTGCAGGTAGGCTCCACATAGACGAGGAGCTCATGCAGGAGATAGAGAGGGTCAAGAAGGCCACCGAGCCCGATGAGATCCTGCTTGTCGTCGACGCGATGACTGGCCAGGATTCGGTGAATGTCGCGAAAGCATTCCAAGAGCGGCTGGATATAACAGGAGTCATCCTCACCAAGCTGGACGGAGACGCCAGAGGAGGCGCGGCGCTTTCCGTGAGGGCGGTAACCGGCAAACCCATCAAGTTCGTGGGCGTAGGCGAGAAGATGGACGGCATAGAAGCCTTCCATCCCGACAGGATGGCATCGAGGATACTCGGCATGGGCGACATCCTTACCGTCATCGAAAAGGCCCAGGAGAGCTTCGACGCCGATCAGGCGAAGAAGATGGAGGCCAAGCTCAGAAAGCAGGAGTTCACCTTCGACGACTTCCTCATGCAGCTGAAGGAGCTGAAGAAGATGGGCCCGCTCAATGAGGTCCTCGCCATGATACCCGGCATATCCGGCAAGATGAAGCAGCTTAAGGACGTTAACGTGGACGAGAGGCAGTTTGCGCGGGTCGAGGCGATAATATGCTCCATGACCAAGCTGGAGCGCCGCAGGCCGGACATCATAGATTCTTCCAGGAAGAAGCGAATCGCCGCAGGCAGCGGGACGCGCGTGCAGGATGTGAACTCCCTTCTCAAGCAGTATGAGGAGACGAAGAAGATGATGAAAAGGGCATTCGCGATGGGCGGCAAGTCCAGGATGCGCATGCCTGGGATATTCTAGTAACACCATCGAGGAGGAAAGAAAATGGCAGTAAAGGTAAGGCTCACGAGGACAGGAAGCAACAAGCAGGCAAGCTACAGGGTGGTAGTGTCCGACTCAAGGTCGCCCAGGGATGGTCGCTTCATCGAGATAATCGGCCATTACAACCCCAGGATGAAGCCGGCTGAGATCGTCATCGACGCAGAGAGGCTTAAGGCATGGATTTCCAAGGGTGCGCAGCCTACGGATTCGGTGAAGATGCTCATGAAGACCGCAGGCATAGAGTAACCCGGAAGGGGAATCGACATGGCAGCTAGAGGTAGATCGCGCCTTAAGGACGTAGTGGACTACACCGTTAGAAGCCTTGTGCGGGAGCCGGAAGGAGTTCAGGTCCGGGAGATCTGGAACTCCGATGACGACTTGGTCCTCAAGGTCACGACCGAGCAGCCCGACATGGGCAAGGTCATAGGCAAGCAGGGAAGGATCGCAAAGGCCATACGCTACATAGCGAAGGCCCAGGCGGTCAAGGAAGACGTCAAGGTCACAGTCGACATCGTCGAGAGGTGACGCGATGCTAATCGCGGTAGGCAAGGTACGTGCTCCGCACGGGCTGAAAGGCCATATCAAGGTCGAGGCGCTTTCAGGAAGCCCGGGTTTCCTTAATGGCCTCGACTATGTCTTCATAGGCGAGAGCTCCGAGAAGGTAACAAGAAGGCGCATCGAAGGCTTGAAAGGCGTGGTCGGCTCAAACGCCATAATCAAGCTTGAGGGCATAGATTCGCCCGAGGAAGCTGACAGCCAGCGCGCAAGCTTCCTATTCCTCGAGGAAGACGGGCTTCCTGAGCTTCCCGATGACACCTTCTACAGCTACAGGCTTGAGGGCATGGAGGTCATAAGCACCGAAGGGAAGCATCTGGGCAGGGTCGTCCGTGTGGAGAGCTACCCGGCAAACGACTGCCTCGCCGTGCTTGGCATGGACGGAAGGGAGTTCCTTGTGCCTGCGGTGAAGGATATAGTCAAGTCGGTCGATGTGCAGAACAAAAGGATCACGGTCGAGGACCGCGCGGGGCTAAGGTGACGGGGATGAGATTCGACATCCTTACGCTTTTTCCGGGCATGTTCGGCGGGTTCATCGGCGAAAGCATACTTGGTAACGCCTGTCAGCAGGGGTTGATATCCATACAGCTGACTAACATCAGGGACTTCGCGGCAGGAAGGCACAAGGTGACCGACGACTACTCCTTCGGCGGAGGATGCGGAATGGTGATGAAGGCCGAGCCGATCGCCCTGGCGATAGAAAGCGCCCTTTCACAGGCCGGCGCCAATTGCGCTAGAGTCATCCTGACCAGCCCTCAGGGAAGGCGGTTCTCGCAGGAGGACGCAGTAAGGTTTTCGGGATACGGACAGCTGGTGATAGTGTGCGGCCACTATGAGGGAGTGGACGAAAGGGTGTCATCCCTCGTCGACGAGGAGATCTCTGTGGGGGATTTCGTGCTCACCGGCGGGGAAGTGCCCGCAATGGCCATAGTCGATGCAGTATCAAGGATGATACCCGGGGTGCTCGGACATGAGATGAGCGCACCGTCCGATTCGTTTTTCAGCGGCCTTCTGGATTATCCGCACTATACAAGGCCGAGGATCTGGCGGGGCATCCCCGTGCCCGAAGTCCTTCTCTCCGGGGACCACGAGAAGATAAGGACCTTCAGAAGGAGGCTTTCGCTGGAGCGCACGCGGGAGAGAAGGCCGGACCTATTCGAGAAGGCCGACCTAACCGAGGAGGACCGCCAGATGCTATACGGCATTACGAAGCCAAAAAGGAAGCGCAGGAGAAATGCGGGCGGCGAATCGAAAACCGACTGACTATTGCATAAACCGACTCCAGGTGGTATATTTCTAATGTTAATACGGACGGTCCTCTGAGCAAGCCCTCACGAACGTCTATGAATGAGGTGCGAGATGAACCTGTTGCAGGAAATCGAAAGGCTTCAGCTTAAAACCGACATACCCAGCTTCCGCCCCGGCGACACCGTCAAGGTGCACGCCAAGATCAAGGAAGGCGCACGTGAAAGGATCCAGATCTTCGAGGGTACAGTGATCGCAAGGGCAGGTGCCAGCGTCGGCGAGACGTTCACCGTCCGTAAGTCATCATCCGGAATCGGCGTGGAGAGGATATTCCCCCTTCACTCGCCCAACATCGAGAAGATCGAAGTCGTAAAGTATGGCGCGGTCCGCAGGGCGAAGCTGTATTACCTCCGGGGAAGAACCGGAAAGTCCGCGAAGGTGCGCGAGCGCAAGCGCTCATAGCAAGCGCGGCGCAGCATAATGAAGCATCAAGAAGCCGTGCCGTGAAGGTGCGGCTTTCTCATTCGGGGAGGTGTGACGGTGGCGAACAGCTGGTATCCCGGCCATATGGCGAAGACGGTAAGGGAGATCGGACCGCTTCTTAAGCTCATAGACGTGATAATTGAGCTTGTAGACGCGCGCGCTCCATCCTCGTCATCGAACCCTCTGATAAGGCAGATAGCCAAGGATAAGCCCGTGCTGCTTCTTCTCAACAAGTCCGACCTTGCCGACCCGGCGGTGACGGCGAAATGGGTGAGGCACCTAAGGGGCTTGAAAGGAAACGCCGTGGCATCCGACGTATTGAAGGGCACCGGGCTCGACGGGGCGTTGTCGACCCTCTCATCGCTTGAATCAAAGGCGAGGATAAAGCCCAGGGCCCTTATCATCGGGATGCCGAACGTCGGAAAGTCCTCGCTAATAAACCGCTTCGCAAAGAGGAGCAAGGCGAAGACCGGCGACAAACCCGGTGTTACAAGGGGAAAGCAATGGATAGACATCGGGGCCGCGGACCTTCTGGACACGCCCGGGCTTATGCCGCTCAAAGTGGACGACCAGGCTGACTGGAACAGGCTTTCAGCCCTGGGCATAATAGCCGACGACCTATTCAACCACGAGCAGGTGTCGCTCTTCCTGGCAGGATACATCTCAGAGGTCTATCCCGGCCTTCTTGAGGAGAGGTACGGCATTAACCCCGGACTGGAGCCATCGGCTGCACTTGATGCGATAGCCCTTAGAAGAGGATGCCTCCTGCAGGGAGGGGCCCTCGATATGGAGAAAGCATACATGACTCTCATCAGGGACTTAAGGTCCGGAAGGCTCGGCAGGGTGAGCCTGGAGGCGCCTGATGAGAGATGACCGTTTCCCGGAGCTCAGCCTGTTCGACGAATGCCTAAGGTCCGAAATCGGGGGATCTTCCCTTATAGGAACCGATGAGGCAGGCAGGGGGCCTCTGGCGGGCCCTGTGTTCGCGGCGGCGGTATGCCTTCCTCAAGGGGCATTGCTTCATGGCGTGGATGATTCCAAGAGGCTGTCCAGCTCCCAGCGTGAAGAGGCCGCCATGCTTATCGAGGATGAGGCCACCTGCTTCGCCGTGGCGATCGCCACAGCTGAGGAGATAGACGCCCTTAATATCAGGCAGGCCAGCCTTCTTGCCATGAGGAGGGCGTGCGTCATGCTGAATCTGGATGAAGCATTTGTCATTGTTGACGGAAAGGACTGCCTGGGACATAATTTTAATTCCAGGGCGGTCGTGGGAGGAGATTCCAGGAGCCTGTCAATCGCCTCAGCCTCCATACTCGCGAAAGTGGCAAGGGACGAGTACATGGCGAGGCTGGACGAGGAGCTGCCCGGATATGGTTTCGCAAAGCACAAGGGATACCCGACGAGGCAGCACCTCGAGGCGATCAAAAGGCTTGGCCCTTCAGCCCAGCACAGATTGAGCTTCAGGGGTGTCCTCATGGACGGACACTAGCATATGGAGGATGACGAATGCCGCAGAGTCTGGTCATAGTTGAGTCACCGGCGAAAGTAAAGACGCTCACGAAGTTCCTCGGCGAGGATTACCTCGTCAAGGCCTCGGTAGGCCATGTGAGGGACCTTCCCAAGTCCAAGCTGGGCGTCGATATAGAGAATAACTACGCGCCCCAGTACAAGGAGAACGCCGACAAGGCCTCCGTGATAAAGGACCTGAAGTCCGCCGCGAAGAAGGCAGGATCGATCCTTCTTGCCACCGACCCTGACAGGGAGGGGGAGGCCATCGCCTGGCACCTTTCGGAGATGCTTGGTCTGGATAAGGGCGGAGCCGTCCGCATCCAGTTCAATGAGATCACTGAAAGGGCGGTGAAGGAGGCCCTTACAGGCCCCAGGCCGATAGACATGGGACTTGTCGACGCCCAGCAGGCAAGAAGGGTGCTGGACCGCCTTGTGGGTTACAAGCTGAGCCCGTTTCTGTGGAAGAAGGTCAGGACCAACCTCTCTGCCGGAAGGGTGCAGTCAGTGGCCCTGCGCCTCATCTGTGACAGGGAGTCGGAGATCGAGGCATTCAAGCCTGTAGAATACTGGACCATAGAGGCCGAGCTTGCCAAAGCCGGAGGCGCAAGCTTCAAGGCGAAGTACATAAAGGGTCGCACCAACCGGATAGAAAGCGGTGCAATCGCCGCTTCCATCGTGGAGGACTGCAGGCGAGAAGGCTTCAGCGTCAAGTCTGTCGAAGTAAAAGAGTCTTCCAGGAGGCCCTCAGCCCCGTTCATAACCTCCTCCCTTCAGCAGGAGTCTTACAGGAAGCTGGGCCTCACCGCAAGGACTACTATGTCCATAGCCCAGCAGCTATATGAAGGAATCGAGTTGAAAGGGAAGGGCCAGGTCGCACTCATTACCTACATGAGGACCGACTCCTACAGGATAGCCGAGGAGGCGAGAAGGGCTGCCAAAGGCTACATCGCCCATAAGTTCGGCAAGGAGTATCTGCCCGCGAAGGACAGGATCTACGCTGCGAAGGCGGACGCCCAGGACGCCCATGAGGCGATAAGGCCGGTCAATCCGGACCTCGAACCTGAGGCCATCAAGGAGAACCTCTCCAGAGACCAGCTGAGGCTCTACAGGCTCATATGGAACAGGTTCCTCGCAAGCCAGATGGCTGATATGAGGATAGAGACGACAACAGTGACTGCAAGCTCCGCAGGGCATGACTTCAGGGCTCAGGGGACGAAGGTCAAGTTCGACGGGTTCAGCGCCGTCTACGGCGGCTCTAACGCAGGAGACGATCAGGATGCCGAAGCATCGCAGAAGCTTCCGCAGC
Source organism: uncultured Clostridia bacterium (assembly GCA_964577435.1). Taxonomy (GTDB): domain Bacteria; phylum Bacillota; class DTU025; order DTU025; family MWDF01; genus MWDF01. Next base: position 16,810 of record CAZNZD010000013.1, read on the forward strand.
TTTCAGACGGTGAGAGGCTGGACCTTCTTGATATAGTGCCCTCTCAGAACTTCACCGAGCCTCCGGCGCGATACTCGGAGGGTACGCTGGTGAAGGCGCTCGAGGAGAAGGGCGTGGGAAGGCCGTCGACTTACGCTGCGATCATCGACACGATAAAGAAGAGGGACTATGTCGACATCAAGGAGAGGACCTTCGTGCCCACCTCCATCGGCAAAGCCGTATGCGAGGTGCTGAAGGCGAACTTCGAGGACATAGTGAACGTCGATTTCACTGCAGCGATGGAAAGCAAGCTGGACTCGATCGAAGGCAGGAACCTGGACTGGACGAAGGTCATAGACGAGTTCTACAGGCCGTTCATAGCGAAGCTTGGAGACGCTGAGCAGAACCAGCAGAGGGTGAAGATCGAAGTGCAGGTCCTCGACGAGGCATGCCCCGAGTGCGGAAAGCCCCTCGTCGTAAGAAGGGGCAGGTTCGGCCCGTTCGTGGGCTGCAGCGGATATCCTGAATGCAAGTACATCAAGAAGAAGGAGAAGGTCATCCTCGACTACAAGTGCCCGCTTTGCCAGAGCCCGATAGAGGAGAAGATGACCCGCTTCAAGAGGAAGGTGTACAGCTGCACCGCGTATCCGGGCTGCAAGTTCTCCGTGTGGAAGAAGCCCGAGGATGTAAAGTGCGAGGCATGCGGAAGCTTCACTGTGGCTTATGGCAGGGGCAAGGCCAAGGAGTACAGGTGCCCGAATCCCCAGTGCGTGAGATTCGTAGGCGCCAAGGAGGCCCAGAAGGACGAAAGTGAGAAGTAAGGTCACTGTCATAGGAGGCGGCCTTGCCGGAAGCGAGGCGGCCTGGCAGGCTGCTAGGCTGGGGGCGGAAGTGGCGCTTTACGAGATGCGCCCGGCAAGGATGGGCCCGGCCCACGAAGGCGAGGGACTTGCTGAGCTCGTCTGCTCGAACTCACTTGGGTCCGACAGCCCCGACCATCCGTCCGGCAACCTGAAAAATGAGCTCAGGGCACTTGATTCCATCATTATTGCTGCGGCAGACCGCTTCAGGGTCCCCGCAGGTGGAGCCCTGGCAGTCGACAGGGAGCTGTTCTCGGCGGAGATCACGCGACTTATCAGCCAAAACCCCCGGATAGAAGTGATAAGGGAAGAGGTCACTGACGTAATGCAGGTGCCGCTGCCCGCGGTAATAGCGACCGGACCTCTCACGTCTGACGCGCTGATGGCGTCTCTGGAGAGGATGCTGGGCTCAGGCTCCCTGTACATGTACGACGCGGTGGCTCCCATAATAAGCGCTGAAAGCATAGATTTCGGAAAGGTGTTCGCCGCCTCGCGCTACGGCAAGGGGGAGGCGGACTACCTGAACTGCCCGATGGACAAGTCCGAGTATCTGGCGTTCAGGGAGGCGCTCGTCTCAGCCGAGAGGGTCCCCCTTTCCCGCGCGGAGGACATGAGGCTCTTCGAGGCCTGCATGCCCATCGAGGAGATGGCCGACCGGGGGGTCGACACCATCAGGTTCGGGCCGCTTAAGCCTGTAGGCCTTGAGGACCCTCTGACGGGCCAGATGCCCTACGCAGTGGTGCAGCTGAGGAGGGAGGACCTTCCCGGCACTAGCTACAATCTCGTAGGCTTCCAGACCCGCCTGAAATGGGGCGAGCAGAAGAGGGTATTCTCTATGATACCAGGGCTCGAGGCTGCGAGGTTCATACGCTATGGGGTTGTCCACAGGAACTTGTACCTGAACTCCCCGGAGCTTGTCGGCGAGGGGCTCATGTTCAGGTCCTTCGACGGTTTGTTCGCGGCAGGGCAGATCACAGGCTCCGAAGGTTACATCGAATCCACGGCGACAGGCGCGCTAGCCGGCATCAATGTGGCAAGGCACTCAATTGGCAGGCCGCCTATAGAGCCGCCGCCTGAAACCTGCATGGGGGCATTGGCAAGATATGTCAGGATCGGCAAATCGGGTAGGTTCGACCCGATGAGCATAAGCTTCGGCCTTCTACCCGACCCGCCGGACCGGCACAGGGGAAGGAAGGAGAAGAGGCAGGCTCAGCTTGAAGCAGCCCGTCTGGCCTACAGGGATTTCCTCAATGAGGTCGGGGGGATGAAGGATGTATGAGGAGGCAATCAGGCAGTTCACCGACTATCTGGACCTTGAGCGCCGCATGAGCCCTAGGACATCCGCTTCCTACCGCTCTGACCTGCTGTCATTCTCGGAGTTCATGAAACGCCGCTCCGGCGACGATTTCGACATCTTTTCCGTTAACCATACTGACATAAGGAGATACCTCTCCAGCCTTCAGGCATCGGGGAAGTCGCGCAGGACGCTTCTTAGGAGGCTCGCTGCGCTGAAGGCCTTCTACAGGTTCTCGGTGAGAAGGGGCCTGCTGAGCGCAAACCCCACCGACATGCTCGCGCCAATGAAGAGGGAGAAGAGGCTTCCCAGGGCTATCGCCTACGAGGACGTGGACAGGCTTCTCTCATCAGCTGAGCAGGACGGGCCGCTCGGCATCAGGGACAGGGCGATACTGGAGCTCATCTACTCATCAGGCCTCAGGCTATCGGAGGCGGTTGGCCTGGATCTTAGGGACTACGACTCCGGGCATGCCACGGTGCGTGTGATGGGCAAGGGTTCCAAGGAGAGGATTGCGCCGGTTGGCAAGGCAGCTGGGCAGGCCATCGCCCTTTACATGTCCCATTCCCGCCCGCAGCTAGCCAAGGAATCAGCCTCGGAGGCGCTCTTCCTTTCGAGGTTGGGAGGACGTCTGACCGGACGGCAGGTGCAGAGGCTGATGGAGAAGTATACGGTCAAGTCCGGGCTCAAGGGGAAGCCGTCGCCTCACGCCCTGAGGCACAGCTTCGCGACGCATCTTCTGGATTCAGGCGCGGACCTGAGGGCCGTGCAGGAGCTGCTAGGCCATGCCGACATATCGTCCACGCAGATATACACCGCAGTATCAAGGCAGAGGCTTATGGAATCGTACAGGAAGAATCATCCGAGGTCGTAACGGAGGGGAAAGATGGACAGGTTCGAGGGGACGACCGTCGTATGCGTCCTGAGGGACGGTAAATGCGCGATGGCATCCGACGGGCAGATAACGATGGGCAATACAGTGATGAAGCATACGGCAAGGAAGGTGCGCACCGTAGCCGGAGGAAAGGTGCTGGCAGGATTCGCGGGGTCGGTGGCGGATTCTGTGGCGCTTCTCGAGAAGTTCGAGAAGAAGATGGAGGAGCACAAGGGAAGCCTCACCAGGGCTGCGACCGAGCTTGCGAAGGACTGGAGGACCGACAAGGTCATGAGGCAGCTCGAAGCGCTGCTGCTTGTGACTGACGGAAAGAACCTTCTGCTTCTGTCGGGAAGCGGCGACGTGATAGAGCCGGAAGACGGCATAGCCGCGATTGGCTCGGGCGGACCTTTCGCACTGGCGGCGGCCAGGGCGCTGTGCTCGAACACCGGGCTTGCGGCGGATGCCATCGCGGAGAAATCGATTAAGATTGCTTCCGAGATCTGCATCTACACCAACGGGAACATTACGGTCGAAAGGCTTGGTTAGAGAATAGATGGAGAACTTGACCCCAAGGGCTGTAGTTGAGGAGCTGGATAAGCACATCATAGGCCAGTACAGGGCGAAGAGGGCTGTTGCTGTCGCCTTGAGGAACAGGCTGAGGCGCATGCGCACCAGCGATGAGATGAAAGAGGAGATAACCCCGAAGAACATCCTGATGATAGGGCCCACCGGCGTGGGGAAGACCGAGATCGCAAGAAGGCTTGCAGCCCTTATAAAGGCCCCTTTCATGAAGGTGGAGGCGACAAAGTTCACCGAGGTCGGCTACGTCGGAAGGGACGTGGATTCGATTATTAGGGACCTGGTCGAGACCTCCATAAGGATGGTCAGGGCGGAGAAGACGGAGCTCGTCATGGAGAAGGCGAGGAAGGCCGGCGAGGAGAGGCTAATCGAGGTGCTCTCCCCCATACCCAGGAAGGAGAGGCCCCAGGCGAACCCTTTCGCGGCGCTCTTCGGGACCCAGCAGAAGCAGGAGGCAAGCGCAGAAGACTTCGAGGATGCGAAGAAGAGGGCCGAGACCAGGCGGGAGCAGGTAGTAAGGCTCCTCACCGAAGGGCAGCTCGAGGAGCAGGTAATTGAGCTTGACGTCAAGGAGCGAGACCAGAAGTCCATAGGCCTCTTCGGTGCTGGAGAGCCCAACGAGATGATGGTGGACCTCTCCGGGATAATGGGCGACATGCTGGGCAAGAAAACCGTAAGAAGGAAGATGAGCGTTAAGGAGGCAAGGCGCTACCTCATTGACGAGGAGGCAGCCAAGCTCGTCGACGCATACGAGATCGAGACCGAGGCCATAAGAAGCGCGGAGGAGAACGGCATAGTCTTCATTGACGAGTTCGACAAGATAGCAGGCAAAGGAAGCTCCATGGGTCCCGACGTCTCGCGGGAGGGGGTCCAGAGGGACATCCTCCCCATCATAGAGGGTTCCACGGTGCAGACCAAGTATGGCCCGGTCAGGACGCGTCACATGCTGTTCATTGCGGCGGGAGCATTCCACGTCTCCAGGCCGTCGGATTTGATTCCCGAGCTTCAGGGCCGCTTCCCGATAAGAGTCGAGCTGGATGCGCTCACCGAATCGGATTTCAAGAGGATACTGACCGAGCCGAAGGGCTCGCTGCTGAACCAGTACACAGCGCTTCTTTCTGCGGACGGAGTGAGCCTCATCATACGCGATGAAGCAATCGATGAGATCGCAGCTACCGCCTTCAGGATTAACTCGATAGGGGAGAACATAGGAGCAAGGAGGCTTCATACCGTCATGGAGAAGCTCCTTGAGGACATCGCCTTCGAGGCCCCTGAGCGGACGGGCGAGGTGCTCATAGACAGGGCATTTGTTAAGTCGGCGTTCGAGGGCATGGAGCTGGACAAAGACCAGGTGAGCATGATCCTGTAGTTGCGCATGGAATCGCAGCCCTGATATTGCTTCAGTCAGGACAATGTGGTAAAATTTCTAATTGCGATTACACACGCAGCGCGGATGCCCCGGGGTGGTGCCGTCCTAGGACGGTTCTTCGGGGGAGATGAAGCGCCGCGGAGGTTAAACCGAAGCGGAGGGGAGGTGAATAAGATGCCGGTGATAAGCATGAAGCTGCTGCTGGAAGCAGGCGTCCATTTCGGCCATCAGACCAGGCGCTGGAATCCCAAGATGGCAAGGTACATCTACACATCCCGCAACGGCATATACATCATCGACCTCCAGAAGACCGTACGTAAGATAGACGAGGCCTATAACTTCGTCAAGTCCAAGTCGGTGGACGGCGCCACGATGCTTTTCGTGGGGACCAAGAAGCAGGCCCATGACGCGATATCTGAGGAAGCTCAGCGCTGCGGTATGTTCTGGGTGAACGAGAGGTGGCTCGGCGGTATGCTGACGAACTTCTCGACCATCAGGAAGAGAGTCGAGAGGATGAAGCAGCTGGAGCGCATGGAGCAGGACGGTTCGTTCGACCTTCTGCCCAAGAAGGAGGTAATACTCCTTAAGGGCGAGTACGAGAAGCTCGT
>CAZNZD010000013.1:22475-33305 GCA_964577435.1 uncultured Clostridia bacterium
GATCGCACCCGAGTCTGACGCTTCGGGCGCAGAAGCAAACGTGAATAATTAAGGAGGGACTCCACATGGCCGAGATAAAGGCAGCCGATGTGCAGAAGCTTCGCGAGATATCGCAGGCAGGCATGATGGACTGCAAGCGCGCTCTCATCGAGTGCGAAGGCAATATGGAGAAGGCCGCCCAGTTCCTCAGGGAGAAGGGCCTTGCCAGAGCTGAGAAGCGCAGCGGCAGGGCGACGTCAGAAGGCACAGTCGATTCATACATCCACATGGGTGGAAAGATCGGCGTGCTAGTGGAAGTCAACTGCGAAACCGACTTCGTTGCCAAAAACGACCAGTTCAAGACGCTGGTCAAGGAAATTGCGATGCAGATTGCCGCTCAGAAGCCCACCTACGTCAAGAGGGAAGAAGTTCCCGCTTGCGTTATAGAAGCTGAGAAGGAAGTCTACAGGCACCAGGCGGCAAACGAGGGCAAGAAGCCCGAGTTCGCCGACAAGATCGCAGAGGGAAGGCTCGAGAAGTTCTTCAAGGAGACCTGCCTCGTAGATCAGGCCTACATCAGGGATCAGTCCAAGACCGTCGCCGAGGTCATCAAGGAGACCGCGGCAGTGCTTGGCGAGAACATACAGGTGAGGCGATTCGCCCGCTACGAGCGCGGCGAGGAGCTCACCCAGGAAGCTGAGTAGAAAGCTTCGCTAAACGGGGCCGGCCGAAAGGTTGGCCCCGTTTTTTTCATAATCCCGCCTCCGTAGTGGAAAAGGTCCCGCAAGAAATATAAAATGGATAAAAGGGAGGTGTGATGATGCCCGAACTCAAATACAGGCGGATAATGCTTAAGGTATCAGGCGAAGCGCTCGCCGGCCCTAAGGGCACAGGCGTTCACCTTGAGACCGTGGACAAGATATGCCTGCAGATCAAGGATGTCTACGACCTGGGAGTCCAGCTTGGGATAGTAGTAGGAGGAGGCAACTTCTGGAGGGGCCTTACCGCTTCACAGATGGGCATGGATCGAAGCACCGCCGACTACATAGGCATGATGGCCACTATCATGAACTCGATCATCCTTCAGGACACCCTGGAAAAGGTCGGGGTTGTGACCAGGGTGATGACCGCGCTGGAGATAAAGGAAGTCGCCGAGCCTTACATAAGAAGAAGGGCATTGAGGCATCTTGAGAAGGGCAGGGTTGTCATATTCGGCGGGGGGACGGGGAACCCGTACTTCTCAACGGACACCACTGCAGCTCTTAGGGCGGCCGAGATGGGCTGCGAGGCGATATTGAAGGCCACGAAGGTGGATGGCATCTACGACAAGGACCCTACGAAAAGCCCGGAGGCCGTGAAATTCGATAAGCTCAGCTACCTGGACGTCATACAGAAGGGCCTGAAGGTGATGGACAGCACCGCGGCGACTATGAGCATGGACAACGACATCCCGATAATAGTCTTCGACCTTTCCGAACCCGATATCATCAAGCGCGTGGTACTCGGCGAGCATGTCGGTACCGTAGTAGGGAGGTAGAGAGAAGTGTCATACAAGGAAGTAATCACCAAGTTCCAGGAGAAGATGAACGTAGTGCTCGAAGTCGAGAAGAAGGAATTCTCGGCGATAAGGACCGGAAGGGCCAACCCGTCGCTTCTTGACAGGGTTCAGGCCGACTATTACGGCACTCCCACGCCGCTTCCCCAGATTGCGACGATAAGCACACCTGACCCGAAGACGCTCATGGTCACGCCGTGGGACAAGAGCATGCTTGCCAAGGTAGAGAAGGCAATAATGGCATCTGACCTTGGCCTTACTCCGACGAACGACGGCAACGTGATCAGGATGTCGCTTCCTCACCTCACGGAGGAGAGAAGGAAGGACCTGGTCAAGCTGGTCAAGAAGATCGCCGAGGATATGAGAGTCGCCGTGAGGAACGTCAGGCGCGACGCTGTAGAGGCTGTGAAGAAGCTTGAGAAGGACGGGTCTATCACTGAAGACGACCTTAAGCGCGCACAGGATGAGATCCAGAAGATAACGGACAAGCACGTCGCCGACATCGACAAGATGCTTGCCTCCAAGGAAACGGAGATCATGCAGGTCTGATGATTCCTGGGGATCCCAAGTCGGCGACAACGCCAAGGCATCTGGCGATAATAATGGACGGCAACGGCAGGTGGGCCAAGGCAAGGGGCCTCGACAGGAGCCAGGGCCACAGGGCAGGCGCCGAGAACATCCTCAGGATTGCTGAGGCCTGCAAGGCGCGCGGCATAGGCACACTCTCGCTGTTCGCGTTCTCCACCGAGAACTGGAGCAGGCCGAAAAGCGAGATCGAAGCGCTGATGGATATTGCATCCGACCAGTTTCGAAGCGGCTTTGCGAGCTTTCCCAGGATGGGCATATCACTTTCTGTGATCGGAGAAGTCGAAGCGCTCCCGAAGGCGCTAAGGACGATGATCCGGCAGGCCGAGAGGGCGAATCCCAAGGATTTCTCGATGAAGCTTCTTCTGGCTGTGAACTACGGCGGAAGGTGGGACATAGCAAGGGCCGCCTCTTCTCTGGCCGAGGAATGCGTTGCCGGCGGCCTCAAACCCTCCGACATCACACAGGAGGCCCTTGAGGAAAGGCTCAGCACCAAGGGCCAACCCCCTGTAGACCTTCTGGTCAGGACAGGCGGCGAGAAGAGGATATCGAACTTCCTCATCTGGCAGAGCGCATATTCGGAACTTTACTTCAGCGAGAAGCACTGGCCGGACTTCGACGAGGCGGAGCTGGACAGGGCATTGTCGGAATACAGCGGAAGGAACAGGCGCTTCGGCGGCCTGTAAGGGTCAAAGATGCTTAAAAGGACGGTATCGGCGCTAATCGCGCTGCCCGGAGTCATATTCCTTCTCTGGTTGGGCGGGATCTGGACCGCACTTCTCATAGCGGCTGTAAGCGTCATGGCCAACCTTGAGTATTCCCGCATGGCAAGGGACAAGGGGATAGCCCACTGCCCGATAATCGCCATCGGCATAAGCGTCGCCTACATATCCGACGCCTATTTCAACTCCGGTGCGTACGCATCCTTCATAACCGTGATTTTGCTTGTACTCGCCATGATGAGGCCAGTCCTTCTGGGCGAGCCTAAGGGATCTCTTGCAGGCACGGCATCCACCACTTTCTCCCCTCTCTACCTAGGATGGTCATTAAGCCACGCCGTGCTGCTTAGGGCGTCTTCTGACGGGGCTTCCGGCTTCGCTCTGGTCCTGTCGCTTCTCGGCCTTGTATGGCTGCACGACACGGCGGCGCTTATCTTCGGCATCGCCACAGGCGGAAGGCATAAGCTGGCTCCCGCCATCTCCCCTAAGAAGAGCCTGGAGGGGAGCATCGGAGGTCTCATCACACTCATCGCCCTCGTAGCTTTCGCCTATCCTCCGCTTGAGGCCGTGGGGCTTCTTCCGCAGATCGGCCTTATGGGAAAGGTCCTTCTGGTGGTCTCCTGCGCCATCTGCTGCAACTACGGAGACCTCGGAGAATCCGCACTTAAAAGGGACGACGGGCTTAAGGACAGCGGGACTTTCCTTCCGGGGCATGGCGGCTATCTGGACAGGATAGATTCGCTTCTGCTTTTCGTGCCCGTGTCTTTCTGGCTTCTCAGGCTTCTGGGAGCTATATAGGATGCAGGACCTGTTAAACAGCATATCGATATTCGGAAGCACCGGCTCCATCGGCGTCCAGGCACTTGAAGTTGCCGGACAGCTCGGCCTTAGGGTTCATGCACTTACCGCTCATTCAAATGTAGGCCTTCTGCTTGAGCAGGCTAGGAAGCACAAGCCTGATGTGATCGCGGTAACGGACCCAGGGCTTATTGGCAAGCTGAGGGCCGAGGCTACCGCGATGGGGCTCTCATCCGAGGTGATAGCAGGCCCCGAGGCGGCAGTTGAGATAGCACGGGACGGCATGGCTGGCAGGATACTCAACTCGGTAGTAGGCTCTGCGGGCCTCAGGATATCGCATGCGGCTCTGGAAGCAGGCACAAGCCTCGCCCTCGCCAACAAGGAGAGCCTGGTGGCGGCAGGGGAGCTGCTCACCTTCCTTTCAGCAAGGCGCAAAGCGGAGATATTGCCGGTAGACAGCGAGCATTCAGCGATTTGGCAGTGCATATGGGCTTCCAGGGGCGCAAATGTCGACGAGATAATGCTGACTGCATCGGGCGGCCCGTTCCGCGGCAGGAAGTCTCTCGATGGCATCCGCCCCGAGGATGCGCTGAGGCATCCCAACTGGAGCATGGGCAGGAAGATCACGGTTGATTCCGCGACGCTGATCAACAAGGCTCTAGAGGTAATCGAGGCAAGATGGCTCTTCGGAATCGGCCATGACCGCATAAGGGTGATCGTCCATCCCCAGAGCATCGTCCATTCGGCGGTGCGTTTCTCCGATGGTTCTGTAATAGCCCAGATGGGGTTGCCGGACATGTCCCTTCCTATAATGGCGGCGCTCGCTTATCCGGCCCGGTCAGCTGAGCCGCCGGCATCCTCAGGAAGGCTTGACCTTGTCAAGGCGGGAAGGCTCGACTTCGAGGACCCCGATGCATCGGTCTTCCCGGGGGTGATGCTCGGGCATAAGGCACTTGAGATCGGGGGCCTGGCCCCGGCGGCGATGTCGGCCGCAAACGAGGCGGCAGTCGAGGCGTTTCTTATAGGAAGGATACCCTTCGCCGCCATCCCCGAGCTATGCGAAGAGGCGATGCAGTCCGCCCCCAGGGCCGGGCAGCTTGACCTCGAGGCGGTCCTGGAGGCCGACAGGTGGGCAAGGAAGTTAGTTGAAAGCAGGTGCAGCACTTGGCATTCCTCTCGTTCATAGTAGTCTTCGGTATAGTAAGCATAGTGCATGAGCTGGGGCACTTCCTCACCGGAAAGGCCTTCGGCTTCCGCATACTGGAATTTGCCATAGGATTCGGCCCCGCCATCTTCAGGAGGAAGAAGGGCGAGACCGAGTACGCCGTAAGGATTCTTCCGCTCGGCGGCCTCAACCGCTTCGATGACGGCGAGGACGGGCGGGGAGCTGACGCAAGGAGTTTCGCCAACAAGCCGTACTATCAGCGCTTCCTGGTGATACTGGCCGGCTCGGCGATGAACATACTGCTTGCCATACTTCTGGTCTCGATCCTCTTCACATTCACCGGGACGCCGGTGATAAGCATCGCCGACACAATCCCCGGTTCACCCGCCGAAGCTTCAGGAATAATCAAAGATGACATAATCCTTGAGATAGAAGGGCAGGCAATGCTGACGTCCGAGTCGATAGTATCAATACTATCCGCCTCTGAGGGGCAGTTGGTTGACATAACTATCGACAGGGCCGGCGAGAGGCTGACCATAGGCGTTACGCCTGAGAAAGATCCAGAAGACGGCAGGGCCAAGATAGGAATCTACATGCAGCAGGTGCTGAAGAGGAAGGGCGCCGCGGCCTCTTTATCGGACGGAGTCAGGTTCCTTTACGAGATAATAAAGCTGACTGTCAGGGCACTCGGGGAAGTGGTCACCGGCCGCGGGTTGGACCAGATATCAGGGCCCGTTGGCATCGCCGTAGCTTCCGCCGAGGCCGCGCGAAACGGGATCGCCTCCTTCGTCCTGCTTATTGCTCTAATATCGGTGTCCCTTGGCGTGTTCAACCTGATACCGCTGCCCATACTGGACGGCGGCTGGCTTGCCTTCATGACAATCGAGAGGATCACAGGGAAGAAGATACCCGATAAGCTCATGTACTCCCTGAAGATCGCGGGCATAGCGCTTTTCATCGCCCTCGCGGTATATGCGACCTACAGCGATGTTCTGAGGATATTCCTTGGAAGGTGAGCATATGGAGATAAGGCGTAGGAAGACCAGGGCCGTGAAGGCCGGAAAGCTAATAATCGGCGGCGGGTTTCCTGTATCCGTGCAGTCCATGTGCAACACGGACACCCGCGACTCGGATGCGACCCTATCGCAGATAAGAAGGCTCGCCGATGCCGGATGCAGCCTTGTAAGGCTCGCGGTTCCCGACAACGAGGCCGCTGAGTCGCTCGAAAGGTTAGTGCCCCTTTCGCCCGTCCCGCTCTGCGCGGACATACACTTCGACCACAGGCTGGCCATAAGCTCGATCGAAGCAGGAGTATCCAAGGTGAGGATCAATCCGGGAAACATAGGATCTGACAGCAAGGTGTCCGATGTGATCGATGCCGCAAGGGACAGGTCGGTTCCCATAAGGATAGGGGTCAACTCGGGCTCCGTCGCCCCGGCGATAGCAGCAAAGTTCGGCCGCGGGGCAAAAGCGCTGGCAGAAAGCGCCCTTGCCGAGCTTTCGGTCTTTGAAAGGCTCGGCTTTTATGATACAGTATTGTCCGTCAAATCCTCCGATGTGATTGAGACGGTGGAGGCGAACAGGCTCATCTCCTCATCGGTGGATTACCCGCTTCACCTAGGGGTTACCGAGGCGGGCCCACCTGATACGGGGCTTGTCAGGTCTGCGGCGGCGCTCGGCGCGCTAATCCTTGAGGGGATAGGGGACACCATAAGGTTCAGCTTGACGGGAGATCCCATAACCGAGGTTCATGCAGGCAGGGAACTCCTTACATCCATGAGGCTTATGAAGGGCTTAAGGATAATCTCCTGCCCAACGTGCGGAAGGACCAGGGGTGACGTGGAAGGCATGGTGGGGGAGCTGCGAGACGGCATATCCATGCTAGGCATCGATGCGACCGTTGCCGTTATGGGCTGCGAGGTGAACGGCCCGGGCGAGGCGTCGGGCGCTGATTTCGGGATTGCATGCGGAAGGGATACTGCAACTGTATTCAAGGGCGGCGAAGTTTTGGCAAGGGTGGCTCTCAAAGACGCCGCCTCATATCTGATCGGCATAATAAGGCAAGCCGGACTGGGGGAAGACGGAAGATGAGGATGAGCGAGGTATTCGCACCGACGCTTAGGGAAGTTCCCGCCGAAGCGGAGATAGCCTCCCATAAGCTGATGCTAAGGGCTGCGCTGATGCGCAAGACCATGGCAGGGGTATACACTTACCTGCCACTCGGCTGGAAGGCGATACGCAAGGTGGAGCAGATAGTACGCGAGGAGATGGACAGGCAGGGCGGCCAGGAGCTGTTCATGCCGGCGCTCCAGAATCCCGAATCCTGGCAGAGGACGGGAAGGTACGACGACTACGGCAGCGAGATGTTCAAGTTCAAGGACAGGGGCGGCAGGGAAGTCTGCCTCGGCCCGACTCATGAGGAGAACATCACCACCCACGTGGCGGACGAGGTCAGATCATACAGGGCGCTTCCCAAGCTCCTATACCAGATACAGACGAAGTTCAGAGATGAGATACGCCCCAGGTACGGCGTGATGCGCGGCCGCGAGTTCATAATGAAGGACCTTTACAGCTTCGACGCCGACCAGGCCGGCCTGGACGTCTCCTTCGACAAGATGTATGAGGCTTACTGCAGGGCCTTCACAAGGATGGGCCTCGACTTCCTCGTTGTTGAGGCGGATTCGGGGGCGATAGGCGGCAAGGTCTCCAAGGAGTACATGGCGATTGCCGACATAGGCGAGGCCGACATCGTGGTGTGCCCGTCCTGCGGATACGGGGCGAACGTCGAGAGGGCGGAGATAGCTGCAAGGCCAGACAGGTTCACAGGAGGCTGCCCTCCCGCGGAGAAGAAGCCGACGCCTGATGTAAGGACTATCGAGCAGCTTGAGGCCTTCCTAGGGATTCCCGCAACACGGATGATCAAGACCATGGTGTACCTGGCAGACGGCAAGCCGGTGGTGGCGCTTATCAGAGGGGACCGCGAGTTAAACGAGCTGAAGCTCAGGCAGGTCACAGGGGCAAGGGAAGTGGTACTTGCCGACGAGGATACGATTAGGAAGGTGACCGGAGCTCCGGTTGGCTTCGCAGGGCCCGTAGGCATAAACTGCGGCAGCGTGTTCGCTGACTATGAGATACCGGCGATAGAGTGCGCTGTTTCCGGCGGAAACGAGAAGGACGTCCATTACGTAAACCTTCAGTACGGAAGGGATTTCGAGGCATTCCCCCTTGCCGACCTGAGAAACGCGGTCGAGGGAGACTCATGCCCCGAATGCGGAAAGCCGCTTGCAGGCCGCAAGGGCATAGAGGTAGGCCACCTCTTCAAGCTAGGGACCAAGTACAGCATACCGCTTGACTGCAGGTACCTGGACGACAAGGGCGAATCTCACCCGATGGTGATGGGCTGCTACGGCATAGGCATCACTAGGTGCGTCGCCGCGGTAATCGAGCAGCACAGCGACGATAAGGGCATAATCTGGCCGATGTCGGTCGCACCGGCTCACTGCGTCATAGTAATCGTGAACACTACGGACGAGAGGCAGAGGAAGGCCGGCGAGGAGCTTTACCTTGAGATGAAGGCAAGGGGTATAGAGGTCATCCTTGACGACAGGGACGAGAGACCCGGAGTGAAGTTCAACGACGCGGACCTGATAGGAATACCCATTAGGATAACCGTCGGGCCAAAGGCGCTGGACAAGGGCTGCTTCGAGCTGAAGGAGAGGTCATCCCAGGACGTGCGCCTTGTGGAGACGGGCTCATGCGCCGAAGAGGTACAGAAGCTGGTAAGCGAGGGACTCGACGCCCTGAACCCCGACAAGAGGTGATCTATTGAAGGTTTCTTGCATAATCCCGGCCTACAACGAGGGGCCGAGGATTGCAGCGGTTACATCGGTCCTCTCGAAGTGCGACTTCGTGGACGAGGTGCTGGTGGTAAACGACGGGTCCTCCGACAACACAGCGCAGGCCGCAAGGGCGACCGGCACAGAGGTGCTCAGCCTTCCCGTCAATATGGGCAAGGGTGCAGCAGTCTCGAGGGGAATATCGGCGACCAGCGGCGATGTGGTCCTGCTGCTTGACGCAGACCTCGTTGGACTTACCAGAAAGCACGTACAGGACCTCCTGGCCCCTGTGGTGAACGGAGACGCCGACATGTCCATCGGCATATTCCGCGGCGGCAGGGTGTTCACTGACCTCGCGCAGCTTACAACCAGCTTCCTGTCTGGGCAGAGGGCCCTAAGGCGCTCCCTTATTGAGCCGTCCGAGCTCGAGGACACGAAATACGGGCTTGAGACTGCGCTCACCCAGATAGCAAGCGAGAAGTCTCTAGTCGTGAAGAAAGTATACCTTGACGACCTCACCCAGGTGGTCAAGGAGGAGAAGATGGGACTTGCCAAGGGCAGCCGCCAGAGGTTCAAGATGTACTGGCACGTCATTAAGCAGGTCTTCAAGAGGCTCTTCAGGATAAAATAGCTTTGGAGTGATATGGCTTTGCAATACTGCCTGTATCCCGCGTCGGGAAAGACCAGCGTCAAATCCCTAATCGAATGCCTGAGCGGCGCGCCAGCCAAGGAAGGGCTGGCGCTTTGCCGCGTGGGCCGGCTCGATGTCGACGCGAAGGACGGAACCTGGTCGATATACTGCGAAGGCCCCATGGATGCGATGAACGAGTGCTTGCACGAGCTTGCACAGGCGCTCGGCTCCCATCTGGATGGGAATTCAAGCAGGGTATTCTTCATGCCCGACGAGAAGGATGCGTGGATTAAGGACTCATGGGCAGAGCTGTGCGGCGAGGCTTCAGCCTCATGCGGCATAAGCATCGGGCTCATGCTTTCGTGCGAACCGGAGTGGGAAGGGCGCCTTACTGTGCTTGTATCAAGCGATGCGCATGCGGAATCGCTCAAGAAGAAGGGCGCGGATGCGGCAATCGCCGAAAGCGTGAGAAGGACGACCGGCGAGGCCCCCGAGATCATCTTCACGGTCTCCGCGGAAAGGCAGAGGGACTACAAGTCATCGATCAAGGACGATGCCTCACCCTTACCGCTCCCGGAGGCGAAGAGGGCCGCTTTGAGGTCGAAGGTGGTCATCGGAAGCGCCATCACATCCAAACCTACGCCGATCTCGAAGGCTACAAGGCCCTCAGACGTCGTCATCAGGGGCACAGTGGTCAAGACCGAAGTTTTCGCGCCGAGAAAGGGAGGCGCGGTCCTGAACTTCGTCATCACGGACGGCGACGGCTCGATATATTGCCGCCTGTCCGCAGATGACGAGGCGTCGCTTCCGGAGCTCGCAGGCGAGTACATCGTGGCAGGGGAGCTTGTTATCGAGGAACCGAGGCAGGGCGGCGCCGAAGGCGAGCCCGTTGTCATGGTCAGCGACATCGAGGTGGCCCCGGAACCGGCGCAGAGGGCGCTTCGCCCCTGCAACAGGGTGGAGCTGCACTGCCACACCAAGATGAGCGCCCTTGATTCCGTCTGTGAGCCGGAGGACCTGCTGGACGAGGCCAAATCCATGGGGTTCACCGCCATTGCAGTAACGGACCACGGCGTGGTCCATTCCTTCCCCGGCTTCTGGTCGGCGGCATCGAAGCGGGGCATAAAGCCTATCTTCGGGATGGAGGGCTACCTATCGGACTCCGATAACGGCGATACCCACCATTTCACCCTGATTGCGACAAACCGCGCTGGCCTTACGAACCTATACCGGCTTGTATCCGCATCGCACCTCGAGCACTTCAGAAGGCATCCGATAATACCGAGGGAGCTGGCCTCAAAGCTCAGGGAGGGCCTCCTTTACGGCACCGCATGCGCATCCGGCGAGCTGTTCGAGGCGGCTCTAAGGGGCGCTGACGACCCCCGAGACCCAGCAGAAATTGGCGGAGGCGCTCCAAGACGCCGCCGACGCCCTGGCCGCGGCGGGTGAGAGCGAGCTGGCCCCCGATCTGGACGCGGCGGCCCAGGCCCTGCAGGACGCCCAGAGCGGCGACCCGCGGGATGAGGCCGCGGCGCAAGCCGCGCTCGGCGAGGTGGCCGGCG
>CAZNZD010000014.1:0-33299 GCA_964577435.1 uncultured Clostridia bacterium
GGGAAAGCCTTATAAGCGACCAGTCGTACTTCCTCTACAGGCTGCCAGAGGACGTCAGATCGAGGCTTGTGCTGCCCACGGGAGGCATGTCGAAGGCCGAGGTAAGGGAAATCGCCGCTCGTCTGGGGCTTGGTTATGGCGAGGTAAAAAGCTCCCAGGAGGCGTGCTTCGTCGAATCTGGCATGAGAAGCTGGTTGAAGGGAAAGCTGCCTGGTATGTTCTCCCAGGGGCCCGCATATGACGCCGGGACTGGCAGGCTCATTGGCCACCACGGAGGTGCGCTGGGCCTTACGCTCGGTCAAAGGAAAGGCCACGGCGTTGCGGCCGGCAGAAGGGCTTACATCACGAGGGTAGACGTTAAGCAGAATGCGATATATCTAGGGGATATGGAAAGCTGCATGACTTGTGCTGTCACAGCGAAAGACTGCGTGCATACAAGGTTCGCATCTGAGCTTTTCCGTCAAGGTCCCGTCAATGTGAAGGTCAAGGTCCGCTCATCCATGGAACCCGTCGAGGCGGTGGCATCTGCTTGCGGGGATGCCATGAGCGCCAGGATGAAAGTCCCGGTGCTCATTCCTGCACCGGGACAGAGCCTAGTTTGCTATTACGAAGATCTGGCGATATGCGGCGGGATAATCGCGAAGGCAGATTAGCGTCGCACACCGGATGGAAGTTAGCCTATCATAACGTGCTCCTCAGGGAAGGTCACCTTCACTTTGCTGAGGCTTTTTCTGTAGTTCAGCGCGACGACGAATGTTAGCGGGCCGAGCCTGCCCATCAGCATGATCAGTATGATGACGAATTTGCTCAAGGAGCTTAGAAAAGGCGTCATGCCCCTGGTAAGTCCCACTGTCCCGAAGGCTGAGATGACCTCGAACATGACGTCCAGGAATGGCGCTTTCTCGGCAATGGAGACGACAAGCGTTCCCGCCATCACTACGACGGCTGCGAGTATCACGACTGCCGTAGCCCTCATCACCTGCTCTGCCGGTATGCGCCTCTCATGTATCTCTACGGTGTCGTCGCCTTTTATAGTCGATGCGAGGCTCATGAACAGCACACCCGCGGTGACCGTCTTGATGCCGCCTCCGGTAGAGCTCGGCGATGCCCCGATGAACATCAGCACCATTATGATTAGGGCCGTGGATTCCCTGAGGGCTCCGATTGATACGGTATTGTACCCGGCTGTCCTTGGTGTAATCGAGGTGAACAGCGAGTTTATAAGCTTATGCACCAGGGGCATGCCGCCAAGCGTGCCGGGATTGGAGTATTCGAGGATGAACACAGCTACCATTCCGAAGGCCAGCAGGAAGGCGGTTATCTTCAAGACGAGCCGTGTATGTATCGAAAGGTGTGTCTTCCTCCCCTTGCGCATCGAAAGCAGCTCTGCCATCACAGGAAAGCCCAGGCCGCCCATCACGATGAGCGCGCCTATGATAAGGGGGACGAAACCGTCCGTTGCATAGCTCATTATGCTTGTGAATGGTCCGCTGGCCTTCCCTAGCACGTCAAAACCCGCATTGCAGAAGGCTGAAATCGAGTGGAAGACACCAGCGAAGGCAGCTTCACCTACCGGCATGTGCTGCTTGAACCTCAGGAAAAGCAGCAGGGCTCCTGCGCCCTCGATAATGAAGGTAAGCCCCATCACTACCTTTGTCAGCTTCACCAGGCCGCTCATGCTGAACCTGTTGAAGGATTCCTGCAGCAGCAGGCGGCTCTTTAAGCCTATCTTCCTTCCCAGCAGCAGGAATATCATTGTTGCCATGGCCATGAAACCCAGCCCCCCGACCTGTATCAGAAGCAGGATTACAACCTGGCCGAAGCGCGTGTAGTTGATCGCGGTGTCAACTACGACAAGGCCTGTCACACAGGTCGCCGAAGTGGCCGTGAAGAGTGCATCTATGAACCTGAGCGGCTCTCCGCTGTTGTTCGACACCGGAAGCGAAAGCAGGATTCCTCCCAGAAGCACAATCACGATGAAACCAAGCACCAGGACCTGGGATGGGGACATCCCCTTGATCAGGGAAATGAACTTGCTTTTCGCTGCGACAGGCTTATCCTGTCCTATCTTGCCAACCATGAAATACACTCCCGGAGCTGGGGGCATCCGAACTGCTTACGCCTGGCGGGCCCCATTAAGCCCCGAAAACCGGTCCCCCGCGCCATCTGCAGCCTGCGGAGACCGGAATCCTCCAATATTCAACACCACATAAGAATATAAGTCAAGGGATATTGCACTGACTGAACGAAACATGGACAAGTTAGTATTCGCTTTTCATTATTGCCTACACTTAACTCCCCGTTGTATAATTTCTCTTGCGGCTTTTGCCAAACGTGGTGGATGTAGCTCAGTTGGTTAGAGCATCAGATTGTGGATCTGAGGGTCGTGGGTTCGAATCCCATCATCCACCCCATTTAGACAAAATGCTGCGAACAGGCGCGGAAATAGCTCAGCGGTAGAGCATCACCTTGCCAAGGTGGGGGTCGCGGGTTCGAATCCCGTTTTCCGCTCCATCAGGCTTTTGCATCGGCGGCGGACTTATCGCCGCCGATTACAGTTTATCGGGGGAAATCCCGGTCGTGAGGTGTGAATATGATTAATGTCAATTTGGTAGGCAAGGTCGCAAGCGTTGCGACGGTGGAAGTGGTAATCGACGCGGAAAGCGCCAGGCAAGAGATAGAGGCGGCCATAGCCAGGACCGCCAAGAGGGTCAGAATCCCCGGCTTCAGGCAGGGCAAGGCCCCCAAGGCGATGGTGGAGAGGTATGCAGGCAGGCCTGCGATACTGCAGGATGCCCTTGAGCAGATCGTCAACTCCTCCTACTCCAAGGCAGTGAAGGACTTTGACCTTAACCCCATAGCCGATCCCGACTTCGAGGGCATCGAGGGCATAGACCTGGATTCGGGCAAAGAGAACTCTTTCAAGATGATGATCACCGTCGATCCTGAAGTAAAGCTTCCCGACTACAAGGCATTCAAGATGAAGAAGAGCATCAAGCCTGTTGAGGATGCGGACGTTGACTCCGAGCTGGACAAGTACGCAGACCAGGTGGCCGAGTATGTACCTTCCGCCCGCAAGAAGGTCAAGGACGGGGACATGGTCACCATCAACTTCAAGGGTATTATCAACGAGGGGACGCCCGAGGAGGAGGCCTTCGAGGGAGGCACCGCCGAGGGAGTCGACCTTCTTATCGGTTCGGGGCAGTTCATTCCCGGCTTCGAGGAGCAGCTCGTCGGGGCCAAGAAGGGCGACGACGTGGATGTGAAGGTGAGCTTCCCTGCGGACTACAGGGCGACACACCTTGCCGGAAAGCCCGCGGTCTTCAAGTGCAAGGTGACAGAGATCAAGGACAAGGTGCAGCCGGCGAAGGACGACGAGTTCGCAAAGAAGCTCGGCTTCGACAAGGTTGACGAGCTGAAGGCTGCGCTCAGGCATTCGATGGAGCACAGGAACTACGACAGCGCCGTAAGGTCGATCGGCATCGACGCCTTGAAGAAGCTCACAGACGAAGCTGAAGTGGACATGCCCTTGGCCATGGTAGACGCGGAGGCGGCCGACATGGTCAACGACCTTGCAAGGCGCGTAGAGGAGCAGGGCCTTAAGTGGGAGGAGTACCTTCAGTCGAAATCGACCACACAGGACGCGCTGCTTGACGAGATGAAACCCAAGGCCGAGGGGGCTGTGAAGCAGCAACTTGTAGTAAGGGCTTTCCTTCGCGAGAATGACGCCAGGGTCACGGCAGCGGAAGTCGACAGGGCGATAGAGCTCATGGCCGGAAGGCCCGGCGAAGTGAAGCCGCAGGAGCTGAAGCGCCTCAAGGACAACGAGGGAGTAAGAAGCTCGGTCAGCAGGCTCGTAGCCCAGGACAAGGCGATAAAGATTCTTTCCGTGCTTGCAGACGAGAACCCCGAGGAGGGCAAGTGCGCCGAGGACCATGGCCACCACCATGATCACGATCACGAGCACGATCACGAGCATGAACACAAGCATGAGCACGAGCATGAACACGAGGGCGGGGAAGAGTCAAAGTAAGAGGGCATTGCGCCGGAAGGAGATGGGGATATGAGCTTCATACCATATGTAGTGGAGCAGTCGGGCAAGGGCGAAAGGGTCTACGACATCTATTCCCGCCTTCTGAAAGACAGGATCATATTCCTGAACGGCGAGATAGACATGCACCTGTCGGACCTCGTAGTCGCACAGATGCTGTTCCTGCAGGCGGATGACCCCGAAAAGGAGATCAACCTATACATAAACAGCCAAGGCGGCTCGGTATACGCAGGGATGGCGATCTATGACACGATGCAGTTCATAAAGCCGCCAGTAGCTACATACTGCGTGGGCCTTGCCGCTTCGATGGCATCTCTGATACTCATGGGAGGCGAGCAGGGAAGAAGGTATGCCCTGCCGAATTCCAGGGTGCTTATTCACCAGCCGCTGGGATCGGCCTCCGGACAGGCCACCGACATAGAGATACATGCCCGCGAGATACTGAAGCTGAGGGACATGGTGACAGAGCTCATCTCGAAGCACACCGGCCAGAAGCCGTCCAGGGTCTCCCAGGACATCGAGCGGGACTACTACATGACGGCGCCTGAGGCCAAGGCATATGGGATAATTGACAACATCCTAGAAGGAAAGAAGATACTTACACCCAGGAGGGCGACGAAGAAGTAATGCCGAAGAAGACTCCGAAAGTGAAGAAGGACAAGGGCCTTGAGTGCTCGTTCTGCGGTAGGCCGGAATCCGAGGCCGGCGGCATAATCGCCGGACCCGATGTCTCCATATGCAGCGACTGCGTCAAGCTTTGCAGCATGATATTCGAGAAGGAGGCCGCCGAGACGGAGGATGGCTTCAAGCCGGCGCTCAAGAAGCCCAGCGAGATAAAGAGGGCGCTGGACCAGTATGTAATCGGCCAGGAGGATGCCAAGAAGGTCCTCTCAGTCGCCGTATACAACCACTATAAGAGGGTCCTTGCGAAGTCCAGGGGGCTTGACGGCGAAGTGGAGCTTCAGAAGAGCAACATACTCATGCTCGGGCCCACCGGAAGCGGCAAGACGCTCCTTGCGCAGACCCTTGCGAAGGTTCTTGACGTGCCCTTCGCCATTGCTGACGCAACGTCACTTACCGAAGCCGGATACGTGGGCGAGGATGTCGAGAACATACTCCTGAGGCTCATACAGGCGAGCGAGTGGGACGTAAACAAGGCGAAATTCGGCATTGTCTACATAGACGAGATAGACAAGATAGCCAGAAAGTCGGAGAACGCCTCCATAACAAGGGATGTATCAGGCGAGGGAGTGCAACAGGCGCTCCTTAAGATACTCGAGGGGACAGTCGCGAACGTGCCCCCACAAGGCGGAAGGAAGCATCCGCAGCAGGAATACATCCAGATAGACACCACCGACATACTCTTCATCTGCGGAGGGGCGTTCGACGGGCTGGAGAAGATCATAGAGCGCCGCACCGGAGCAAAGGTCCTGGGCTTCAACGCCCAGCCCAAGGTTGGAATTAAGGACGGAGTTGCCGACACGCTGAGGAAGCTCATGCCCGAGGACCTTCTCAAGTATGGCATGATTCCCGAGTTCGTGGGCAGGATGCCCGTAGTTGTCACCCTTGAAGAGCTGGGCATGGCAGCGCTTGTCGAGGTCCTGACAAAGCCCAAGAACGCCCTGACGAGGCAGTACAAGGTCCTTATGTCTATGGAGGGCGTCGAGCTGGAGTTCACGGACGATGCCATCAGCTCGGTCGCTGAGAAGGCCATGAAGCTCGGCACGGGGGCAAGGGGCCTAAGGGCCATAATGGAGAAGCTCATGCTGGACATCATGTACTCGGCGCCGGATAAGCCGGACATGAAGAGGATAAGGATAGACAGGGAAGCCGTTGAGAGGGCATCCGACGCGGTCAGGAAGTGGCCGCCCGAGAAGGCTGAGACAGCCTAGTGCCTGACCTTTCCGCCCGGCATCCCATTAATGGGGGCCGGGCTTCTTCTTCATCACTAAGGCATAGAACAAATATTCTACCCATAGGTTATAATGTATATGGAACATAAAGGCAGTTGTCTGCGTTATGTAAACCAGGAGGTGCATTCTTATGACACATAGGACGATTGACGAGAAGGGTCGTATGGTGGAGATGCGCCTGCTCCCGGTAGTCCCGTTAAGGGGAGTTGTATTCTTCCCAGGCATGTTCACGCCTTTAGAGGTTGGAAGGGCCAAATCGGTAAACGCAGTGGAGAGGGCGGCTCTTGACGATTCCATAGTATTGCTAGTATCCCAGAAGGACCCGGCTGTTGAGGACCCATCCTCGGCCGACCTTTTCGAGATGGGATGCGCTGCCGAGATAAAGCAGTCGGTAAAGGGGCAGGACGGGACCTTGAGGGTCCTTATGCAGGGCATAAACAGGGCTCAGATCGTAAGTTACATTGACAGGGACGACGTGCTCATGGCGGAAGTGCGCATGATCAGCGACCCCGTCACGCATACCGCGAAGACCGAGACTCTCATGCGCATGGCGCTCGGGAGCTTCGAGACGCTCCTGCAGTCAGCAAGGAACATCCCCAGCGAGGTAGCCCTCGGCATAAGCAGGATAGACAACCCTGCGAAGCTAGCTGATGAGATCGCCCCGAGGCTCCCACTGAGGCTTACTCAGAGGCAGAGCCTGCTGGACGCTTCGGACGTAGACGAAAGGCTTGAGAAGCTCATAGCCATAATGGAGACGGAGAAGCAGGTCCTGGAGATAGAGCAGGACCTCCAGTCCAAGGTGCGAAAGCAGATAGACAAGTCGCAGAAGGAGTACTACCTTCGCGAGCAGATGAGAGTCATACAAAAGGAGCTGGGCGAGGAAGAGGACAAGGAAGCCGATGCCGAGGCCTGGCGCAAGAAGCTGGATGAGAACAATGCGCCCGAGGATATCAGGGCCAAGGCGGAAGCAGAGATAAAGAGGCTCAAGCTCATGGGCTCAATGGCGCCCGAGGCCACGGTATCCAGGACCTACATCGACTGGCTCACATCGATGCCCTGGGGCAAGTACACAGAAGACTCCCTTGACCTGAAGCAGGCGAAGAGGGTCCTTGACGAGGACCACTGGGGCCTTGAGAAGGTGAAGGAGAGGATACTGGAGTTTCTTGCCGTAAGGAAGCTCTCCTCGCTCAACAAGGGGCCCATACTATGCCTGGTAGGGCCTCCCGGCGTAGGCAAGACATCGCTAGCCAAGTCCGTGGCGCGCTCCTTGAACAGGAAGTTCGTCCGCTTCTCATTGGGCGGCTTAAGAGACGAGGCTGAGATAAGAGGACACAGGAGGACCTATATAGGAGCCCTCCCCGGAAAGCTTGCCCAGGCCCTTAAGCAGGCAGGATCGGCGAATCCAGTCATCCTGCTGGACGAGATAGACAAGCTCGGCTCCGACTGGAGGGGGGACCCTTCGTCGGCGATGCTCGAAGTCCTGGACCCGGAGCAGAACAAGGCGTTTCTCGACCACTACATGGAAGTGCCCCTTGACCTGTCCAAGGTCATGTTCATAACGACGGCCAACTCGCTTCACAACGTGCCGAGGCCGCTTGCTGACAGGATGGAGATAATCGACCTGTCGGGCTACACGGAAGACGAGAAGCTCGGAATCGCAAAGCAGTTCCTCATCCCCAAGCAGAAGGGGGAGAACGGACTTGCAGACACCGACGTGGACCTTTCAGACGAGACGGTGCTCGAGATAGTGAGGAAGTATACGAGGGAGGCCGGAGTGCGCGAGCTGGAGCGGCAGATCGGAAACGTGATGCGCAAGATGGCATGGTGCAAGGTCTCCGGAGAGAAGCCGACCGAATGCCCCGTGAGGCCTGAAAGCCTGCACGACCTGCTTGGAGTGGAGAAGTACCGCTACGGCGTTACTGACAAGGAGAACAAGGTGGGCGTGTCCACCGGCCTTGCGTGGACCGAGACCGGAGGCGACATACTTTTCATAGAGACCACGGTCACTAAAGGATCTGGAAAGCTTACGCTCACAGGCCAGATGGGCGATGTCATGAAGGAGAGCGCCCAGGCCGCCTATACCTATGTCAGGTCAAGGGCGAAGGAGCTCGGCATAGACCCTTCATTCCATGAGACCACCGATGTCCACATCCATGTACCGGAGGGTGCCATACCTAAGGACGGGCCTTCAGCAGGCATCGCGATGGCGACTTC
Organism: uncultured Clostridia bacterium; assembly: GCA_964577435.1. Classification (GTDB taxonomy): domain Bacteria; phylum Bacillota; class DTU025; order DTU025; family MWDF01; genus MWDF01. The sequence continues at coordinate 8,179 of CAZNZD010000014.1, forward strand.
GCTCGCATCGGCGCTGTCGAACAGGGCCGTAAGGGCGGATGTGGCCATGACGGGTGAGATCACCCTGAGAGGAAGGGTGCTTCCTATCGGAGGGCTCAAGGAGAAGTCGCTTGCGGCCATGAGGGCGGGAATCAGGACGGTGATAATACCCGCCGACAACCACAAGGACATGGAGAGCATACCTCAGAAGGTGAAGGAGCAGGTCCTGTTCATAGAGACGGACCAGATGGACAAGGTGCTGGAAAACGCAATGGTGACAGCATCCCAGCAAGAGGTGCCAGCAGTCGACATCCCGGTCCCGCTCGATGCAGCCAGGGCAGCCAAGCCCAAGAGGATGAGCCAGTGAACCAATCACGGGTTGCCGCAGGGGTTATTCCCTGCGGCTCTTTTTATCACCCCCCTATCCTTGCCTATGAAGAGGCACTAATGTAAAATTATTTAGTGCATTGCGAATTATTGCCGACGGTCGAAGCTGAGCTCAGAAGGAAGCGATGCCGGCCCGTGCGGTTCACAGGAGGAGATCTCTGTTGAAGAAATATGCCCCTGAACAGCTACGCGACATCGCGATAATCGCTCACGGCGGAGCGGGCAAGACTACCCTTACCGAAGCCATGCTTTATCTCAGCGGCGGGACGGACCGTTTCGGCAGGGTCGAGGATGGCACTGCCACCACGGACTTCGACGAGGACGAGAAGAAGCGAAAGATCTCCATTAGCATGGCGTTCGCCCCTGCGGAGTGGAACAGCACCAAGATAAACATCATCGACATACCCGGCTTCCTTGACTTCGTAGGAGAGGTCCATGCAGGCCTCAGGGTCGCAGACGGCGCGGTGGTCATGGTGGACGCAGTATCCGGAGTTGAGGTCGGAACCGAGATAGTCTGGAGGATAGCTGACGACAAGAAAGTCCCCAGGATCATCACCATAAGCCGTATGGACAGGGAAAATGCCAACTTCAAGCAGGCTTTGAAGTCTGTTACCGATTCTTTCGGCCCGAAGTGCTGCCCGGTTAACCTTCCCATAGGCTTCGGCGAGCGCTTCAACGGCATAGTTGACATAATAACCAACAAGGCCTACTCGTTCGCCGACCACACAGGAAAGGCCATGAAGGAGATACCTGTGCCTCAGGATATGGCCTCAGAGGTCGAGGAATACAGGAACAAGCTCATGGAGTATGCCGCGGAGACCGACGAGGAGCTCCTTGCCAAGTACTTCGACACCATGGAGCTAAGCCAGGAGGAGTTCGAGAAAGGCTTGGTCGCTGCGGTGGCCGAATGCGGACTTTACCCCGTTACGGCAGTATCGGGCGGAAAGCTCGTAGGCGTCCAACAGCTGATGGACGGTATAGTGATGCTCCTTCCCTCGGCCGGCTCAAGAAAGCCAGCCGAAGGCAAGAACAACTCGGACGAGACCGTGACAAGGAAACCGGCCGAGGCAGAGGCCTTCTCTGCCTTCGTCTTCAAGACCACGGCAGACCCCTTCGTCGGCAAGATCAACGTCCTCAGGGTAATGAGCGGCGTGCTCAAGCCCGACATGACATACTACAACATCACGAAGGACAAGACCGAGAGGTTCGGTTCGGTGTTCTTCCTCAAAGGCAAGCACCAGATCCCAGCGACCGAAGCGGGTCCCGGCGAGATCGTAGCAATCGCGAAGCTTGCAGATACCACCACCAACGATACCTTCTGCGACAAGGACAAGCCGGTTAAGTATGCGCCGACAGCCTTCCCCAAGCCTGTGCTCTCCTTCTGCATGAAGCCGAAGGCGAAGGGCGACGAGGAGAAGATCGGCTCCGGACTTGCCAGGCTCTCGGAAGAGGACCCGACGATACACTACTACAAACATCCTGAGACCAGCGAGCTTCTAGTCTCCGGCATGGGCGACTCCCACATCGACGTAGTGGCCGAGCGCCTCAAGAGGAAGTTCGGCGTCGATGTCACCCTTGACACCCCGACCATACCCTACCGCGAGACGATAACCAAGGCGGTCAGGGTCCAGGGAAGGCATAAGAAGCAGACGGGCGGCCGCGGCCAGTTCGGCGACATATGGGTGCGCTTCGCGCCCCTCGAGAGGGGAGCGGGCTTCCAGTTCGTAGACGAGGTGTTCGGAGGCTCCGTGCCCAGAAACTTCATCCCCGCAGTCGAGAAGGGCTTGAGGGAAGAGCTTCCCCACGGAAGGTTCGCAGGTTACCCCATGGTGGACTTCAGCGCCACCCTCGATGACGGCTCGTCCCATCCCGTGGACAGCTCAGAAATGGCGTTCAAGCTGGCGGCAAGGCTTGCAGTGGAGAAGGGCTGGGATGAAGCCGGCCCGGTGCTTCTTGAGCCCATCATGAGAGCAGAGGTCCTCGTCCCTGAGGAGTACATGGGAGACGTCATGGGCGACTTCAACAAGAAGCGCGGCAAGATCCTCGGCATGGAATCGCAGGGCAGGTACCAGATCGTAAGGGCGCTTGCGCCTCAGGCGGAGATGTTCAAGTACTCCATAGACCTCAGGTCGATGACGGGCGGAAGGGGCACCTTCACGATGGAGTTCGACCACTACGAGGAGGTCCCGGCGCAAATCTCAGCCTACATAGTTGAGGCTGCAAAGAAGGCCAAGGAAGCCGCAAAGGACAACTAGTGGACATACCCCCGGAGCCGGGGTTAGAATATTCGAAACATAAGGCCATGAAGAAGAGGAGTAGGACCGGGTTTACGCCTTACAGAGAAGCGGCCCTTGGCTGGAAGGCCGCAGGCGGACAGGACCGAAGTCGCTTCCGAGCCCCGCAGTCGAGCGAAGCTTCAGAAAGCTCCCGCCAGATGCGGAGGGTGCGCCCTTTAGAGCGCTTCAGAGTGCGCGGCAGAGCTTACCGCCGCGCGACAAAGGTGGTACCGCGAAGAGCCCCTTCGCCCTTTGAGGGCGGGGGCTCTTTCATTTTATCTTCGGGAGGTAATCACATGGCAACCAGGCAGTTGGCGCCGGCATACGAACCGGCGGCGGTGGAGGACAGGATCTACGCCTTCTGGGAAGAGGGCAGGCTATTCCATGCGGAACCTGACAAGGGGAAGGTCCCCTTCGTCATAGTCATGCCCCCTCCGAACATAACGGGCACGCTACACATTGGTCACGCCCTCATGTCCACGATAGAGGACATACTCGTGCGCATGAGGCGCATGCAGGGCTACAACACCGAGTGGTGGCCAGGCACCGACCATGCGTCCATCGCCACGGAGGCTAAGGTCGTGGCAGCCCTTGCCAAGGAGGGGCTCACAAAGGCCGACCTGGGGCGGGAAGAGTTTCTGAAGAGGTGCTGGCAATGGAAGGAGAACTACGGGGGAGCCATCGTAAACCAGCAGAAGAAGCTCGGCTGCTCCGCGGACTGGGAGAGGAGCCGCTTCACTATGGACGAGGTGTGCTCAAGGGCGGTCCGCGAGGTATTCGTGCGTTTGTATGACGAGGGGCTCATCTACCGCGGCAATAGGATGGTTAACTGGTGCACCAGCTGCAACACGTCCATATCCGACATCGAGGTGGACCACGACGACGAGACTGGCGCGCTATGGTACCTGGACTACCCTCTGGAGGATGGCTCAGGGCATATCACCATCGCCACCACAAGGCCGGAGACGATGCTCGGAGACACTGCCGTGGCGGTGCATCCTGAGGATGAGAGGTATGGCGCGGTGATCGGCAAGAGGGTGCTTCTCCCGATAATGGGAAGGAGCATACCGGTGATCGCAGACGAGTACGTGGAGAAGGGCTTCGGCACCGGCGCACTAAAAGTCACGCCCGCCCACGATATGAATGACTACGAGCTGGGAAAGAAGCATGGCCTGGAGAGCATCCAGGTGATCGGCCCGGACGGCAGGATGACCGATGCGGCCGGACGTTTCGCCGGCATGGGCGCGCTTGAGGCAAGGAAGCTCGTGCTCGCCGAGCTCGCAGAAGCGGGCCTTATCAGGAAGACCGAGGAGCTCACCCACGCCGTCGGCCACTGCCAGAGGTGCGGCACCGTGGTGGAGCCCCTTCCATCCCTGCAGTGGTTCGTGAAGATGGAGCCTCTTGCAAAGCCAGCCGTCGAGGTCGCAAAGTCCGGCGAGGTGAAGTTCGTGCCCGAAAGGTTCACCAAGACCTACCTTAGCTGGATGGAAAACTGCAAGGACTGGTGCATCTCAAGGCAGCTCTGGTGGGGCCACAGGATACCTGTATGGTACTGCGACGCATGCGGGAGCGAGACGGCATCAAGGGTGGACCTCAATAAGTGCCCCAAGTGCGGAAGCTCTGTGAGGCAGGACGAGGATGTTCTGGATACCTGGTTCTCTTCCGCGCTCTGGCCGTTTTCCATCATGGGATGGCCGGATTCAACACCCGAGCTTGAGCACTGGTACCCCGGGACGGTCCTTGAGACCGGATACGACATCATATTCTTCTGGGTGGCAAGGATGATCTTCTCCGGCCTTAAGTTCATGGGGGAGAAGCCCTTCTCATATGTGCTGCTGCACGGCCTTGTGAGAAACGCGGACGGCAGCAAGATGAGCCGCTCCAAGGGAGAGGGGGTTGACCCTCTGGAGATAATCAGGAAGTACGGCGCCGACGCGCTAAGGATGACCGTCATCACGGGGAACACCCCCGGAAACGACATCAGATGGAACTCTGACAAGGTGGAGGCCAGCCGCAACTTCGCTAACAAGGTCTGGAACGCGTCCAGGTTCGTGCTCATGAACCTCGAAGGGTTCGACCCAGAGGCTCCAGCCCCTGACATGGACGACCTGGAGCTTCCCGACAGATGGATGCTCTCGAGGCTCGCTGCGACCTCATTCGACGCCCAGCGGTATGTGGACAGGTTCGAGATAGGCGAGGCAGCGAGGATAGTGCAGGACTTCATCTGGGGCGAGTTCTGCGACTGGTACATCGAGGCGGCAAAGCCCCGCCTGTACGGCAAGAAGGGCGAGTCGGCGAGGATGGTGGCGCAATACGTTGCATGGAAGGGCCTTGACGGGGCGCTGAGGCTCCTGCATCCATTCATGCCCTTCATAACCGAGGAGATCTGGCAGATGCTTCCGGGATCGACCGGCGCTCTGATCTGCTCCCAGCTTCCCGACAGGTCCGAGGATGCCAGGGACGCCGCAGCAGAGCAGGATATGGGTGCTCTCATGGAGGCCATCAGGATAATAAGGAACATAAAGGCCGAGTTCGGTGTGGCCACAAACAAGAAGGTAGATGCCATATTCCAGGGCGGGGAGGATGCGCTTGCGGCCTTTTCGACGAACAGCGACCTCATCTCGACGCTGGCCGGGCTAGACGCCTTCAGCACCATCGCCCCGGAAGCCCCCAAGCCGCAGAAGGCGGCGCAGGGTGTAGCTTCCGGAATCAGCATCTTCCTGCCCCTCGAAGGCATGATAGACATCAAAAAGGAGCTAGAGAGGCTCGACAGGGAGGCCGGCTCTCAGGCAAAGGAGCTGGAAGGGGTAAGGGCGAAGCTCTCGAATGAATCCTTCGTCAGCAGGGCTCCCCAGGCGGTAGTTGACAGGGAGAGGGCGAAGGCGGAGGAGCTTGAAGCCTCGTTATCGAAGATAAGGGCAAGGATAGCGGAGCTGAGTTAAGGGAGGTGCGGCATGAAGGCCGGCGATGTCAACCCGTTGGCGGTTGTGCTTAGGAGACTGGACAGAATGCTCCTTAAGGCTTACGGCCCCAAGCAGAACGACAGGGACGAGGATGCCGTGACTTCCCTGGTACACACGATACTGTCGCAGAATACGACCGACAGGACCAGCGACAGGGCCTTTGCCTCTCTGATGGAGAGGTTTCCCTCCTGGGAGGGCGTAATCTCGGCAGATGTCTCGGAGGTGGCGGATTCAATCAGGCAGGGCGGCCTTGCTGACCAGAAGGCGGCATCCATACAGGCAGTCCTCGGTCGCATCAAGAAGGACAGGGGCGAGATAAGCCTCGAGTTCCTAAGGGGGCTTCCCGAAGGCAAGGTCATGCAATACCTGACCTCGCTCAAAGGCGTAGGACCTAAGACCGCCGCCTGCACGATGCTGTTCGCACTGGACAAGAAGGCCTTCCCCGTGGACACCCACGTCCATAGGGTGGCAAACAGGCTCGGCATCGTGACCACCAAGTCGGCAGAGGAGACTCAAAGGCTTATGACGGAGGCTGCGGATTTTGATATCTGCTACAGCCTGCATCTGAATATGATCCAGCACGGCAGGCAGCGCTGCCATGCGAGGGCTCCGGTATGCTCCGGATGCCCGCTGTTTGCGGACTGCAGATCGGCGGCGGTGTGAAGATGAGGTATGAGGACGCGCTTTCCTTCCTGCGCGAGCACATGCGCTTCGGCATCAAACCGGGGCTTCTGAGGACGAGGGCGCTGCTTGCGGAGATGGGAAATCCTGAAAGGGAAATGCGTTTCCTGCACATAGCAGGCACAAACGGCAAAGGCTCGGTGGCCTCGATGACAGAGGCGGCGCTAAGAGGCTGCTGCATCAGGACGGGGCTGTTCACCTCACCGCACCTGAGCTCCTACACCGAAAGGATAAGAGTATGCGGTGAGGAGATATCCGAAGAGGAGCTGGCGGAGCTTACCGAGCATGCCGCAAGCGCATCGGTGGCGCTTGCCGGCTGGCGGGCTGACATGCCGACCGAGTTCGAGATGTGCACCGCCATCTGCCTTGAGCACTTCAGGCGAAGAGGCGTGGAGCTTGCGGTGATGGAAGTGGGGCTCGGAGGAAGGTACGATTCGACCAACGTGATCGCTTCCGACGTATCGGTCATAACCCACATCTCTTACGACCATATGGAGAGGCTCGGAAACACCCTTGGTGAGATAGCTTTCGACAAGTGCGGGATCATGAAGCCCGGGGTGAGGGTTGTAAGCGCAAGGCAGGATGAGGAGGCCCTCGCCATGATAAGGCGCGAGGCCGCCGCGAGGGGATGCAGGCTGGATGAACCCGGTTTTGGCTACAGGTATGAATCGCTCGGCACCGGCCTGGATGGGACCGTCGTCCGATATGAAGGGGACTCGTTTATAGGAACCTTCCGCACTCCTCTTGTGGGGGTGCACCAAGCGGACAACCTCGCAGCCTCGCTAAGGGCGCTAGAGGCGCTCATCGGTTGCGGCTGGGATATCGATCCTGTGAGCGCTCAGGAGGGCCTTATGACGGCATCGCATCCTGGGAGGTTCGAGGTGCTGGAAGGGAAGGTGCCGGTAATCCTTGACGGGGCGCACAACCCCGATGGAGCCGAGGCGCTTGCTGGCACTCTTGCTGCCGTGATGGAAGGAAGCAGACCTGTGGCTCTAGCGGGGTTCTCGTCTGACAAGCCGTTTCAAAGGATGATAGGGATAATCGCGCCTCACATATCGGCGCTTGTAGCGACGGGAATCGCGCACGCGAGGTCAGGGGCCGCGGACCCCGCAAAGGTGGCGGAGGCTGCTAGGGCATCCGGCCTGGAGGCCCTCTTCGAGACGGACCAGGAACGGGCGCTTGACATCGGACTTGCGATGGCAGCAGAGAGGGGAGTGCCGCTTCTGGTCTGCGGTTCCCTTTACCTTATCGGCGAGATCAGGCAGAAAGCATTGCTGGGAAGGAAGGCTGGCCATGGCATCTGAGGAAATCGTGAAAGGGAAGCTGGATTACACCAGGTTCGCGCCCGAGAGGCTTACGATTTTGTTCGGGGCGTTCGGAAGCGGTAAGACGGAGATAGCGGTTAACCTTGCCATAGGGCTCTCGGAGAGCGTCAGGGAAGTCTCCCTTGTGGACATTGACGTCATCAAGCCGATGTTCAGGTCGCGCGACATAAGGGCGAAGGTGCGCGCCGCTGGCGTTCGCATGGTGGATACGATAGCAGGGCTTGAGAACGCCGACCTTCCTATTGTGACCGGGGAGGTCGACGCACTCGTCTCCGGAGGCGGCAAGACCGTAGTGGACGTCGGCGGCGACCACCTGGGGGCAAGGGCGCTGGGAAGGTATGCCGGCAGGATCAAAAGGGGCTATGATGCGCTTTATGTGATAAACACGAGGCGCCCCTTCTCGTCGAACGCGGAGGAGATATCGAAGATGATGGGCATGGTGGAGGGAGCCTCCAGGCTTAGGCCCACAGGCATCATAGCGAACACCAACCTCGGCACGGAAAGCACGCTGGAGCTTGCCCTTGAGGGGCTGAGCACTGCAAGGCGTGTCTCGGAGGAATCTGGCGTGCCGCTAAGGTTCATCGCCGTGCATGACAGGCTGGTGGCCGAAAGCCCTGGCCTTCTTGCGCAAATCGAGGATGAGACGGGCCTTCCAGCCCTGCCGCTTAAAAGATATCTTCTCAAGCCGTGGGAGGAATGAAGGATAATCGAGGGTCTGGGTGAATGAATATATCCGGAGGCTGAATGAATGGACAAAGGCGCTGGCGGCAGGATGAAGAGGATCCTGTCTTGGATACTCGCAGCATTGATAATAACGGGAGGGGCCATCGCGATAGGCTGGTTCGCCGGCATCGCGCTGGTTGATTTGATGCAACCCGGCTCGAAGGACCTTGCCGAGCAGATGGATGAGCTGAACGCGGAGGCCGGCGAAGCGCCCGGCTCAACGGATATACCAGCCGAAGGGGATGGCGCGCCAGGGCAGGAAGCCCAGGGACCGCAGCTCAGCCTGCCAGCAATAATGGATGAGGCTTTTGATACAGGTCAGGATGACGGCTCGTCTCCGTTCGCAAGCCCGCCTTGGGCGAATAACGTAAGCATAACGCCCATCGATGAGGCCGAAGGCGATCAGACCGATGCTTCAACAGGCGAGGAGCCTGCCGCGGACGATGCTGCGGAGGAGCCTCTGGGGCAGCAGGCGCCGCCTGCAAATGAGCCTTCGGCCCAGGCGCCTAAGGCTAGCCAGGCGCCGGAATCCTCAACTGCCCCGGTATCTTCTTCGCAGCCTTCAGCTGATGCAGGATCCGCCGGCTCATCACAAGAGCCCTCTCAGCAGACGATGTACAAGGTGAGGGTGGGCCCGTACTCCGAGAAGGCAGGCGCGGATGAATCATCGGTGAAGCTTAAGGAGATGGGGTTCCCGGTCCTTACCGTCAAGGAAGGGACATCGTATTTCGTCCAGATAGGGGCCTTCTCGGTGTGGGCCAACGCGGACTCGCTTGTACAGAAGGTCAAGGCAGCGGGCTTTGCCGCTAAGATCGCAAATTAGCCGGAGGAAGCGATGAGAATCGATGACGCCGCACGGCTTCTTGAGGCCGACATAGTGGGAAGAAGCGCCGACTCCCTGGATGAGGAGGCAAGCTTCGCCTTCGCCGCCGAGCTTCTAAGCGACGTGCTGGCCTATGGACGGCCGGGGCACCTGCTGCTTACCGGGCTAATGGGGGGTCAGCTCATAAGGACGGCGGAGATATCGGGCGTATCCGCTATCATCTTCGTGAAGGGGAAGCGGCCGACCCAGGACATGGCGGAGCTTGCGGCAAGGTCCGGGATGCCGCTTCTTACTACAAGGATGACACTGTACGAGGCATGCGGGAAGCTTTACCAGGCCGGCGTCGCGCCAGCCGACTGCAATTCGGTGAGGGGGGCCTAGAATGTCTTCAGCCGACAACACGAAGCTCCAGTTCGAGATCATCTCGCGGGACTTCATAAGGGCGGGCGACGCCGCGTCCACCATCAAGAGATACCTGAGCCAGAACGGCTTCGACAAGGATCTCGTCCGAAGGGCGGCGGTCGCAGCCTACGAGGCGGAGATGAACATCGTCATACACTCCAAGGGCGGAATGCTCAGCGCGCAGATCGAGCCCGACCTCATACTGATAACGGCGATAGATGTGGGACCTGGCATCCCTGACATCAAGCTCGCCATGACCGAGGGCTATTCGACGGCGGACGACGAGGCAAGGCGCATGGGCTTCGGAGCGGGCATGGGGTTGCCCAACATGCAGAAGTGCTCCGATAAGTTCGAGATCACTTCAAGCCCCGGCACAGGGACGATGGTGAGGATGACGCTGTTCAGGCGCTGACATTGTTTATTTATCCATACAATATTGAAAGCTAAGAGGGCGGCCCATGCCATTTCGGGCCGCCTTGCCATTTGTGCGGTAAACAGCCGATAAAGGCGAATGCATGTTAACATCGCGCCGATATTGGAGTAGAATATCGAAGGCGCTCGATTCTTACGACTTTGTGAAAGATTGTTGTATAATTCAATATGGGTTTAGCCGCCCAAGGGCGTATTTGTGCCGCTTAAGTGCGGAAATCGGACGGAGATGTGTGAATGCAGCAGACCGGCATGGTCATAACCAAGGAGAAGGGCTGGGCGCTTCTTGAGATAATCAGGCCCAGCGCATGCAAGGGTTGCGGGATGTGCAAGCCCTCGGATAACGCGAAGAGGGTGAAGGCCATCTGCGATATGGAGGTGGGCAAGGGGGATCTCGTCGTCGTGGAGATGAAAGACGGCGACGTCCTGAAGGCAGCAGCCGTGGCATACGGGGTGCCGCTACTCGGCTTCCTTGCAGGAGTGGTGACAGGAAACGGCTTCGCCTCATACTTCAAGCTTCAGCAGAAGGCCGACGCCTTCGCCGCAGCCGGAGGGTTCCTTTTCCTGATAATGGCCTATCTTGGGGTAAGGAAGTACGACCTCGGCCTGGATAGCAGGAAGTTCGCTCCCGTGGTGACCGGCTTTGCGGACCCCGGATCTGAATCCTGCTTCGGGAAGTCGGCGGACATCCAGCAATGAATGGAGGGTCTTGGATGGGTGATCAGAAGGTACCGGACGTTGTCATCAGGCGCCTGCCTATGTATCTGAGGGCACTTGACAGCCTTGAAAGCGCAGGGCTATCCATCGTCTCGTCCAAACAGCTCGGGGATGTTACAGGGACCAGCCCCACCCAGGTGAGGAAGGACCTCACCGTGTTCGGATGCTTCGGCAAGCAGGGGGTGGGCTACCGCATCAGCACCCTGAAGAAGGAGCTAATGGGGAAGCTCAAGCTCGACAGGGAAGTCAAGATCGCCATCGTCGGCCTGGGAAGGATGGGCAAGGCCATCATCCACTACAACGCCTACAGGCGGGGCACCGGGCAGCGCGCAAGCGGCGCCGAGAACCTGGTGATCGAGGCGGGCTTCGACGTCGACGAGGCGGTTCTCAAGGAGGGCCCGTTCGATTCCGTCCCTGCATACAACATCAGCATGCTGAAAGAGGTCATTCGGCAGAACGGCATCAGGATAGCAGTGCTCACTGTCCCCGCCGAGGCTGCGCAGAAGATGGCCGACATATGCGTGCAGGCGGGCATCAAGGGTATTCTGAACTTCACTCCCACCACGCTTCTTGTGCCCGAGGGAGTGAAAGTCAACGATTCGGACGTCACGGTGCTTCTGCAAAGCCTTTCATACTACACCGAGTAACGCAAATATCTGCGAGGAGGTATTCCTATGTCCGGCAAACCATCGATTTTCGCGCGCGGCAAGGCGCAGGGAGTGATCCTTCTGGTCCTGGCGATTGTTATTGGCGGGACCATAGCCGCGGCAAGCTACACCGAAACGGACAAGTACTGCAGCGGCTGCCATTCCATGCAGCCTCTTGCCGATACCTGGGCGCACAGCAACCACAGCGATGTCCGCTGCGCGGACTGCCACATGAAGCCGGGCTTCACCGGCTGGTTCGAGAACCGTTTCGACATAGCCAGGATGAGAAGCGTTGAGAAAGCCGGTGGCACAACAGAGTTCGCCGACCTCGAGATAACCGACGAGTACTGCGTGCGCTGCCACGCCGCGGCGCCCAGCTCCAAAGGCACCGAGGAGATATCCATACCTCACACCATACATGTAGGCGGGATGGGCATCACCTGCAACGAGTGCCATGAGGGCCAGGTTCACGGCATAGACGGGGCGATGCCTGCCGGCATAAGCCACGACAAGTGCAGCAGCTGCCATTACGACTGGTTCGCGGAGGGTACCGCCGACTGCGCCAAGTGCCACATAAAGGCAGACATTGAGCAGTCGGAGGACATCAGGATACCGCATGAGGCTCACAACTTCTACAGCTGCGAGGCCTGCCACGTCGAGTATGTGATAGGATCCGAGGGCGAGATGGGCCACTCCACCTGCATGGACTGCCACACCGACTGGTTCAACGCAAGCGCCCCCAGCTGCGGCAGCTGCCACATCAACCTTGAGTTCACAGAGACCGCGGACTACAACATCCCACATGCCGCCCACATCGGCTTCGGCTGCGAGAGCTGCCACGCCGACCAGCTTGTGCCGCCCGGCGAGGGCATGAGCCATGCTTCCTGCGAGGGTTGCCACGGCGAGTGGTTCGAGTACGACTGCGTGATTTGCCACAAGTGGTAGGAAGGCGGCCAAGATGCACAAGATCCTGAGCAAGAGGCTTTTGGCCTCCTCCGTATACATGTTCGTGCTTGAAGCGCCGCTCGTCGCAAGGGCGGCAAAGCCCGGCAACTTCGTTATGGTAAGGTCTGACGAGCACGGCGAGAGGGTGCCTCTCACGATTGTCGAGCACGACCCCGAGAAGGGCACGATAACAATCGTAGTGCAGGAGATAGGCGCGTCGACGATGAGGATGTGCTCCTTTGACGAGGGGCAGTCCTTCACCGACGTGCTAGGTCCCTGCGGCACGCCCACCAGCATCGAGAAGGTCGGCAATGTCGTCGCGGTAGCCGGCGGAATCGGCATCGCGCCGCTAATACCTCAGATCAGGGAGCATATGAGGATAGGAAACAAGGTGACGACCATACTCGGGGCGAGGACCGAGAGCCTATATGTGATGCGCGACACGGCAGGCATGGTCTCAAGCGAGATGATACTCTGCACCGACGACGGAAGTTGCGGCTTCCACGGCTTCGTCACCCAGGCCCTCGAGAAGCATATTCAGGAGGGGAACCAGGTTGACGAGGTAGTCGCGATAGGACCGGTGCGTATGATGAAAGCATGCGCCGACGTGACGAGGAAATACGGCATCAAGACCACAGTGAGCCTGAACGCCACCATGCTCGACGGCACAGGCATGTGCGGGTGCTGCAGGGTTAGCGTGGGAGGCGTTACCAAGTTCTCCTGCGTCGACGGCCCTGAGTTCGATGCCCACCTGGTGGACTTCGACGAGCTCATCAAGAGGCAGACCTTCTTCAGGGAAGAGGAACGAAGGGCGGTAGAGGAGCACAAGGCCGGGGAGGGTTGCAGATGCCGATAAAGGACCTGGCCGCAAGGCCTGAGATGCCCAAGCAGGATCCTAAGGAAAGAGGAAGCAACTTCCTTGAAGTCGCGCTCGGCCTAAGCGGGGAGGCGGCCCTTAAGGAGGCCCAGCGCTGTATCCAGTGCCCCACGAAGCCGTGCGTTAGCGGCTGCCCGGTGGAAGTGCCGATTCCGGAATTCCTAGCCCTGGCGGCGCAGGGGAGGTTCACAGAGGCCTCCCTTAAGATCAAGGAGAAGAACAGCCTGCCCGCCGTCTGCGGAAGGGTCTGCCCGCAGGAGACGCAGTGCGAGCAGGTCTGCACCCTGGCGAAGAAGTTCAAGCCGGTGGCGATAGGCATGATGGAGCGCTACGTGTCCGACTACGAGAGGTCGCACTCGACGCTCGACGTCGAGAAAAGGACCAAGGAAGATGCGCCAAGGGTAGCTGTGGTAGGATCTGGTCCTTCCGGACTCACCTGCGCGGCCGACCTCGCCCTCATGGGATACAGGGTGGACATATATGAGTCGCTTCATGAGACAGGCGGAGTCCTAAGGTACGGGATACCGGAGTTCAGGCTCCCCAAGGACATAGTGGACAGGGAAGTGGATTACGTAAGGCAGCTGGGCGTGAGGATAATAACAAACGCCGTGATAGGAATGAGCGTCACACTTGAGGAGCTTCTCGGAAGCGAGGGGTACAGCGCCGTCTTCATCGGGACGGGGGCCGGGCTCCCGAACTTCCTGGGCATACCCGGGGAGAACCTGAACGGCGTGTACTCGGCGAACGAGTTTCTGACCAGGGTGAACCTGATGAAGGCCTACAAGTTCCCCTGCTACGGGACGCCTGTTAGGATAGGAAGGCAGGTAGCCGTGGTCGGTGCGGGAAACGTGGCCATGGACTCCGCAAGGACCGCCCTTAGGCTGGGGGCCGAGCAGGTAAGCATAGTCTACAGAAGGTCCAGGCAGGAGATGCCCGCAAGGATAGAGGAGATCGAAAACGCGGAGGAAGAGGGAATCCTCATGAACCTTCTGACGAATCCGGTTGAGATCAAAGGCGACCCGGAAGGAAACGTCAAGGAGCTCATATGCCAGCGCATGGAGCTGGGAGAGCCTGACGCAAGCGGAAGGCGCAGGCCGATACCCGTGAAGGGTTCGGAATTCTCTGTGGAGGCCCAGACTGTGGTCATCGCAATAGGCCAGGGGCCGAACCCAGTGCTTACCAGGAACACCAAGGGCCTGGAGCTGGACAGGCACGGGCTCATAGTAGTCAAGGATGAATACGGGCAGACCAGCATGCCGGGCGTTTTCGCCGGTGGCGACATCGTCACCGGGGCGGCCACGGTCATCGCCGCCATGGGGGCAGGCAAGATGGCTGCACGGGGTATAGACCAGTTTATACGGGCGAAAGCCTGACGGAGGTGCCAAATGCCAATACCTAGCGACATTGAGATCGCACAGGCGACCAAGCTCAGACCGATTGCCGAAGTAGCAGCCACCATAGGAATCTCCACCGACGACCTCGAGTACTACGGCAAGTATAAGGCGAAGCTTCCCCTAGACCTTCTAGAAAGGCTTAAGGGCAACAGGGACGGCAAGCTCATCTACACGACAGCTATCACGGCGACTCCCGCGGGAGAGGGCAAGACCTGCACCGCGATAGGCATCACGCAGGCGTTGGGCAAGCTCGGCAAGAAGGTAGCCGTAGCATTGAGGGAGCCTTCCCTTGGGCCCGTCTTCGGCGTAAAAGGCGGCGCCACCGGAGGAGGCTACTCCCAGGTTCTGCCGATGGAGGACATCAACCTCCACTTCACAGGGGACATCCATGCCGTAACCGCAGCGCATAACCTCATGGTCGCACTTCTTGACAACCACATCTTCCAGGGCAACGCCCTCGGCATCGACCCCCGGAGGGTCACCGTCAAGAGGGTTATGGACATGAACGATAGGCAGCTCAGAGGCATAGTATGCGGTTTAGGAGGCACAAACAACGGCGTGCCAAGGGAAAGCGGCTTCGACATAACCGTCGCCTCCGAGGTGATGGCCATCCTCTGCCTCGCATCCGGCACCGAGGACCTCAAGGCGAGGCTCGGAAGGATGATCGTCGCCTACACCCATGACAGGAAGCCGGTCACGGCTGCCGACATCAAGGCCGTAGGGGCCATGGCTGTGCTGCTGAAGGACGCAATCAAGCCGAACCTGGTGCAGACGGTCGAAGGCCAGCCCGCATTCATACACGGCGGCCCGTTCGCCAACATTGCCCACGGCAACAACTCGATAATAGCGACGAGGCTGGCCCTTAAGCTGGCCGACTACGTCGTGACCGAAGGCGGCTTCGCCTCCGACCTCGGAGCGGAGAAGTTCTTCGACATAGTCCACAGGCAGACCGGCCTCAAGCCGGATGTGGCGGTCCTTGTAGCCTCGGTGCGCGCGCTCAACATGCACGGCGGAGTGGCGAAGGACAAGGTCTCCGAGACAAACCTTGAGGCTCTCGCAAAGGGAATCGAAAACCTCGAGGCCCACATAGACAACCTTACCAGGAACTTCGGCCTGCCCGTCGTTGTTGCGATCAACAGGTTCCCTACGGACAGCCCGGAGGAGCTCGAGCTCGTCAAGAGCCGCTGCGAGGCCAGGAAGGTCCGTTATGCGGTCTCCGAAGTAGTCGCGCGGGGCGGCGACGGCGGAAGGGAGCTCGCCCAGCAGGTGCTGGAGGCCCTCGAAAACGACGCCAACAATTTCCATACCCTGTATGAGCTTGAGATATCCGCAGAGGATAAGATAAGAAAGCTTGCCAAGGACGTTTACGGGGCCGATGACGTCGTATTCGCCGAGAGCGCTAAGACCATGCTCGGCACCATCAGGAAGATAGGATACGGGCAGCTTCCCGTGTGCATGGCCAAGACGCAGCACTCGCTGTCGGACAACCCAGACCTGAAGGGAAGGCCGGCCGGTTGGAAGCTTACTGTGCGCGAGGTCAGAGTGTCCGCAGGCGCAGGCTTCATAGTGGCCCTTACAGGGGAAGTGATGACGATGCCCGGGCTTCCCAAGGTACCCGCGGCAGATTCAATAGACATACTCGAGGACGGTACCATACTTAACCTCTTCTAGGCAGCAAGCAAAGGGTTTAGATACCTACTAAGGAGTGAGATATATGGCTGTGAGGACATTCGTCGGCGGGATACACCCCGATTCGTGCAAGTTCACGGGCGCGACGCCGACAGCGGCCGGAAAGCTACCGGCTAAAGTGCTGGTATCGGCCGGCTACTCATGGGTCGGCTACAAGATCCTCGCCCCTCGGGGCACGGAAGTCAAGGTGGGGCAGAAGCTCGCCGACAATGAGGGGTTCATGTGCGTTCCCACCCACTCTCCCGTATCCGGCAAGGTGACGGACGTGAAACCCTACAGGGGCCACAATGGCCTTGAGTATCTGGGATTCACCATCGAGTCAGACGGGCAACAGGCGCTTCATGAAAGCATAGCCCCTCTCCCGGATCCGGACACGCTGAGCCCTGAGGACATCAGAAAGTACATCCGCGAGGCGGGCATGCTGGGACTCGGCGGCGCCGAGTTCCCCACTCACGTGAAGATGACCCTCCCGCAGGGCTGCAAGGTGGACACCCTGGTCGTAAACGGCGGGGAATGCGAACCTTACCTCACGGCAGACCACAGGGTCATGGTCGAGAGGGCCGAAAGGGTGGTGCACGGCACCTACATCGTGATGAAGGGCATAGGCGTCGACAGGGCGGTAATCGGGGTAGAGGACAACAAGATGGATGCCGTGATAGCGCTTACCACCGCAGCCGCATCCTTCAAGGGCATAGAAGTCGTCGCCTGCAAGGCTCAATACCCCCAGGGCTATGAGAAGTCGATGGTGAAGGCCACACTAGGCCGCGAGGTCCCCCCGGGAGGGCTTCCCAGAGACGTTGGAGTGGTAGTCGTGAACGTCGGCACTGCAGCTGCAATCTCCGAGCTCTTCAGGACGGGGCTTCCCCTTGTGAAGAGGATAGTTACAGTCTCCGGCACTGCCGTCAGGAATCCAGGCAACGTCGAAGCGTACCTCGGCACCTCCGCCCAGGATCTGGTGGACCAGTGCGGAGGGCTCAAAGAAGAGGCCGGCAAGGTGATCTTCGGCGGACCAATGATGGGTGTCGCGGCCTCGGGCCTCGGCTTCCCTGTGACCAAGGGAACCTCAGGCATCGTGGTCCTAAACAGGCAGGAGGCGCTCTTCTGGAAAGAGATGCCATGCATAAGGTGCGGAAGGTGCAATGAGGTCTGCCCGATGTTCATCGAGCCCTCAGAGATACACAAGCATGCACTAGCAGGCGACATGGACAAGGCCGAGAAGCTCTACGCGGCAGACTGCATGGAGTGCGGATGCTGCTCGTACGTCTGCCCGTCCAAGAGGCCCCTGGTGCAGTCCATAAAGCTGGCGAAGCAGCACGCTCTCGCCAAGCGCGGCAAGAAGTGACGAGGTGATGGACATGTCAGAAAGCAACCTTATTATCACAGCCGCGCCGCACATAAGGCAGAAGGGTGCAACCCCGATGATCATGCGGGGTGTGTTCATGGCGCTAATCCCGGCGGCGGCGTGCGGCGTATATTTCTTTGGCCTCTGGGCGGCGGTTAACCTGGTCGTCGGAGTAGCTTCCGCGGTCCTGTTCGAATACCTGATTCAGAGGATATGGAAGCTCGAAGTGACGATCAGCGACGGTTCCGCGGCCCTTACGGGCCTTTTCGTGGCGATGACGTTGCCCCCGAGGGTTGAGCCCTGGGTGGTGGCGATGGCATCTCTCATGGCAATCGGCCCCGGCAAGATAGTGTTCGGCGGCCTCGGCTACAACATCTTCAATCCAGCCCTTGTCGGAAGGGTGTTCGCGTCGCTTGCCTGGCCCAGCGTCGTAAGCGCCGGGTACGCCTGGCCGGCTAACAGCATGGCCTGGACGCGCGGTTTCGACGTCCTTACCACCGCGACTCCCCTCAGCCTTCTGAAGTCGGGAGAGATCGGCGGGACCACCCTGTCCAGGTTCTATGGTCCGCTCTTCTTCGGGAACGTGGCAGGATCGTTGGGGGAGACATCTGCCCTGGCGCTTCTCGTAGGTGCGCTGGTGCTCCTGTTCCTGGGAGCGATAACGCTGAGGATACCCCTGGTGTACATCCTTACCACCACAGGGCTTGCCATGGCATTCAACCAGGACCCGATATTCCACCTGCTGTCAGGAGGGCTGATCCTGGGAGCGTTCTTCATGGCGACCGATTATGTGACAAGCCCGATGAAGCCTATGGCGCAGATAATCTACGCGGTAGGCCTCGGCGTGTTCACCTTCCTCATCAGGATGTTCGGCAGCTACCCTGAGGGAGTGGCGTTTGCCATACTGATTATGAACAGCTTCGTTCCGCTAATCGAGAGGTTCGGCAGGCCGAAGCGCTTCGGGGAGGTGAGCAACCGTGCGTGACATGGTTAGATACGGGATCATACTTACACTCATCTGCGTAGTCTCGGGCGTATCGCTCTCGGCGGTGTACAGCAAGACGAGCGTCATCATCGCCGAAAGGCAGGCCCAGGCCACCCTTAAGGCCATGGCAGTCGTGCTTCCGTCAGCCGTGGACTTCGAGGCCTTGACGGCAGACGACATAGCCGCGGTGTCCTCAGATGCCAAGGGGATAATCGAGGCCTACAGGGGCAAGGCCGCTGACGGCACGGACGCGGGGGCGGTAGTCAAGGTTGAGACCTCGGGCTACGGCGGAACTATAGTCCTTCTTATCGGCATGGATACTTCCGGAACCTGCCAGGGCTTGCAGGTGATAAGCCAGAGCGAGACGGCCGGACTGGGCTCACTTATTAAGGAAGCGGCGTTCACAGGGCAGTTCACCGGCAAGGCAGGCACGCTTGCCATAAAGAAACTCGGCGGGGAGATCGACCAGGTCTCCGGAGCCACCATCTCTTCCAGGGCTGCGGTAGAAGGGGTCAACAACGGCCTTAGCTTCTCGAAGGCCCTGCTTGGGATGTAGGAGGTGGGGAAGATGAGCGCAATTAAGGAATTCAAGAAGGGCCTTTGGGCTGAAAGCCCGGTGTTCGTCCTTCTAATCGGCATGTGCCCCACTATGGTGGCCTCCGTCTCGGTATCGAGCGCCATAGGTATGGGCATCGCAGCTACATTCGTCCTGCTGGGATCGAACTTCTTCGTATCGGTCCTCAGGAAGATAATCCCCGACAAGATAAGGATACCCTGTTTCATAGTGGTCATCGCCACGTTCGTTACAATCGTCGACCTGGTGATGGCGGCATACCTTCCGGACCTGCACAAGGTGCTGGGCGTTTTCGTCCCTCTTATCGTGGTCAACTGCATCATACTTGCGAGGGCGGAAGCTTATGCCTACAAGAACAGCGTTCTCAACTCGGTGGCTGATGGCCTCGGGATGGGAGTGGGCTTCACGCTGGCCCTGATAATCCTGGCTGCGATAAGGGAGCCCATGGCGACCGGCAAGATCCTTGCCGCCGCGGACTTCGGCTTTGCGGGCATCAAGCTGTTCCCGGCCAAGTTCGCAGCAGCCCTTATCGACAAGCCCGTGGGTGGTTTCATGACGCTGGGCTTCGTGCTTGCCGCCATCAACGGGGTCACGATGAGAAGGCAGGGCAAGGTTTCGCAGGCAGCCAGCTGCGGCTGCGCTCCCAAGGAGGTATAGCAAATGAAGGAGCTATTCGTAATACTTCTTTCGACGATACTGGTCAACAACTACATGTTGGCCAGGATAATGGGCACATGCCCGTTCATCGGGGTGTCCAACGCGTTCGACACCGCCACAGGAATGGCGGCGGCAGTGGTGTTCGTCATGAGCCTTGCCTCGGCGGTCACTTGGCTGGTGCAGAACTACCTTCTCAATCCGCTTAACCTCGGCTTCCTGCAGACCGTCGCGTTCATCCTAGTTATCGCGGCCCTCGTGCAGCTCATAGAGATGATAATCCTGAAGATGAGCCCCACGCTCTACAGGGCGCTTGGCATCTACCTTCCGCTCATCACGACCAACTGCGCGGTCCTAGGCGTGGCCGTGATAAACATCCGCGACGGATATAACTTCGTAGAGGCAGTCATCTCCGGCACTGGAGGAGGCATCGGCTTCTCGCTGGTGCTCATTGCCATGGCGGCCTTAAGGGAGAAGCTCAACACCGCGCCGATTGCGAAGTCCTTCAAGGGCTTCCCGCTCACGCTTATCATTACAGCCCAGATGGCGATGGCATTCCTGGGCTTCTCGGGCTTCAACCTCGAGAAGCTCTTCGGCCTGCGCTAGCGGCCGCTGGAGGTGGGATAATTGGTACTTAACAGCTTGCTCGTCCTTGGTGGCATGGGCCTTGCCTTCGGAGTGGCGCTTGCGATAGCAGCGAAGCTTCTTGCCGTGGAGAGGGACCCCAGAATAGACCAGGTGCAGTCAGCCCTTCCGGGGGCGAACTGCGGAGCCTGCGGCTTTCCCGGATGCGCAGGGCTGGCGACGGCTATAGTAGGTGGCCAGGCCCCCTGCGACAAGTGCCCCGTGGGAGGAAAGTCCGTCGCAGAGAAGATAGCCGAGATAATGTGCCTCAACGTCAGCATCGACATGAAGCCCAAGTACGCTAGGCTCATGTGCGCAGGAGGCAAGGGGATTGCGAAGGATGCCGGCGAGTACAAGGGCATAATGGACTGCGTTGCCGCCCATAACGTAAGCGGCGGCTTCAAGGCCTGCTCATACGGGTGCCTGGGCCTTGCGACCTGCGTGAAGGCCTGCCCGTTCGACGCGATGTACATGGGGGAGGATGATCTTCCCAAGATAGACGACGCGAAGTGCACCGGCTGCGGAAAGTGCGTGCAGGTATGCCCCAGGCACCTTCTGGCGCTCAGGTCCGAGGATGAGCCGGTCAACGTCATCTGCACGTCGAAGGCGCCGCTTCCCAAGAGCAAGGCGGACTGCTCCGCAGTCTGCATAGGATGCCAGATCTGCGTGAAGAACTGCCCTACGCAGTGCATCAGGATGGAAGGGACAGTAGCGGTCATCGACAACAGCAAGTGCACCAAGTGCGGCATCTGCGTGCAGAAGTGCCCTGTGAAGTGCATTCACAACGTGTTCGGGGCCGACTCGGACCTGGTGGCCGAGGCATAAGCGTAAATAGGGATCATGGTGCGGCGCGCCGGTTGGCGCGCCGCTCTTTTTTGCCTCATGCTGCAGATTCCGCTAGTTTGGCATTTGCGGGGATAATGTGCCCGGCGGAGGGAAAAGGTGCCCGAATTATGATAAATTATACTAAAGGGGAGACGGACGGATGCTTCCGGCATCGGTCCGGTTGTGAGATGGCAGGATTAGTGCTGGCCTCAGCATCGCCGAGGAGGGTCGAGCTGCTCGGCTCGTTGGGGCTTGATTTCGATGTAGTAGCCAGCATGGCGGATGAGGATGCGGACCCGCTCATGGACCCGAGGAGGATGGTGGAGGAGCTTGCCAGGCGGAAGGCCTCGGCAGTCGCCGTAAAGCACCGCTGCTCGGTAGTCCTCGGGGCGGATACTGTGGTCTGCATAGACGGCAGGGTGCTAGGAAAGCCGGCTGACGCGGAAGATGCCGCAAGGATGCTCCAGTCGCTTCAGGGAAGGGAGCATGTCGTCTACACCGGCGTATGCGTCATCAAGCTCGATGAGGGCATCGAGGAGGCCGCAAGCGAGGCGACTTACGTGCGCTTCGCGCCGATGAGCGGGCGGGACATCGAGAAGTACGTGGAATCCAAGGAGCCGATGGACAAGGCCGGCGCTTATGCGATACAGGGCCTTGGCTCCCAATTCATAACCGGGATAACGGGGGACTACTCCAATGTAGTAGGCCTTCCTCTAAGGCTTACCGGCATCTTGCTGGGAAAGGCCGGAATCAGCGTCTTATAGCCCTCGGACGGCGCCCGCGCATCGATAAGCGGAGGTGCCGTCATGGAGATTGACAGGATCAGGGGCATCAAGGCGATGCCCGAGGCGGAAAGGCCGACGGAGAGGCTTTACTCCCAGGGACCCGGGGCATTGAACGCGGCGGAGCTAATGGCCGTTATCATAAGGTGCGGGACGAAGGGCGAGAGCGCCCTTGAGGCGGGCATGAGGATTCTGAGCGAAAACGGCGGCCTTTTCTGCCTTGCTTCGATGAGCGCTCGTGAGCTTTCCAGGGCGGCAAAGCTCGGAAGGACGCGGGCCGCGCAGCTTAAGGCGGCAGTGGAGCTTGGAATGAGGGTGGCGGGGGACGGAGTGCGCGAAAGGACCGGGATCATCACCGCAAAGGACGCGGGCGCGATCCTGATGCCCGCGATGAGGCACCTTAAGTGCGAGGAGTTCTGGGCGCTGCTTCTGGATACCAGGCACAGGGTAATTGATACGGTCCCGGTCTCAAGAGGGACCCTGAACTCGTCTCTGGTGCATCCGAGGGAGCTTTTCAGGGAGGCCATGCTCAGAAACAGCGCCGCAGTCATAGCGGCGCACAACCATCCGAGCGGGGACCCTGCGGCAAGCGACGAGGACCTGGCCGTAACAAGAAGGCTCGCCGAGGCAGGCAGGATAATCGGAATCGAGCTTCTGGACCATCTGATAATCGGGGCGAACAGCTATACAAGCTTGAGGGATAGTTGCATTCTTGGCAGCGTCGGCTGAGGCCGGGGCCGAAAGGGGATTTAGCATATGGGCTGGTTCGATGGATTCTCAAGGGATATCGGAATTGACCTGGGCACGGCGAACACCCTGGTCTTCCTGAAAGGAAAGGGCGTCGTGGTGCAGGAGCCGTCCGTTGTCGCGATGGACATGGACACCGGCAAGGTCCTTTCCGTCGGAAACGACGCGAAGAAGATGCTGGGGCGAACCCCGGCTAACGTGAAGGCGGTAAGGCCGCTTAGAGACGGCGTCATAGCCGATTTCGACGTAACGGAGGAGATGCTCCGCTACTTCATGAGGAAGGTCCACAACAATATGGGCCTCGTGAAGCCCAGGGTGGTGGTCGGCTGCCCGTCAGGCGTGACCGAGGTCGAAAGAAGGGCCATCATCGAAGCCGTCATGCATGCCGGCGCCAGGGAGGCCCACCTGATAGAGGAGCCGAAGGCGGCAGCCATCGGCGCGAACCTTCCCGTCACGGAACCGACCGGCTCCATGATAGTGGACATCGGCGGGGGCACGACGGAAGTCGCAGTCCTCTCCCTCGGCGGCATAGTGTCGTCCATTTCCTCGAGGACCGCAGGAGACGAGCTGGACGATGCCATCATCCAGCACATGAAGAAGGTGTACAACCTTCTCATCGGCGAAAGGTCTGCGGAGGAGGTCAAGAAGAAGATCGGATCCGCTTATGTCGTAGGACCTGAGGTCTACGAGGAGGTTAGGGGCCGCGACCTGGTCACCGGCCTTCCCAAGACCGTGAAGGTGGACAGCACGGAGATAAGGGATGCTCTGTCCGAGCCCGTCAGCACCATCGTAAACGCGGTCAAGGAGTGCCTCGAGAAGACACCGCCGGAGCTTTCGGCCGACGTGATGGACCGCGGCATAGTGCTCGCCGGCGGAGGGGCGCTCCTCCTAGGCCTCGACAAGCTGATCTCCAGGGAGACCGGAATATCGGTGTTCGTCTGCGACGACCCGCTTACCGCAGTAGCAAGGGGTACTGGCAAGGTGCTGGACCACATGGAATACCTGAAGGGCCTTTCCGCATCGTCCAAGCGCGAGATGCGCCAGTAGGACTGCCGACAGATGCGCAGGCCTGCCAGATGGCTCAAGGCGGCCGCCGGGCTTCTCGCCCTGGTGGTGGTGCTCTCCGTCCTGATTTCCGCCACGATGGGCGACAGGACGGGCCTTACTTTGCCGGAAAGGGCCCTAAGGGCCGTGTTCGAACCCATCGGGGGCTTCTTCTGGAGCATCGGCAGAGGCGTGGCGAGCTTCTTCACAGGAGCCTTCCGGCTGGGAAGCATAATGGAGGAGAACGAATCCCTGAAACAGCAGGTGGAAGGGCTTAAGACCGAGATCGCCAAGCTCCACGGCCTGGAGGCCGAAATCGGCAGGCTGGAATCGCTCCTGCAGCTGAAGAGCGCAACAAAGGGAAAGACCGCAGCCGGCAGGGTCATATACAGGGATTCGGGCAATTGGCTGGGGACGCTGGTCATAGACAAGGGCACAAGCGACGGGATAAAAGTCGGCATGGCTGTCGTAAGCAGCATGGGGATAGTGGGAAGGACAGTCGCCGTATCAGGAAGCACTGCGACAGTGCTGCTTGCAAACGACCCCAGAAGCGCCCTGGGCGCGGTCACTGTCAGGTCAAGGGACTTCGCCATAGTCGAGGGAGTGGGGGACGGGACCGGCGTGCTCAAGCTTAAGCCGCTAGGGGATTCGCCGGACCTTAAGCCCGGGGACCTCGTCATATCAAGCGGCCTGGGCGGCATATATCCCGCAGGGTACATAATCGGGGAGATCGTGGACGTCGACGAGGGCGCTTACGGCATAGCGAAGTCCGCGTATGTCAGATCGTCGGTCGACTTCAACAGGATAGAGGAAGTGCTCGTGCTCCTGGAGAACCAGAAAGGCCTCCTGAAGTGAGAAGTCTGCAGCGGAAGCTAGTAATAGAGCCATGGCTCGCGGCTTCGGCCGGGCTGGCGTCGGCGCTCATAGTGCAGACCGCCTTCATCCCGGGCCTTCTTCCGGGAGTCTCTGGGATAGAACCCGTTTACGGGCTTGCGATGTGCCTGGCGATACTGGGGCACGGCAGGGAGGCCCTTGTAACGGCGCTTGCCGGCGGACTGGCGCTTGATGCACTAACCGGGCAGTATATCGGACTGAACGCGCTCTCGCTTACGGCGGTGACGCTTGCATGCCTGGCCCTGCAGAGGAACCTCGTGAAGGAGACGCTTGTCGCCCCGGCTGCCGTCATGATGGGCGGTTACGTGCTTAAGGAGCTCATATACCTTTTCGTGCTCATCTCCATGGGCCTGAAGCTAATTCCCGCAAGAGTCGCCGCCCAGCTTGCCTTCA
>CAZNZD010000015.1:0-27426 GCA_964577435.1 uncultured Clostridia bacterium
CCTTCGCGATATCGGCCTTGCCGTACTCCCTCTTGTCAGCGCGGGCGACCTTGCCTCCCAGGTGGAAGGCCATCAGCTGCATGCCGTAGCAGATGCCGAGCACGGGTATGCCCATGTCGAATATTGCCTTATCGATCTGGGGCGCCTTCTCGCCGTAGACGCTGGAAGGGCCGCCGGAGAGAATTATACCCTTGGGCTCAAGCCTCTCAACCTCGGATGCCGGGATGTCGTGCCTGACAATCTCGCAATAGACGTTCGCTTCCCTGACCCGGCGTGCTATAAGCTTGCTGTACTGCGAGCCGAAGTCCAGTATCATGACCAGTTCGTTGCCCTTCATCCCTTACTCCTTGGCTTCGTCGTTCCAGACGTGGTCTTTGGGTATGGCGATGTAAGCGAGGTTCCTGAAGCGCTGCGCGTAGTCCAGGCCGTAGCCGACCACGAACTCGTTACCGACCGTGAAGCCGTTGTAGTCAGCGGTGATTGCCGCCTTCCTGGACGCCGGCTTGTCCAGAAGCGTCACAATCTTGAAAGACGCGGGCTTCTGGCTCAGGAAATAGCTCTTCAGGTAGTTAAGCGTAAGGCCAGTGTCGATTATATCCTCGACAAGAAGCACGTTCTTCCCCTCGATGACGGTGTCGATGTCCTTGTCGATTCTCACCGTGCCGGAGGACTTGGTGGCGTCGCCGTAGCTTGCTGCTGCGATCGAATCGACCTTCATCGGCACGTCGATGCGCCTGATGAGGTCTGCGAAGAACACCGAGGCTCCCCTGAGGACGAATATCACTACGAGCTCCTTGCCGGCGTAGTCCGCGCTGATCTGCTTGCCGAGCTCATCGACCCTCGCTTTGATCTGCCCTTCGGTGATAAGTACGCGCGCGATGTCGTCGTGGACTACGGGTGAGATCCTTCCCATGCCTATCCCTCCTCAGATCGTCTGTCTTAAAGCCTTATGCCCCGACAAGCGCGAGCCTTCCGTCTATGCTCGTGGCCTTGGGCACAGAATCCAGCGCGTCCACCCTGCTGCAGTAGGCGACGTCTTCGGCGAAGCCCTCCTCTATGAGGTAGAGCGCGTGGTCGCATTGCCTTACCGAACCTGGTATGTCGTGCTTGCAGGCCCTATATAGCGTAAGAGCCGCCCAGCCCGGGTCGGTCATCTCGAACTTCAAGCCCGCCGCCTTCATCTTCTCTATGATCAGCCCCGCACAGATGGCATCCTCGGCCCCGAAGGTGCCGTCCTGCCCCGCGCATACCAGAATTATATCTTTACCGGAGGCTATGAGGAAGTCCGCCGCCGCGCCCGCGTTAAGAAGGCTTGCGGCGATGAGCACCTTGGAATCCGCATACCTCGCCAAGGCCTTGGTCCCGTTGGTGCTGGCTAGCACGACTCGGCGCCCTCCCACCCTCTCCTCGGAGAACTCAAGCGGGGTGTTGCCGAGGTCGAAGCCCTCGGGCTTGATGCCCATCCTCTCGCCGCAAAGAAGCGCATCTCCCAGCTTAGCTGCAGTATCCCTCGCCACTTCTATGCCAGCCACAGGAAAAAGCGCGCTTGTGCCAGAATCTATCGCCTTTGTTATGGTGCTCGTCGCCCTCAGCACATCGATGATGGCGACAGCGCACTCACCCTTCGGAAGAAGCGTCGCGGAATCCATGGTAAGCGCTACATCCAGCCTGACCTTGCCTTCCCTCATCTGCCGCCTCCGCCCTTTATGCTTTCTATGAGCTTTCCTATCTCCGCGTCGTCCGCCTCCCAGTATGGCCCGCTGAAGTGGCCGGGAAGCGTCATCGCCTCGAAGTTTGACGGTCCCACCTTAAGGGCCCTCATGCCTATCGCTGCGTATTCGTACAGGTTCATGTCGTTAACCACGTACTTGTCGACTATGTCCTTGAACTCCCCCACCTTGAATATATGGGCGGGGTTTATGGCCGCTTTCGCAAGCGACATAAATAGCTGCTGCTGCCTGGCGACTCTTGCAATGTCTCCGAGCGCATCCTGCCTGTACCTTACGAAACCGAGGGCCTGCTTGCCGTTTAGCACTTGCTTGCCGGGCTTGAGGTCGATTATATACTTGGCCGCCTCATCCTCATAGTACATCCTCTTGTCCACCGTGACGGTGACGCCGCCTAAGGCGTCCACGAAGCCCACGAAGGCGTCGAAGTCGACTTTGATCCAGCGGTCGACGCCGAGGCCTGTGACCTTCCTTACGCCCTCCATGAGTGCATCCGGGGGAAGGCCCTTGTAAAGGGAGTTGAACCTTACTTCCCGCCCGCCGCCGTTTGCGACAAGCGTATCCCTGGGGATGGATATTATCGTCGCGGTCTGAGCGCCTCTTGGCATCAGCAGCACCATGACCACGTCGGCCCTTCCGATGCTGACCTCAGCCCTGGTGTTCGGCGCGACGTAGTCCACGTCAGTGCCCACTACCATTAGGGTGAACACCCCGTCGTCACCGAAGGGGAGCTTGGACGGCAGCACCATGTATACATATCCCACGCTTAGAAGAAGTATCGCCGCGATGAGCCCTAATGCTACTGCGGCTGTGAAGCAGCCGCCCCTGCCGCGCCTGGCCTTGGGTCCGTCGGCCGGGGTCTCCTCCATAAAGGATCGCTCTGACTCGCCGGAATCCTCCGGGAAGGGCTCTGCGCCCTCCTCAGGGAATCCTGCGCCGGACTCGCCTTCCTCGTCCCTGTACTTCTTAAGCTGGTCTTCGAAACGCTCTTCTTTCCTGCCGTCGAGTTCGCGCATGTCTTCCCATCCTCAATGCTAAATTGCCTTCCACGAGGGGTCAGCGTTGGCGTCCAGTGCCGAACGCTCCCCGGCTTTGAGCCTGAAGTACCCCGCTGAGGCTATCATGGCGGCGTTGTCCGTGCAGTAGGCCGCCTCAGGTATTATAAGCTCGCAGGAGGCCTCTTCGCAAAGGGACTTGCACCTAGCCCTCAAAGCCTTGTTCGCAGCCACCCCGCCTGACACCGCAAGCTTCTTGAGCCCTGTGATCCTAAGTGCCTCGCCCGCCCTTTCGGCAAGCGCCTCGACGGCCGCCTTCTGGAAGCTTGCGGCAATGTCGGCCCTCGCGTCGTCGCTTGCAGCCGCCGTCGCAAGGCGCACCGCCGCGGTCTTAAGCCCCGAGAAGCTTATATCTAGGGGATTGTCCCTTACAGCCACCTTCGGGAACCTCACCGCGTCGGAGTTTCCCTTCATGGCGAGCCTCTCTAGGTTCGGGCCTCCGGGATATTCCAGCTTAAGGGCCCTTGCCACCTTGTCGAAGGCCTCTCCTGCAGCGTCGTCTCTTGTCCTGCTCATCCTGTGATACTTCCCGTGAGCCTCGATAACGGTGAGGTCCGTATGCCCTCCTGATACTGTAAGGCACAGGAAGGGCGGCTCAAGCTCAGGCCTTCCAAGGAAGTTCGCATAAATGTGCCCTTCGATGTGGTTCACCCCCACGAAGGGCTTGCCTGTCGACCAGGCGAGCGCCTTGGCATACGATAGCCCGACAAGAAGCGCGCCTACAAGGCCTGGGCCTGCGGTGGCGGATATGCCATACAGCTCCTCGAAGCGGACATCTCCCATGGCCTCCTCGACCACGGGGACTATCGCCTCCACATGCCTTCTGGACGCTATCTCCGGCACCACGCCCCCATATCTTCTGTGCTCCTCCATCTGGGAGGCGATGACGCAGGTGCGGACGGTCCTTCCGGAATCCACAAGGGACGCGGACGTCTCGTCGCAGCTTGATTCTATTCCCAAAACCAGCTCAGACAATGCCGTGCCTCCCGCCCGCCTTGGCCCTGAAGTAGGATGTATTCCACATGATGACCGCATCCTCGCCGTTGTCCTCATAATAGCCCGGCCTCACCCCGGCGCTAATAAAGCCGAGCCCGTCGTACAGGTGCCGCGCGGTGAGGTTCGTGACCCTCACCTCAAGCGTCATCGCCCCCACACCTTCGGCCGCCGCCAGGTCCATGAGCCTTATCATGAGCGCCTTCCCGTACCCCTTGCCCCTCTTATCCTTCCTTATCGCGACGTTGGTCACGTGGGCCTCGTCGTATATCCTCCAGTAGCCGGCGTATCCGACAACCTCCTCGCCCTCTTTGGCTATGACGTAACGGGCGTGGTCGTTATCGAGCTCCATCTCGAAGGATTCCCTGCTCCATGGGCTGCTGAAGCTCCCCTTCTCGATTTCCCAGACGGAGCTTACATGCTCCGCCGACATCATGCAGAAGCTCAGCAGGGCGCACACTTCCCCTCAGATGCGATTACCGCCTTGATCTCCGCCTCCGAATGCTTGATGTAGAAGGGGGCGAGCTCGGCAGGGCTTACTGAAAGACCCCTCTCGTGAAGCTCCAGCCCCAGCATCGCCACTTTGGCGGGCCTTATTCCCGAATCCTCCGGCGTGGGAAGCACAATCAGGCCTTCCGACTCCGATGCGAGCTTCTCCCCGTAAAGAAGCGTAGCGTCCCCGAATGCCATGTGCCTCAATCCCTGGGCCCTCACGCTAGCTGCGATCTCGGATACCGTCATCACAGCCGGCTCCGCAATCCTCCTTGCCGCGCCCCCGGTCCCGATGTAGGCCGCGGCATAGCAGTTCTCATGCCTTGCGTCTATCACGCACCAGGCGCGCTCGCCCTCTAGAAGCCCGTAAGCGAGAGCGTCAAGGCCGATCACGGGCGCTATGGCGGCCCCAAGCGCCATGCCCATCGCCTTTGCGCTGGCGACCCCTATCCTTATCCCGGTGAAGGAGCCGGGGCCTGTGCAGCAGGCGATGAGGCTGATGTCGGCCGGCTTGAGGGAGGCATCCTCCATTACTCTCGCCACTGAGGACATGAGCCTTTCGGAGTGCGTGCGCTTCACGGAGAGGGAGTACTCGGCAAGCACCCTCCTTCCGTCTAGGACGGCTACTCCTCCTGTCATGCAGCTTGTATCCATCGCAAGGGTGATCATCTTTCCTCCGCCATGATGCCGGAGCCCTCCGGCACCTCTATCCCGATTGTCCTTGCTTCCTCCTCGGCTCCCTGGGTTATCGTCACCGTGATGACCTGCCTTCGCCTCCCGCCCTGAGAGGCAGCCTCGCCCAATACCGCCTTCTCGATGGGGTCGGGCCACTCAACGGCGGCCACGGCATTCCCCTCGAAATACTCCATGAGGCCGCTCTCCTCGGCCTCCTCGGGCCCTGAGAGCCGGTAGAGGTCCATGTGGTAGAGCTTTCTTCCGTCTCCGTGCTCGTGCACGAGTGTGAATGTAGGGCTTGCCACATCCGACGGGTCAAGGCCCAGGCCCTTGGCAAGGCCCCTTGTGAAGCAAGTCTTGCCGGCACCTATGTCCCCCTTAAGGAGCACCACTGCGCCTTCGGGAAGGGCGTTGCCGAGCCTTTCGCCCAACGCCTCCGTATCGGACTCCGACAGGCTGGTGAAGATGTACCTGGGCAACTTACTTCACCTTCGCATTAAGGGCGAACGGCGCCGCCGCATAAAGCTTCATCATCGTTATAAGCGCCCTCTCGTCGAGGTTGAAGCAGGGGTTATGGGCCATATCTGAGTACTGGCCGCCCGCATTCGCCGAACCTATGAACATGAAGGTGCCGGGCACCTTCTGAAGGAAGAAGGCGAAGTCCTCGCCTCCCATGGTGGGTGCGGCCTTAACTACGTTCTCGGCACCGAGCATCTCGGCAGCAAGCTCCCTCATCATGTTTGTGACGGCGGCATCGTTCACAAGCGCCGGATAGAGCTCCTTGTAGCTTACGCTCGCCTTAGCTCCCATTGCCGAGGCTATGCCCTCCACCATCTCCCGGATGCTCCTCTTCACTATGTCCTGCACCGCCTTGTCGTAGGTCCTGACCGTCCCTGTTAGCTTGCACCTGTCGGCGATGACGTTGTGCCTGTAGCCGGCGTTAACCGTGCCGATCGTCACCACGCAGGGCATGGCCGGGTCAATCCTTCTAGAGACTATTGTCTGCAGCGCGTTTACTATCGCCGCCATGACGGGAACCGTGTCCACCGTCTCATGAGGGGCCGCGGCATGCCCGCCCACCCCGGTAATCTCTATCTCGATGACGTCGGGCGCCGCGAACATCGGCCCTTCGAGAAACGCCGCCTGGCCTGGCAGGTAATCTCCCCAGACGTGGCCGCCGACTACGAAGTCGACGCCGTCAAGCGCGCCTTCCTCTATCATCCTCAAAGCTCCGCCGGGACCTTCCTCAGCCGGCTGGAACAGGAACTTGACCGTTCCTGAGAGCTCGTCGCGCATGCCTGAGAGGAGCTTTGCGGTGGCAAGGAGTCCCGCGGTGTGGGAATCGTGCCCGCAGCCGTGCATCCAGCCCTCATGCTCGGACTTGAAGGGAAGGCCCGTCTGCTCCGTTATCGGAAGGCCGTCCATGTCGGCCCTTATGGCCACGGTGGGGCCGGGGTGGGCACCTATGAGTGTCGCCACCACGCCTGTTTCCGCCACTTTCGTTCTAATGTCGTCCAGGCCCAGCCTGCTAAGGTAATCGATCACGAAGGCCGAAGTCTTGTACTCCTTAAGCCCCTCCTCAGGTATCCTGTGAAGGGCGCGGCGTATCTCCACCGCCTCGAAGTAGAGCTTCTCGGCCTCGGCTTTTATCCTCTCGTACGCGCTCATCTTGAGACCAGCCTTTCTGCAACGGGCTGAAGCGTGAAGCCCGGCCTTATCTCGCCTACCAGGTTTCCTTTGTTGTTTCTGACCGGCTTAACCGGGTCCATCGCGGCGCCCTCGTCCGGCATCACGCCGTACTGCTGGAGGGCGCTGGTCACTGCCGTATGATAGGCCCTGTCGGACCCGTCGTCGATTTTCATCGCGAAGCCGATGCCCTTACCGGCAAGGCCCAGGCAGAAGACGCCCTCGGCGCCGTTCTTGGCGAAGATCCTACCTTTGTGGGCCTTCATGAGAAGGCTCGCGAAGCCGTAGGTCCCGGCCACCATCTCGGGGTTTGCCATCATGGCAGCAGTCACCCTTGCCGCAGCCTTCCTGTACTTCTCAGGAAGCGTCCTCGGGTCGGAGAGCCTCGCGTAGATGTAACCCATCGCCCAAAGGGGCAGGTAGAAGGAGGACACGCTGCAGCCCTCCACTCCGATGGGTATCTCGGCCTTGGGGATGCCTGAAAGCTCGGATACCAGCTCATGCGCTGCCACCTGCACCGGATGGTCCGGAAGGTGGTAGTCCTCCATGGGCCAGCCCATGTGCTTGCAGGTGATGAGCATGCCCGTGTGCTTTCCCGAGCAGTTATGATGAAGCGGGGTCGGCGCCTTGGACGCCCTGATAAGCGCCTCGGCGGAGGCCTTGTCGAACGGCAGGTGAGTGCCCGTGCTTATTGCGCTTTCCGGTATGCCAGCCTTGGCGAGCATGGACCGGACCGCCTCCACGTGTATGTCCTCACCGAAGTGCGAGGAGCATATTACGGCAAGCTCCCTCTCAGTTATCCCGAAATGGTCCACGGCCCCCGTTATGATCGGAAGGAAGGCCTGTATGGGCTTCGCCGACGACCTCCAGTATGTACGCTTGGCCTCGTCGCCCGCCTTCGCCAGCACCCTTCCCTCTGAATCCATGAAGACCGCGTTGCCGTAGTGCGCGCTCTCCAGCTCGCCTCCCCTGGTGAGCTCCACCAATGCCACTGACATATGACTACCTCCTGATATGTACCTTCCTTGCGATATGCTCGCAGGGAAGCGTCCTTGTCCTTAAAAGTTGCCCGGCTCTCCGTTCAGCGCTCTGATATGCGCTTTGGCCTGCGCTTTGGCCTGAGCTTTGGTCGGTTATCACCATAGCCTCCGGCACACGCTCCGCGATCATCGAGGCGGAGATGGCTGACGGGCTGTGGGCTGCTGCGATGTCGCCGGCCAGCGAGTGGACGAAACATGCCGCGCTCATTGCGTCATACCCTCGCATACCCCTTGCCAGAAATGATCCCGTAACGCCGGCAAGCACGTCTCCGGAGCCTGGGGTCGCCATCGCGCTGTTTCCAGCGTGGGTGATCCTGAAGCGCCCGTCAGGCGACGCCACGACTGTCCCGGGCCCCTTGAGGGCCACGTTCGCATTAAGCGCTTTGGCGGCGGTTAAGGCATCCTCAACCCTTGAGCCGGAAAGGCCGGCCTTACGCATCATGCGGGACAGCTCCCCCGCGTGGGGTGTTAGAATGAGCTCCCCGTAAAATCCTGCTTCCCTGATGAAATCCGGGTCTATGAACCATAGGGCGTCCGCGTCCAATACCAGCTTTCCGGGCTTAAGGGCCATTATGGCGAGGATGAGCTCCCTCACTCCGTCGCTTCTGCCGGCGCCGGGGCCGATTACGATAGCATCCTTCTGCGACAGCGCCTCCGCCTCGCATGAAGGGATCTCCCCTGTGAAGCGGCCCGCCTCGGAGGGAAGCCTTCTTAGCATGGACTCCGCCGCCATCCCTGAGGCAAGGACCGGGGCATAGGCCTCCTCCGGCACGTACAGCTCGCATATGCCGCAGCCTGCCGAAAGCGCGCCTCTTGAGGCCAGCACCGCAGCCCCCGGCATGTCCAGGCTTCCCGCCACTACCGCGACTTTGCCCATGTCCCCCTTGTGGAAGGATGCCTTCCTGGGGGGGATGAGCCCTCCTGCAAGCGCCGCGTCCAGAAGCTCGCCTCTAGCCGGCGCAAGCGCCGCATCCGGCATTCCTATCTGCGAGACGTAAAGCTCACCCGCAAGGCTTGCCGCAGGCTCTACGAAGAGGCCCTGCTTCAGTGTGCCGAAGCAGAGCGTATGGGTAGCCCGCACAGAAGGGCCCGGGGCGCTTCCGTCGTCTGATGATGTGCCAGAGGGAACGTCAAGCGAGAGCACAGGGATCCCCTCACCGCCGGCACCGCTTCCAGACGCCTCGTTTATTATGCCTATCGCTGATGCCATAAGGCCTGTAGGAGGCCCGTTAAGGCCCGTGCCGATCAGCGCGTCTATTATCAAGGCCGATTTCAGCGCAAGGATGAGCGCTTCCTTGAGATCCTCCTCGGTACGGGCCTCGAGAAGCCTTATCGGCCCTGATCCGGCGGAAAGCGCCCTCAGGTTCGCCTCTACCTCGCCGGGGATGCGCCTTCCGGGCTCGGGCATGACCCTAACCACGTTCACCCGGGGGCAGGCCGATGCCAGGTGCCTTGCGGCTACCAGGCCGTCTCCGCCGTTCCTGCCGTTACCGCAGAAGAGAGTGACCGTCCCTGTCTCGGGCATTATGAAGGACGCAAGGCTTGCCGCGGCAGAACCCGCATTCTCCATGAGGGTCCTCCCGTCCAGCCCGTATTCCGACATCGCGAGGCGGTCTATGGCGCCGCTCGCCTTGGAGTCGGCCAGCCTATAGGGCATCTTCGGCCACAGCCGCGGCGAATGCCACGGCGGACTCCTTCCCGTGCGAGATGCTTATCATCACTGTCGCCGCGGATATCTCCGAGGCCCTTTGCCCTGCCCTTCCAGACAGAAGGACGAACGGCCGCCCGTCCGGCGCGGAGGCGATCTCGATATCGACGAAGGATATCCTGTCCATGCCGCAGCCGAGGCTCTTCATCACGGCCTCCTTGGCTGCGAACCTGGACGCAAGGTATTCAGTTGCGGCATTCTTCCTTAGAAGGGCCTCCGCCATCTCGGATTCGGTAAGGTAGCGCCGGGCGGGTCCGTCAGGAAGCGCCTTGGCGTGAGCCCTAAACCTTGCGAGCTCGACGATGTCCGTACCGATTCCGATTAGCTTCAACTCCTACTCCACCGTCACGCTCTTTGCGAGGTTCCTTGGCTTGTCCACATCGTTTCCCCTGGCGACTGCCATGTGGTATGCGAACAGCTGAAGAGGAACTACAGCAAGCATCGGGGCAAGCTCTGGCACTGTGCGGGGGATGTATATCACGTGGTCGACGTGCTTTTCTATCTCGGCGTCGCCTTCTGACGCGACGGCGAGGACTATGGCCTCCCTGGCCTTCACTTCCTGTATGTTGGAGAGCATCTTCTCCCTAAGGCTCGGCTGGGTGACCAGGGCCACGACCAGGGTGCCCTTGGTGACCAAGGCGAGGGTGCCGTGCTTCAGCTCCCCTGCGGCATACGCCTCCGCGTGCACGTAGGAGATCTCCTTGAGCTTCAGCGCGCCTTCGAGCGAGGTGGCGTAGTCAAGCCCGCGGCCGATGAAGAAGGCGTGCTGCATCGCGCTGTTTCTTCCCGCGAAGGCCTCTATCCAAGCCTCGTTCCTCCTGAAGAGAGATTCCATCTTGCCGGACAGCTCCTTGAGCTCGCCTGCGATTAGCGCCACCTTCTCGCGGTCTACGACGCCCCTTCTCTGGGCGAGGTCAAGTCCTAGAAGGCACAGGGCCTCAAGCTGGGTCACGTAGGCCTTAGTGGAAGCTACCGCTATCTCAGGGCCCGCATAGGTGTAGACCACCAGGTCTGCCTCCCTGGACACTGAGGAGCCGACCACGTTCGTGACGGCGACCACCTTGCATCCGTGGGCCTTGGCCTCCCTCATGGCGGCCAGGGTGTCGGCGGTCTCGCCTGACTGGCTCACGGCGATGACGAGGGTCTCGGGGCCGATTATGGGGCTTGCGTACCTGAACTCGGAGCCGACCTCGACCGCAGCGGGGAGCCCAGCGAACTTCTCGAAGTAGTACTTCCCCACCTGGCAGGCGTAAGATGCCGTGCCGCATGCTATGAGCTGCACGCGCTTCAGCTGCCTCAGGTAGTCGTCGGAGAGGTTCAGCTCGGGTATGTTCACATACCTTCCGTCCGGGGCGACGCGGCCTGAAAGGGTCTCCCTCAGGGCCCTGGGCTGCTCGTGGATCTCCTTCAGCATGAAGTGGCTGTATCCGCCCTTCTCGGCGGCCTCCATGCTCCAAGTGACCGTCATGGGGGTTTTCGTCACGATGCTTCCGTCGATTCTCGTGAACTTGAGCTCATCCTTCGTCATGTCGACGACTTCGCCGTCTTCTATGATGTAGACCTCCCTCGTATATGGAAGGAGGGCGGGTATGTCGGAGGCGATGTAGTTTTCGCCCTGTCCGCGGCCCGCAATCAGCGGGGAGTCCTTCTTGGCAGCCACGATGCGGCCGGGCTCGCGCCTGTTCATCACCACTATGGCGTAGGAGCCGCGCACCAGGCGTATGGACTTTCTCACGGCCTCGGCGAGGTCGTCGTCGTAATTGGACTCGATCAGGTGTGCGAGCACTTCGGTGTCGGTCTCGGAGACCATGACGTGGCCGTCTGCGACCAGGGAGGCTTTCACCTCGGAATAGTTCTCGAAGATGCCGTTGTGGACGAGGACGATGTCCCCTGTACAGTCGGTGTGCGGATGCGCATTCAGGTCGGAGGGCCTTCCGTGGGTCGCCCATCTGGTGTGGCCCATGCCGCAGCTTCCCTGGGGCATCTCCCCTCTTATCGCCTCTTCGAGCTTCACGAGCCTTCCCATGCTCTTTCTGAGCACGGTCCTGCTGCCGTCGTTTATGGCGATGCCCGCCGAATCGTATCCTCTGTACTCGAGCCTCTTCAAACCGTCAAGTATTATCGGTGCCGCCTGCTTGTCCCCGACGTATCCGATTATCCCGCACATATGCTTACCCTCCCGGAATTCATGATAGGCGCTTCGCTACAAGTAACGATATCCCGTCCAGTATCCTCTCCAGGGCGTCCCTGTCCGCAGCCTCCACCATGACCCTTACGACAGGCTCTGTGCCCGATGCCCTCACGAAGACCCTGCCGGACCCGCAGAGCTCAGCCTCCGCGGCCTTCACGGCGTCCCATATCTCGGCGTCTGCGTCAAGCGCGCCCTTCCTTGCCACACGGACGGCCTTCTGCCCCTGAGGATACTTCCTCATAGCCGAGGCGAGCTCCGACGCCCTTTTCCCCGAGGCCTTCACTGCCTGGGCGAGCCTTATCGCGGTGAGAAGCCCGTCGCCTGTGGTGCACAAATCCAGCATGACTATGTGGCCGGACTGCTCGCCTCCCAGGTTAAGGCCGTTGGCCCTCATGACCTCGAGGACGTACCTGTCGCCGTTGTCGGCCGTAAGCTGCCTTAAGCCCATAGCGCCAAGGGCCTCTGCGAATCCCATGTTGCTGTAAGCCGTCGCGACTACCCCGTCTCCTCCTAGAAGGCCCCTTTCCTTCATGCTGCCGGCGATTATGGCCATCTCGAAGTCACCGTCTAGGACCCTTCCCGTCTCGTCTGCCATTATGCAGCGGTCGGCATCGCCGTCGAAGGCGAAGCCTATGTCGCATCCCAGCCGCAAGGTGGCCTCAGCCATCGACTTGGGAGAGGTTGCGCCGCAGCCGTGGTTGATGTTCCTGCCGTCGGGCCTGTCGGCTGTCACATGGACATCCGCGCCGAGCCTTCTGAAAGCCTCGGGGGCTATGCCGAAGGCCGCCCCGTTGGAGCAGTCCAGAAGGACTTTGAGGCCTTTTAGGCCGCCCGGGCATGTGCCCACGGCGAAGTCCTCGTAAGCAGCCTGGCCCTCGGAGAAGTCCAGCACCCTTCCGAACCTGCCGCTGCCTTCGGCCTTCTTTCCGGCGAGTATCCCCTCAAGCGCGGCCTCGATCTCATCTTCGACCGAATCCGGCAGCTTGAACCCGTCGGGCCCGAAGAACTTGATGCCGTTGTACTCGAACGGGTTGTGCGAAGCCGAGATGACCACGCCGCAGGCGGCGCCCCTTGATGCCGTCAGCATGGCGACCGCCGGGGTCGGCACGACCCCTGCCATCAGCGCATCTGTGCCGCATGACGCAGCGCCTGCCGCTAACGCCGACGCAAGCATGGCCGACGATTCCCTCGTGTCCATGCCTATAACCGCCTCTTTGCCTGATGCGCCCAGTACCTGCATGCCCGCCGCGCCCACTGCAAGAGCAAGGCCGGCCGTGAGTTCATCTCCGGCGATGCCCCTGATTCCGTCGGTGCCGAAATATCTGCCCATATACAACCTCCGCGTCGGCTTAAGCCGTACTTCTCACTTCTCGGCTTCCTGGTCCTTCGCCATCCTCTTCATGGCCGAAAGCACCATCGAACCGGTAGCTTGGTTTGTCGCCACGGGCACGTTGTGTACGTCGCAGACTCTCAGCAACGCGTTTATGTCGGGTTCGTGGGGCTGTGCCGTAAGCGGGTCCCTGAGGAATATCACGGCGTCTATCTCGCCCTGGGCCACCATGGATCCTATCTGCAGGTCCCCTCCGTAGGGTCCGGAGAGCTTCCTTGATACGGCAAGCCCCGCCTTCTCCGCGATGAGCTTGCCTGTGGTGCCGGTGGCGACGAGCTCGCATTGCGACAGGAAGCCGGAGTTCACCTGGCAGAACGCCACCATGTCGGGCTTCTTCTCGTCGTGGGCGATGAGTGCGATGCGCATGATCTCCTCCGATGACTTGCGAGCCTTCAGGCGCGCGTAATCCTATGCCCTGCTGGGGGGCATGATGAGCCAGCATGCGAGGTATGCTATGAGCCCCGTGCCGGCTGAGAACACGATGGCGATGGCGAAGGCGACCCTCACTACGGTCGGGTCAAGCCCGATGTAGCCCGCTATGCCCGAGCATACCCCGCCTATCATCTTGTCATCCACGTTTCTTACAAGCTTCTTGTCCAACTCTGGTCCCTCCGATCGGATTAAAGCGCCTTTTGCCTTGCCTCCTGGCCTTATCAGGCTTCCGGGATGATGAGCCAGCAGATGATGTAGGCTACTACGCCGAACCCTGCGCCCAGGGCCAGCAGGACCCACACTACCCTCACGATGGTGGGATCCACGCCGAAGTAACTTCCTATGCCCGAGCACACTCCGCCCAGCATCTTGTTCTTGGTGTCCCTGGTAAGCTTCTTGGAATCCATCGACGTTACCTCCTTAATTCGCTTAAGGCCTTAATTCGCCTGCGGAATGATGAGCCAGCAGATTATGTAGGCCAGAAGCCCCGCGCCCGCGAAAACGATCGTAAACGCCCATAGCAGCCTGATTAGGGTCGGATCGGTGCCAAGATACTCCGCAACGCCCGCGCAAACCCCGCCTACCATCTTGTTGTTCCTGCTTCTTAGAAGCCTCTTCATGCCTTCTTAACCACCCTTCATCATGAAAGCTTAATGACGCCTTCTACCCTGGTGTCGAAGAACCTTATCGAGTGCGCCGGCCTGATGACAAGGGCCGTGTCGGCCCCCCTGCCGGACCCGCCGATTCCTATAACGTCCGCTCCGTGCGGTATGAGCCCCGAATCCAGCGCCATCACGGATATCTCCACTGCGACTTTCGCGCCCTGTCCGAATAGCTTGAGCGCGTTTGCCACCATGCTGAGCGGGTAGATGCCCTTGTGCTGGCCGCTCATGGAGCGCTCCACGCCTCCGAAGAGGTGGGTAGTGGTGAGGACCGCAATGCCCTCATGAGAGAGCCTCTCCCTTACGGAGGGCTCCATCTCGTCCACCCCGTCTGCTGAGAAGCCGACCATGTGGGTGACGCAGACCACCTTCGGCACATCCTGCCCCGGGAAGGCCTCCCTAAGGGCCCTTAGCACCTCAAGCGCGGTCGATCCGGAGTTGGATGCCACGACTATGTGCCCAATGCCAAGCTCCCTGGCCTTAGCCGCAGAAAGCCTCGCTACTTCCAAGGTAACCCTGTCCCTTTCGGATGCGTCCATCTGATAGCCACCGCCCTTCCGGGTGCATTATGCTACAAACTATATTTTACAGCAACTCCGCAACCTTATACCATCAATCGGGGCTAAATATGGGGCCGGGCCCTGCGATCAGAGCCCGGCCCCCTTTTCAGGATGCCGTGTCCCTCCGGTGCCTGAAAGCTACTCCTCGGTTATCACCACTGAGCCGTTCCTGGTCTCTATCTCCAGGTCCGCCTTGACCTTGGCCTCGGTGTATCCCTTGCTCCTCCAGGTGCCGCTCTTGTGCATCGAGCTTATGGAGGACTCCTGCACCGTCTCCAGGCCCTCGATGTCCATCTTGACAGCTCCGTGCCTGCTTGATGCCTGTATCTGCATGGGGACCGACTTGGACCTGTCTATGTTTGCCCTGACGGAGCCGTTTCCGCTCGAAAGCCTCACGGTGCCGCCGGTAAGCGCCATGTTCGCCCTCACGCTGCCGTTTACTGTGCTGGCGTTCACGTCCATGAACCTGCCGTCCAGCTTCACGCTCCCGTTCACAGCCTGGGCCTCTAGCATGCCTATGACCGCCTCGCTGGTCTGCACGCTGCCGTTTACGGTCTTAAGGAGAGCCCCCTTGGCCGATACCTCGATCACCTTTATGCTGCCGTTCACCGACTGCGCGGATAAGTCGAAGTCGAGGCTTTTTGGCAGGTAGACCTCCACGAGGGCTACGGATACGTTGAGGCTGTCTATCGATTTCACCTTGAGGCCCGCCTTCGGGTCGAAGTAGA
The DNA here is from genome assembly GCA_964577435.1 of uncultured Clostridia bacterium. Classification (GTDB taxonomy): domain Bacteria; phylum Bacillota; class DTU025; order DTU025; family MWDF01; genus MWDF01. Next base: position 15,340 of record CAZNZD010000015.1, read on the forward strand.
CCTCTATGTGCTTGTTGGCTATCTTCTGGACCTCTTCCCTGGCCGCGTTTCTGACCAGCACCTTGGATACGACCTTAATGTCGGTGCCGTCCTCGTTGGGAAGGAAGCGGATCGCGCCGTTAGTCAGGGACACGCTTATGGGAAGCCTGTCCTTCACCTCTGACGTCCCCATCTTGAATGTGGGATTCGCGCTTATGCCGCCTAGCTCCGATATGCCCCACGATTTCAGCAGGTCCGTAAGGGTCGACTTCTTGCCGTCCTTGGTTATGGTCACGCTGTCCAATGCCCTCTGGACCTTCTCGGGTATGTCGCTTACGAGCTCCTCAAGGTCCTCGGCCATGCTGCCTAAGCGCTCCTCGAGGTCCGGTCCGACCTCAAGCTTCGTCTTCCGCCACTGACGGCCGGATGTCCCGTCTTCTGCCTTGGGTTCCTCCGCCTTGGCCTCGGCGCCGCTTTCGGGCCCTTCGGCCTTTTCGCGCAGGGAAGGTTCCACCTTTTCCTCCTCGTCCTGCCTGGTCGCGGCGTCGAGGTCCAGGGCTTCAAGAAGCTCGTCTGCCTCTTCTGCTGTGATCTTGCCTTCTGATAGGAGGTTTAGTATCAGTTTCCTCTCTTCGGACATCTTGAGATCCCTCCGTTATCTGAGCTTTAGCCTCTTCATGGCCTCTTCGGCCGAAATCTCGCCCTTCTTAAGCTGCTCGAGCACTTCCTTCTTCTTTGCGGCGGAGGCCTCCTTGGCCGGTGCCGGCTCCTGGTCAACGCTGTAGCCGAGAGCCGTGATGGTCTGGTCCAGCCTGCTTCTTACCGCCGGGTAGGAGATGCCGAGCTCCTTCTCCACGTCCTTGATGTTGCCGCGGTTCTTGATGAAGACCTCCGCGAAGACCTTCAGCTCCGGGGGGAGCTGGCAGAACTTGCACACCGTGAAATGACCCTCTATGTTGGTATTGCACGATGTGCAAGACAGCCTTGTGATCTCCAGTTGTCCGCCGCATATCGGGCACTTGCCGATTGCCTCTCTCGCTGCCATGGTACCCATCCTCCTTACAGGACTATCTCAAAGACCGCCTCGTCTGCCACCGACGTCCTGATGAGGGTGATGAGCTTCCTCTCGGTGCCGCTTGCAAGCTCGGTATCCCTTGCATGCCAGACCTGCCTGTGTGCCGCGTTCCTCATGCACTCCCTGCCCTCGCAGTCGTTGCTAGCGCGCATCATCTGTACGTCCCTGAGATCCCACATGAACATGATACCCACCTCCGAATTTCTTATCTTCAATTCGGATTATAAATATCGATGTCATTGATGTCAATACCTACATTAATAAAATTAATACTATTGTTAATTTATTTGTTCCAGCCCAGCTAATGCGGCCTTCAATCCTAGCCCTCCGCCGAAGCCCGTGAACCTTCCTCCCGCGCCGAACACCCTGTGGCACGGAACGACTATGAGAAGCGGATTGGACGCCATGGCTGCTCCGACTGCCCTTGAGGCTTTGGGGCTTCCGGCGGCCTCCGCCATATCCCCGTAGCTGATGTAGCGCCCGGGGGGCACGTCCCTTAGAAGGGAGAGGACCTTTCCTGTGAAGCCTCCTCCGAGCGCCTCCTCATCGACGGGAAGCGAGCGGACTGCATCCCACGCCGCCATGTCACCCATCAGGAAATCCCTTATCGCGCGCGCGCCGCGCGCAGAGAGCCCGGCCGGATCGCATGATCCCTGCTGCGGTGAGGCCGCATGCCTTGCCCTTGAGAGCTCCAGAAGCTCTTGGGCCCCGATGGGCCTTATCGCGATGCCCTGCTTACTTAGAGTGGAGCCCGGGACGACGCAAACTGCGCCCACGGGCGCGGCGAAGCCCTCCACCGTGGACATCGAAAGGCCCTTCTCGGTGGCCTGCACCACTACCTCTCCGAACCTGCCCGCGTCAATCCTCGTTTCCTTCACCATCAGCGTCGCCTCCCTGGTCATCATTTCTTGCTGCATCAACAGCCTCAGCATGAACCCTGGCCTCTTCAGTGGCCTCTTCCCTGGCAGAAGGGTCCTTCGCCCGCAGATGGGCCCATACCGCCGCAGCCGAGTTCCTGTCCATGCCCTTGACCTTCCTGATTGCTTCCTCGTCCTGGCGGCTGAGCTCTGCTAGCGAGCCGAACGCCTTCATAAGCGCCATGAGCCTCGCCTTCCCTATGCCTGGAAGGTCGGTAAGCTCGGATTTTATGCTCTTCTTGCCCCTTATGCTCCTGTGGTAGGTTATCGCGAAGCGGTGCGCCTCGTCTCTTACCCTCTGCACCAGGTGAAGGGCGAAGCTGTCCTTCGGCAGCACTACGGGATCCTCGGCATCCGGGAGGAACAGCTCCTCGTTCCTCTTGGCAAGGCCCGCAGCAGGCAGGTCGTAGCCGTTCGCCCTCATAGCCCAAAGGGCGGCTCCAAGCTGGCCCTTGCCCCCGTCGATGAGAAGCAGGCCCGGAAGCTTCGCGAACTTGGGGTCCTGCTCCCTGGCCTTTGCGAACCTTCTTCCGACGGCCTCCCCCATGCTCTTGAAGTCGTCTGCGCCCTCCACCGTCCTTATCCTGAAGCGGCGGTAGTCGTTCTTCTGGGGGAGCCCGTCCTCGAACACCACCATGGAGGCCACCGTGTCCGTGCCCTGGATGTTCGAGATGTCGAAGCATTCGATCCTGTATGGGGCGGAGGGAAGGCCGAGCGCGTCGGAAAGCGCCTGCACGGCCCCCTGGGTCCTGGCCCTGGAGCGCTCCTCCTCGGCGAGCCTTAGCCTCAGCATCTCCTCTGCGTTCTCCCTTGCCATCTCGGATATGTCCCGCTTGGTGCCGCGTCTGGGGTAGATGAACCTGACCTTCCTTCCGGAGTTCACGCCGGTGAGCCACTCCTCTATCTGCCTTGCCTCATCGGGGGCCACTGGCATGCTGACGACGGGAGGCACTGAGGTGGCGTCCATGTAGTACTGCTTAAGGAATGCCGCAAGAAGCTCGGAATCGGGCGCGTCCGAGGCGCCTTCCATGAAGAAGTGGGCCTTTCCGTTCACCCTGCCGTCTCTTATCATTATTACCGCGACGCAGGTGTCCGTAAGGTGCCTTGAGACGCCTATCGCGTCGGTGTCGTCGCCCGGCTCCATCACAATCTTCTGCATCGCGCCGACGAGCTCGACCGACTTTATCCTGTCTCTTAGAAGCGCCGCCTTCTCGAAGAGCATATCCTCGGAGGCCCTCCTCATATCGGCGGTTATCTCCCTTATGAGCCGGTCTACCCTTCCCTCAAGCAGCAGTATCGCCTGGTCGACGACGGCCCGGTATTCCTCAACCGTGACGAATCCCGCGCAGGGGGCCATACACCTTCCCATCTGGTAGTTAAGGCACGGCCTCTTGCTCATGCCGGGCCTTATGTCGAGCTCGCACTGCCTCAAGGGGAACATGTGCCTTATGAGGCTAATGACCTCGCGCATCGCGCCTGTGGCGGCAAACGGCCCGTAGTATCTCGCCCCGTCGGCCTCGCGCTTCCTTGTGACGGAGAAGCGCGGGAACGGCTCGTTCACGCTCACCTTGATGTAGGGGTAGGTCTTGTCGTCCTTCAGCAGGATGTTGTAGTGCGGCTTGTGCCTCTTTATGAGGTTGTTCTCGAGAAGGAGTGCCTCCACCTCGGTCGACGTGACGATGTAGTCGAAGTCGGCGATCTTTGCGACCAGGGCCTCCGTCTTGGGGCCGAGGCCTCTTGAGCTCTGGAAATAGGACCGGACCCTGTTTTTGAGGTTCACGGCCTTCCCCACATATATGACTTTGCCGGGCGCGTCCTTCATGAGGTACACGCCCGGCTTTTCCGGCAGCTCCTTCAGCTTCTTCTTAAGAGGGTCGGGCCTTACATCCATCACCGGCCACCCTCGGGGGTTACCCCCGCCATCTCCCTTAAGTATCTTCCGGTGTAGGACTCGTCGGAGGCGGCCACCTGCTCAGGGGTGCCTGCGGCGATTATCCTGCCGCCCTTCTCCCCTCCCTCGGGGCCGAGGTCGATGAGCCAGTCCGCGGTCTTTATGACATCCAGGTTGTGCTCTATCACAAGCACGCTGTTTCCGGTCTCCACCAGCCTGTGCAGGACCGACAGCAGCTTCTCCGTGTCCGCGAAGTGAAGGCCAGTTGTGGGCTCGTCCAGAAGGTATAGGGTCCTTCCGGTGGAACGCTTGGACAGCTCGGTCGCAAGCTTCACCCTCTGGGCCTCGCCGCCGGAAAGAGTCGTGGCGGCCTGGCCCAGGGCCATGTAGCCGAGGCCCACATCCACCAGGGTGTCCAGTCTTCTTGCGATGGAGGGGATGTTCCCGAAGAACTCGGCGCCCTCCTCTATGCTCATCGCCAGAACGTCGGCAATGCTTTTGCCCTTGTAGAGTATCTCAAGCGTCTCCCTGTTGTAGCGCTTCCCGCCGCACTGCTCGCAGGGCACGTACACGTCCGGCAGGAAGTGCATCTCGATTTTTATGATGCCGTCCCCGCGGCAGGCCTCGCAGCGGCCGCCCTTAACGTTGAAGCTGAACCTTCCTGACTTGTAGCCCCTGGTCCTCGCCTCAGGCACCTCGGAGAACAGGCCCCTTATATCGTCGAAGAGGCCGGTGTAGGTCGCGGGGTTCGACCTCGGTGTCCTACCTATGGGGGACTGGTCGATGTTTATGACCTTATCTATGTACTGAAGGCCGGTTATCCTCTCATGCGCGCCGGGCTTCTCGGCGGAGCCGTAGATGTTCCTGGACAGGCTCCTGTAGAGTATCTCGTTTATGAGCGTGCTCTTTCCGGAGCCGGAGACTCCGGTGACGCAGACGAACTGGCCAAGCGGTATGTCGGCGTCCACCTTCTTCAGGTTGTGCTCGGTGGCACCCTTTATCGACAACCATTTGCCGTTGGGGGTCCTCCTTTCGGAGGGCACCTTGATGGCCCTCCTTCCTGCGAGGAAGTCGCCGGTTATCGAGCCCTTCGTCTCGCATATGTCCTCCACGCTTCCCTGGGCGACTATGAAGCCGCCGTGCTCGCCTGCGCCCGGGCCCATGTCGATCACCTCGTCGGCCTCGCGGATCATCTCCTCGTCGTGCTCGACGACGATGACGGTGTTGCCGATGTCCCTTAGCCTTTTGAGCGTCTCGATGAGCTTCCTGTTGTCCCTCTGATGTAGGCCTATGCTGGGTTCGTCGAGGATGTACAGCACGCCTGTAAGGCCCGAGCCGATCTGGGTCGCAAGCCTGATGCGCTGGGCCTCGCCTCCTGAGAGGGTGGCCGAAGGCCTGTCCAAGGTTATGTAGTCGAGGCCGACGTTGACGAGAAAGCCCAGCCTCTCCTTTATCTCCTTTATTAGCCTTGTGGCGATGATCTTCTCCCTGTCGGTGAGAATGAGGCCCATAAGGAACTCAAGTATGCCGCCGATGTTCCTGGACGTCAGCTCCACGATGTTCTGATCTGCTATCGTGACCGCCAGGGACTCAGGCTTCAGCCTCGCGCCGTTGCACTTCAGGCAGGGCTTGTAGCTCTGGTACTTCTCGTACTCCTCGCGCATGGTATCCGAGGTGGTCTCCTTGTACCTCCTGTCGAGGTTGTTCATCACGCCCTCGAACTTCGTCCTCCAGAAGTGCTTCTCGCCGTAGCTGTCAATGTAGGAGAAGCGGAAGAGCTCCTCGCCTGTGCCGTACATCAGCATGTCGAGGTGCTCCTTGGAAAGCTCCCTCAGAGGCTTGTCGGGATCTATGCCCTTCGTCTCGGAGACGAGCATGAGCCTCTCCTGGTAATAGGAGGCGATGGTGCCCTGGCGCTGGAAGGTGCGGACCGCGCCCGATCTTATGCTCTTGTCCCAGTCGAATACGAGGTCGGGGTCGAACTCGTGCCTTACTCCCAGGCCCGTGCATTCCGTGCAGGCGCCGAACGGGCTGTTGAAGGAGAACATCCTGGGGGCGATCTTCCCGAAGGAGATGCCGCAGTCCGGGCAGGCCATCTTCTCGGAGAAGACGAGGTCCTCCCCTCCTTCGACCGAGATGGTGAGAAGCCCGTCGCTCTCCTTGACCGCGGTCTCTGCCGAATCGGTGAGCCTTCTTCTGATGCCGTCCTTGACGACGAGCCTGTCAACGACGATCTCGATCGAGTGTATCTTATACCTTTCGAGGATGATGTCCTCGGTAAGCTCCCTTACCTCGCCGTTTACCCTCACCCTCTGGAAGCCTGCGCGCCTTGCGTCCTCGAGCACCTTCCTGTGTTCGCCCTTCTTGCCCCTTATCACCGGTGCGAGGACGAGTATCCTGGTGCCTTCGGGAAGCGCCAGCGTCTGGTCCACCATGTTCTGCACGGTCATCTGGCTTATCACCCTGCCGCACTGGGGGCAGTGGGGAATGCCTATGCGCGCGTAAAGGAGCCTCAGGTAGTCGTAGACTTCCGTTACGGTGCCTACCGTGGACCTGGGGTTCCTGCTGGTCGTCTTCTGGTCTATGGATATCGCCGGGGAGAGCCCGTCGATGCTGTCGACGTCTGGCTTCTCCATCTGGCCTAAGAATTGCCTTGCGTACGCCGACAGGGACTCGACGTAGCGCCTCTGCCCCTCCGCGTATATCGTGTCGAAGGCGAGCGAGCTCTTGCCGGAGCCCGAAAGCCCGGTTATGACCACCATCTTGCCCCTGGGGATCACCACGTCTATGTTCTTCAGGTTGTGCTGCCTTGCTCCCCTGATTACTATCGAATCAGCTCCCAAGCTCCTCGAGCCTCCTTCTGAGCTCCTTAATCCTGTCTCTCATCTGGGCGGCCTGCTCGAACTCGAGAAGCTGCGCGGCCTTCCTCATATGCTCCGTAAGCTTCTTGATGTCGGCCGCTATCTCCTCAGGGTCCTCCGCCGCCCTCATCTTGACCTCGGAGGTCTCAAGCGACGCCTGCTCCTGCTCGCGCCTCTCCTGTATGCCTACCATGTCCCTTACGCCCTTGGTTATTGAGACAGGTGTTATGCCGTACTTCTCGTTGTGGGCCTGCTGTATCGCGCGGCGCCTGTTCGTCTCGTCTATGGCGAACGCCATGGAGTCAGTGACGCGGTCCGCGTACATGACGACCCTGCCTCCGAGGTTCCTTGCCGCCCTGCCTATGGTCTGTATGAGGCTTGTTGAGGATCTTAGGAAGCCCTCCTTGTCGGCGTCGAGTATCGCAACCAGGCCCACTTCCGGAAGGTCCAGCCCCTCCCTGAGGAGGTTTATGCCGACGAGCACGTCGAAGTCGCCGAGCCTCAAACCCCTGAGAAGCTCTATCCTGTCCAGGGTGTCTACGTCGTAGTGCATGTAGCGCACCTTGACGTCCAGCTCGGTCAGATACTCAGTCAGGTCCTCGGCCATCTTCTTAGTAAGGGTGGTGACAAGGACCCTCTGCTTCTTCGCGACCGATGCCCTTATCTCTGATAGCAGGTCGTCCACCTGGCCTTTTATGGGCCGTACGCTCACTTCGGGGTCGATGAGGCCGGTGGGCCTGATTATCTGCTCGACGACCCTGGAGCTTACCGACTTCTCGTAGTCGGCGGGCGTAGCCGAAACGAAGACCACCTGCCCTATCGCCTTCTGGAACTCCTCGAACCTGAGGGGCCTGTTGTCGTACGCCGAAGGGAGCCTGAAGCCGTAGTCGACGAGGTTTCTCTTCCTGGACCTGTCTCCGTGCTCCATGCCCCTTATCTGCGGCACTGTCACATGGGACTCGTCGATGAAGGTCATGAAGTCCCTCGGGAAGTAGTCCAGAAGCGTCTCGGGCGGCTCGCCCGGCTGCCTGTTCGACAGGTGCCTGCTGTAATTCTCTATCCCGCTGCAGTAGCCCACCTCGGACATCATCTCGAGGTCGAACCTGGTCCTCTGCTGAAGGCGCTGCGCCTCCAGGACCTTCCCCTCTGAGTTAAGCTCGGCGAGGCGGATCGAGAGCTCCTGGTTGATGTCGCCTATGGCCCTTCTCAGGTTGTCCTCGTTCGTGACGTAGTGGGAGTTGGGGTAGACTGCAGCCTGGTCCTTCATGCTCATCACCTCGCCGGTGAGCATGTCCACCTCCATTATCCTGTCCACCGTGTCGCCGAAGAACTCTATCCTTATCGCCCTCTCGCCGCCCGCGTCAACTACGTCGACGACATCGCCGCGCGCCCTGAAGGTCCCTCGCGAGAGGACAAGGTCGTTTCTCGTGTACTGGATGCTCGAAAGCTTCCTTAGGAACCAGTCCCTGTCAAGCTCCATACCCTTCTTGATGACAATGGTCTGGCGCATGTACTCCTCGGGCATCCCCAGGCCGTATATGCAGGAGACGGATGCGACTATGATGACGTCGCGGCGCTCCACCAGGGATGCCGTGGCCTCGTGGCGCATCCGGTCTATCTCCTCGTTTATGTCCGATTCCTTCTCGATATAGACGTCCTTGCTGGGGACGTACGCCTCAGGCTGATAATAGTCGTAGTAGCTAACGAAGTAGCGCACGGCGTTTTCCGGGAAGAACTCCCTGAACTCGCCGCACAGCTGGGCGGCGAGCGTCTTGTTGTGGGCGATGATAAGCGCCGGCCTGTTCATCCTCTCGATGATGTTAGCCATCGTGAAGGTCTTGCCGCTTCCGGTCACGCCCAAGAGGACCTGGGCCCTGTCTCCCGCCGCAAGGCCGGAGCAAAGCTCGCCTACGGCCCTTTCCTGGTCGCCTTGCATGGTGTATTCAGACTTCAGCTTGAAATCCATGTGCACCTCTTATAGAACATCTGTTCTGATTATATCCTCTCCGGGCATGTCTTTCAACGAGAATCAAGCCGGCTCCCACGAAAAAGCGGGGCCGGCTTCAAGTCTCGTCCCTCGTATATTCTACACTATCGGGCTCAGCTCATTCACGAACACAAGCTCCACGCCATAATCCCGCATCTTGGGGAGAACTTCCTCAAGGGCCCTCGCAGTAGAGAGCTTCACATGCCCGATGGCTACGGCCTGCCCGTTCGCTATCGCCTTGTCCGCGGCCTCCCAGAGCTTGGCCTTGATGTACTCGACATCGTCCACCCCGTCGATGAATATGTCGTTCATGTAGACCTCTGCGCCCGTCTCCCTGGCCACCTCGGGGCCTACTGTGTCTGAAGTGGTCCTCGAGTCGAGGTAGAAGAGCCCGCGCTCCTTAGCCTCCTCAATGACGGCGCCGAGGACTCCCTTGTCCAGGGACACCCTTGAGCCCATGTGGTTGCTGATGCCCTCCGCCATCGGCACCTTCCCGAGGGCGTCGCCCAGCATCGACTTCACAGTATCCTCTTCCATGCCGGCCCTAATGAAGCCGTCCCCTTCGGATTTACTCCCGTCGATGGCCTCCATAGGCATGTGCAGTATCACGAGCTTGCCCGCATTATACGCGTCCAGCCCGTCCTGGGCCGTGGTCCTTGCGTCAGGAAGCACGGCGCAGGTCAGCGGCTCGCCTATCGCCAGGATCCTCGTGGTGGCCTCGCTTCTGTACCCGAAGTCGTCTACCACTATGGCAAGCTTCGCCTTCGTCCCTGCAGAGGGCGGCCTTTTCACGCCTGATGGCGGGTCAGCCGCTGTCGGCACCGCCGCAGCCTGGGCATCCTCAGTCTCCTCATAGACATAGGGGGCAGGCTCATCCGAGGAAGCACCGTCGCCCTGCCCCGAATCTCCGGCTGGAAGCCCGGGTTCGATTGAAGTGGAAGGCGCAGGCCTTGAGGGATTGCCGGTCGTTCCAGTCTTGCCGGTTTTCGGCGTGGAAGCCTGGCCGTCCGTCGCGCCAGGCGCGGAGGAGGGGTTGGATTTACGGGTAAGGCAGCCTGAGAAGGCCGCAAGCGCGATGATCAGCGCCGCGGCCGTAAGAGTGCGGATTATCCTTAAGTATTCGCCTTTCAACATCCCTTATCTCTGCCCGGTGAGCCTGAGAAGCTCTTCGATTCCCGCCTTCAGCTGAGGGTCTGTGGCAGGGTCGAGCCTCATTAGGTCCTCCGCCGTCATTTCCTCCGGTTTCTTGTTCGTCGACTGTGTCCTAAGCTCAGCCAGCTGCTCTTCCGTGACATCCACTATGATGTCGGGGATGATGGGCGTCTCGTGGGTTATCTCCTTGCCGGCAGGAGTCAGATAGACCTGGGTGGTAAGGCCGATGGCCGAGCCGTTGCTTATGGGGAAGTAGGTCTGCACAAGGCCCTTGCCGAAAGTCTTGGATCCTACGATGGTCGCGCCTTTGAGGTCCTGGAGCGCCCCCGCCAGTATCTCGGACGCGCTAGCCGAGTATTCGTTTACCAGGCAAACCACGGGCACGCTCACGAGCTTAGACACCGTGCTTACCACGGGTTCCTTCACTCCGTCCCTGCCTCTTGTGTAAAGGATCGTCTCCCTGCCCACGAACAGCCCGCCGATGTCCACCGCCATGTTCACAAGGCCGCCGCCGTTGTACCTGATGTCCAGGACCAACGCCTTCATGCCTCTGGACTGGAGGTTTCTGATGGCTGCCTCCATCTGGCTTGCCGCGTTCTTCGAAGTGAAGCTCCTGAGCTCTATATAGCCGACCTTCGCCTTGTCGTCCAGCATGTAGTACCTTACCGGCTGGTCTGTTATGGTGTCGCGCACTATGCTGAAGTCGATCTTCTTCGCGTCGCTTCCGCGCTCTATCGAGATGACGACGGTGGTGCCCTTCTTGCCCTTGATCCTGCTGGATACCTCATCCGTTGTGAGGCCGTCCACGCTGACCCCGTCGACCATGACTATGATGTCGCCAGGAAGGAGCCCGGCCCTGTAGGCTGGGGTGCCCTCTATGGGATTGATGACGGTCATCTTGCCGTCTCTTAGGCCGAATAGTATGCCGATTCCCTCGAAGGTGCCCTCTGTGCCCTTCCTGAACTCGGTGTACCTGACCGGGGGAAGGTAGTTGTTATAGGCGTCCGGAAGCGAATCGAGCATCGCCTGGACGTTGCCCTCCTTCAGGTAGACCTTTATAAGCTCCGAGGTCGAGACCTCCTTGTAGTAGTCCTGCCTGATGAGAAGAAGGGCCTCGAATGCCTCCACTATGTCCTTGTATTTCGGTTCCGCCGCCGCCTGGTCCCCGGGCGCCGCCGCTATCACGAATACGGCGCTTGCCAGCACAAGCACTATCGCCAACAGGGCTATCACCCTAAGAGCGGGCTTGCCCTTTCCGCGTGCGTCATTTGCGTTCATGCTATCACTTCCTAATCAGATAATTCCTGGGCTCCTTGGCGACGCCGTTCTCCCTCACCTCGAAGTGCACGTGGGGGCCCGTCGACCAGCCTGTGGAGCCGGCCTTCGATACCACGAAGCCGAGCTTCACCGACTGCCCCGGCTTCACGAGAAGCTTCGAGTTGTGGGCGTAAAGCGTGCTTATGCCGCTTCCATGGTCTAGTATCACCGTGTAGCCGTAGCCGTTTATCCACCTTGATTCCAGCACCTTGCCGTCCGCCACGGCCTTGACGGAGGTGCCCGTCGGCACAGCGATGTCTATGCCCGAGTGGAATCTGCGGTCGCCGAATATGGGGCTTATCCTCCAGCCGTACTCCGAGCTCACCCATCCGCCGTCTACCGGCCATATGAGCTTGTTCAGGAACTTGCTGGTTGTGGTAGTCGTGGTCCTGCTGTCCTGCTTGCTCCTGATTATCGATTCGAGCTCCCTGGACTGCTTCTCCTCCTCGGCGAGCTCCTTTTCCCACTTGGCCCTCTCGCTTTGAATCCGGGAGAGGTACTTCCCGCGGTCGGCGTATTTCGCCGTAAGCGACTTCTCGTCAGCCTCAAGCTGCGATTTTAGCGCCGCTATGGTCGCGTTTGTGTTCTCAAGCTCCTTCTTCTTCCTCTCGGCGGCAGCGGTCTTATCGGCGAGGTCCTGCTGCTTCTGCTTCAAGGTCTCAAGCGTGTCCTTGTCGTATTCGACCATGGCCCTCAGGTAATCGGACTTGCTCATGAACTCGGCGAAGCTCTTCGAGTTGAAGAGCATCTCCATGTACTTCGGGTTTCCCGCCTTGTAGATTGCGACCAGCTTGTCCTCGAGGTTTCCTGCCGCCCTTGCGTAGTCCTTCTGTGTGACCTCAAGGGCCGCATCGGCTATTGCAACAGCAACTTCAACAGCTGCTCTTCATTTAGCTCTTAGTTCTATG
>CAZNZD010000016.1:0-27026 GCA_964577435.1 uncultured Clostridia bacterium
TCTCTGCCTCTATCTTCTCTCTTCCTTATTCCCGGTTTTCAAAGAGCCGCCACACGCTACTGCTAGCAGTGTGGCTTTATTAATATACCGCGGGGCTGTGCCTAAGTCAAGCATCGAACTTGCCTGCTTAACACCATGACTTCGCAGAAGCGGGACGGATGATGCTCTCCGCCCCGCTTCTGCAAATGACATTAGAACTGCCCGCTCATCTATAGAATCGGATCGATTTCACGGACATTCTGGCTGCCCCGTGTTCGTTCCATGGATGTGAGAAGATATAGAAGTAAACAGGCGATCCCACTCTTATCCAGGGGAAATTCGACGTTATGCTCTCCCCGGTATCAAGGTTTCTGAACTCCACCTTCCCGGGCCAGACGGTAAGCATGGCGAGTTTCGGGTTGGGTCGCCCGGGCGCTATGGCATTCGGGTTTCCTGCTGGCTCTCCCTGGGTGTTCAGCAGAAGAAACTGAGTTTCGTCTGCCTCAGGGTTCCTGTTCATCGCCGCCCACACATTCTGCAGCAACCACATATCGGGGTGCTTGGTCTCGGAAAGGCCGATGAGGACGTTTTCGGTCTTGTCCTGGTTGAACTCGACCAGAATTCGAACAGGCTTTGCCGCCATGCCCGCATCCACCGTGAAAGCGGGAGCCGAGGTCATGATGCCGGTCTTTCCCCAGCTGTTTCCCGGTGGAACCACTATTGTCAGCTCGCCGTTCGCTATCTTCGCGAATTGCCCGAAGTTGCCCCCGATGACTTCGATTCTCTCCCACAGGCTTCCCAGTGGTCCGTCGAACTCCTCTGCGATGAATGGAGTGCCCGCTACCCATTGCTGGGCAGGGTTTGCCTCCTGCAGCGAGGATGCCGCCTCTTCGATAAACTCCATCGATTTGATTCCCTCAGTGTCATATTGGACTATAGTACCGTCCTTTAGGGTGATTTTCAGCGTAGTTCCCAATGCGATTCCGGATAAGATCATAACCATCGTGATCGTCAGGATTCCAGCGGTCATAACCCGGGCTGTCTTCTTAGACATATTTACCCTCCTTATGCCAGAAATAAGCCGTGCCCTCATCTATGGTCCAAAAGGAAAGAAGCCCTCCAAGAAAGGACGGGCTTCCTATTGGGCTACTGCCCGAACAGCGTAGGCTCGGTCGCGTTTGCCTCGCAAGCCTCCTCCGGCTCGTCCTCGTACTTAATCACCGTGGTGGAGACCACGAGATCATCATCCCTGAGGTCGATGAGCTTGACCCCCTGGGTCGACCTGCCCATGACCGAGATGTCAGCCACGTTGATCTTTATCCCCTGGCCTGCTGCCGTCATGATAAGCATCTCGTCCTTCTCGGATACGAATCTCACGCTTACTATGTCGCCGGTCTTCTTAGTCAGCTGCATGGCCTTCACGCCTGAGCCGCCTCTCGTCTGTATCCTGTAGAGCTTAAGCTCGGTTCGCTTGCCGTATCCGCGCTCTGTGATGACCAGCACCTCGTTGCCCTCTTCGGCTATGTCGGCACCTACCACCCTGTCGCCTGTTCTGAGCTTTATGCCCCTTACACCTGCAGCTCCGCGGCCCATCGATCGCACATCCGACTCGCTGAACCTTATGGACATGCCCTTCTGGGTGACCATGATGATCTCCTGTCCAGGGCTTATCTGTCTGACGGTTATGAGCTCGTCATCCTCTCCGAGGCCGATTGCTATAAGGCCGACTTTCCTGATGTTGGAATACTGGTCCAGCGTCGTCTTCTTTACAGTGCCCTTTGAGGTAACGAAGAAAAGATGCGATTCCTCGGTGAAGTCCTTCACGGCCAGCATCGCGGATATCTTCTCGCCGCCGTCAAGCTGCAGGAGGTTCACTATCGCCGTGCCTCTTGCCTGCCTGGATGCTTCGGGTATGTTGTAGCCCTTGAGGCTGTACACCTTGCCCTTGTTGCTGAAGAAAAGTATGTTCTGCTTCTTTGTCGTGCAGATGACCCTCTCCATGACCTCTTCGTCCTTGATGTTGTTGGAGACCGACTTGCCCTTGCCTCCGCGCCTCTGGGTTACATAGGTGTCCCCCGACATGCTCTTTATATAGCCCCAGGCGCTCATCGTGACGAAGATGTCCTTGTCTTCTATGAGGTCCTCGTCGACTATCTCGCCCTCGTCGGGCATGAGCTCCGTGCGCCTTGCGTCAGCGAACCGCTCCTTGATCTCGAGAAGCTCGCTCTTTATGAGCTCCATGAGGAGCCTCTCGTCGGCAAGTATGGCCATGAGCCTGTCGATGGTCTCCTTCAGGGCCTTGTACTCGTCCTCTATCTTGCCGCGCTCAAGGCCGGTGAGGCGCTTGAGCCTCATATCGAGTATCGCCTGGGCCTGCTTCTCGGAGAGCCCGAAGGTTGTCATTAGCCCGAGCCTCGCGGCCTCGTCGTCCATTGAGGCCCTGATGAGGGCGATAACCTCGTCAATATGGTCCAGGGCTATGAGAAGCCCTTCCAGTATGTGGGCCCTCTCCTCCGCCTTGACCAGGTCGAACCTGGTGCGCCTGGTCACGACTTCCTTCTGATGCTTCACATACTCAGTGAGGACCTCGGCGATGTTCAGAACCCTAGGTATGTTGTTGACCAAGGTCAGCATTATGACGCCGAAGTTAGCCTCAAGCTGCGTGTGCTTGTAGAGCTGGTTCAAGATGACGTTCTGGTTGACGTCTTTCCTAAGCTCTATCGCTATTCGCATGCCGTTCCTGTCGGATTCGTCCCTCAGGTCTGTGATGCCCGTAACCTTCTTCTCCTTGTGAAGCTCGGCGATCTTCTTGATCAGATCGGCCTTGTTCACCATGTAGGGAAGCTCGTCGACCACTATCCTGGTCTTTCCGCCGCTCATCTGCTCGAAATGCACCTTGGCGCGGACTTTTATGCTTCCCCTTCCGGTGTTGTAGGCATCCCTTATACCCTGTGTCCCGATTATGTAGGATCCGGTGGGGAAGTCGGGGCCCAGGATATACTTGTTGAGATCGTCCGGAGTCATGTAAGGGTTGTCTATCAGCGCGACCGTTCCGTCGATCACCTCGCCGAGGTTATGGGGTGGAATGTTGGTTGCCATACCTACGGCGATTCCCGAGGAGCCGTTCACAAGAAGCTGAGGGAACCTCGAAGGGAGCACCGTCGGTTCCTTCAAAGACTCGTCGAAGTTCGGTATGAAGTCGACAGTATCCTTGTCGATGTCCGCGAGCATATTGGAGGTTAGCTTCGCCATCCTAACCTCGGTGTACCTCTGGGCCGCCGGCGGGTCGCCGTCGACTGAGCCGAAGTTGCCGTGGCCGTCCACCAGCATGCTCCTGAAGGTGAAGTCCTGCGCCATCCTAACCATGGCGTCGTAAACCGCCACCTCTCCGTGCGGATGGTACTTGCCTATGACTTCGCCTACTACTGTGGCGGATTTCCTGTAGGGCTTCTCGCCGGTGAGCCCCAGCGTGTTCATCGCGTAGAGTATCCTTCTGTGGATGGGTTTCAGCCCGTCTCGCACGTCAGGAAGCGCCCTGCCCACGATGACGCTCATGGAGTATTGCAGGTAAGACCATCTGAGCTCGTGTTCGATGTCCCTGTCTAGGATATTCGATCCTTGGATGAGTTCCATATCTTCAGCCATTTGCACACCCCTTGGCCATACTTTGACTAGATGTCTATGTTCTTAGCGTATATCGCGTGCGTCTCGATGAACTTCTTCCTGGGTTCGACCGCATCTCCCATGAGTATCGAGAAGAGCTCATCGGCCTTCCTGGCGTCGTCCATGGTAACCCTGAGCATTATCCTAGTATCAGGGTTCATGGTCGTCTCCCACAGCTGCTCCGCGTTCATCTCGCCGAGGCCCTTATACCTTTGTATGTTGTAGTTGTCCCGGCCGAGCTCGTCGAGGACCTTCTGAAGCTCCTCGTCGGAGTAGGCGTACTTCTCGGTCTTGCCCGCCTTCACCTTGTATAGCGGGGGCTGAGCGATGTAGATGTGCCCTCCGTGTATCAAGGCCGGCATATACCGGTAGAAGAAGGTTAGAAGCAGCGTCCTTATATGTGCTCCGTCTATGTCGGCGTCGGCCATGATGACCACCTTGTGGTATCTGAGCTCTTCTATGTTGAAGGTCTTCCCCCTGGACCCGTTCTCCTCGTCATCCACGGCGTTGGGGCCGCGCTCGTCGAACCCCGCGGCCAGCGCCGTGATTATGGACCGTATCTCGTTGTTCTCGAGCACGCGCTTGATGTCTGCCTTGTATACGTTTATGACCTTGCCCCTCAGCGGCATTATCGCCTGGAAGCGGCGGTCCCTGCCCGACTTCGCGCTGCCGCCGGCCGAATCTCCTTCAACCAGGAACAGCTCGCACTTCGCGGGGTCCTTGTCCGAGCAGTCGGCAAGCTTGCCCGGAAGCTCGGATATCTCAAGCTCGCTCTTCCTTCTGACAAGGTCCTTGGCCTTCTGCGCCGCCTTCCTTGCGTTTGCGGTCTGCAGGCACTTCTGGATGATGAGCTTCGCGCTCTTGGGATTCTCCTCCAGGTAATCGCCCAGAAGCTCGGAGATGACCCCTTCGACCAGCCCCTTGACCTCGCTGTTGCCTAGCTTGGCCTTGGTCTGCCCTTCGAACTGTGGGTCAGGAAGCTTCACAGAGATCACCGCGGTGAGCCCCTCCCTGACGTCGTCGCCCATGAAGTTCTCGTCGAACTCCTTGAACTGGTCCTTCCGGCTTCTGGCATAATCGTTAATCGTCTTCGTCAGGCCCGACTTGAATCCTGAAAGATGCGTGCCCCCGTCTCCGGTGTTCACGTTGTTGGCGAAGGAATACACGCTCTCGCTGTAGTTGTCCGTGTACTGAAGCGCCACTTCGACCTGAAGCTTATCGGGAAGCTCCTTCCTGAAGTAGACGATGTCGTCGTGAATCTTCTCGCGGGCCACGTTCATCTGCTCGACCATCTGCCTTATGCCGCCTTCGAAGTGATATGACTCGCTGCGGCCCTCGCGCTCGTCTGTGAGCTCGATTCTAAGCCCCGCGGTAAGGTATGCGATCTCTTCGAACCGGTAGCTCAGCGTCTCGAATGAGAAGTCCTGTGTCTCCTTGAATATGGTCGCGTCAGGCTTGAACTTGGTAGTGGTTCCCGTGGTCTTCGCGTTGCCCAGCACCTTAATGGGAGCCAGGGCGAAGCCCTTGGAGAACGCCTGGTAGTATTCGCTTCCGTCCTTCTTGACCCAGACTTCCATGTACTCGGAAAGTGCGTTCACTACGGAGGCGCCCACGCCATGAAGCCCGGTGGATATCGCATAGCTGCTGTGGCGGAACTTGCCGCCGGCGTGCAGCATGGTAAGCACTGTCTCCAGCGCCGATTTTCCCGTCTTGGGGTGGATGTCCACAGGGATGCCCCTGCCGTTATCCTGAACGGTGATAGAGCCATCCTTGCCTATTATTACCTTTATCAGGTCGCAGATGCCCGCCAAGGCCTCGTCCACGCTGTTGTCGACTATCTCGTAGACAAGGTGATGAAGGCCCCTTACGTCCGTGCTTCCTATGTACATCGCCGGCCTTGCGCGAACTCCTTCAAGACCGACAAGTACATCTATGTCGCCTGAGGTATATTCCCTGGCAACTTGCGCGCTATTCAGCTCTTTCTCCAAAATTGCTTCCTCCCGGGGCTAGTATTGCCGACTTGTTGTCTCGATTATATCACAGAAGGGTCTAAAAGTGGCGTCTAAACGGCAAATAACCCGTGTTTTGGCAAAAAAATCACGCCTTCGTTTTTGAAGGCGTGTGATGCCCTTGCTGTGGCTCTGGAGGCTAATTTATTCTAGGGTCACTGCTGTGCCCGAGGCGGTCACCATAAGCATGTTTCCCGACTGCCCGAGCACCTCGTAGTCCACGTCCACTCCCACGACTGCGTCCGCGCCCATCATGCGGGCCCTTTCGGCCATCTCCGCGAGGGCCTGTTCCCTCGCCTCTATGAGCTCTCCCTCATATGAGCCGGACCTTCCCCCTAGGATGTTGGTAAGGCCAGCCGCAAAATCCTTGATGAAATTGACCCCGGAGACCACCTCGCCGAACACAAGTCCCCTGTAGCCGGTGATCCTTCTGCCTTCCACCTGAGGCGTCGTCGTTATTATCATATTACCCCTCCTTGCTTGCGTTTTCAACATCGGCAAAGGGTGATATACCCATGTCCAGAAGAAGCATGGCTGGGAAGAAATCCCTAAGCCCCGCCCTCTCTGCCTCTTCGGGGCTCATGCCGGACGAGGCGCATGCGCTTGCAACAAGAAGCGGCCTTGCCGCCCGCCTTCCGGAAGGACCTATCCCCGAAGAGTGATATGCCCTTAAGGCCTCGTCTGCGAGCCTGGTGCCTGCTATTCGCCTTGCCTCCTTAAGTATGCCGTATGTGTCGTCTACCCTGTCGAGCCCGCATGCAGAAACTACCGAGGAATCGTCTGCCACGGGGCAGTCCATGAGGCACGCCACAGCCTCCCTTAGCTTCGCCGGGTTGGGCTTGATTGCGCAAACTGGGCAGTACCTGCCCTTTCCCCCTGTCGGCAGGCAACAGATGGCGCACTTTCCTATGGATCCCTCACCGGCCAGATCCCCGTCCTGCAGGCTGGACCTGAGCATCCGCCTTGCTCCGGCGGGAAGCCTGCCTTCAAGCCTTCCCAGTATGGCGCCGCTTGCGGGGGACAGCTCCCTTCCTCCGTCATCCATAGATTCGGACCTCTTACAATGGGGCGCATCAACGGGAGGTCCCATCTCGGCGCTTCCGAACGCACCGAACCTGATGTCCTTCACGCCGTCAAGGTCGCACTGCCCTCTGAAACTTTCCAATATGTGGCGTTTCATCATGCTCATTTGCTGCGCCCATGCCGGTTCTTCTACGGCAATAAACAAGACGCCGTCTTTCATGGAATGCACCGCGTTGTTGACGGCGAAATGCCCCTTCATGAGCTTATCCCAGGACACGGCAAGCTCGGCAAGCGCTATGGACTTGGAGAAGCCCGTCCTTCTGTCCTTCTCCCGGCTCAGCACGGCGCCGAGGCTTGATACCCCCCTCCTCACGCCTGCACCGCCCTTCCGGCCGTTACCCTGTAGGCAAGGCAGCCCGGCATCGAGAACGCGACGTCGGAGTCGGTTGCAGTCACCACAGTCTGGCATCTTCCAATGAAGCGCGATATGAGCCTCTCCTTGCGCCCCTCATCCAGCTCTGAGAGGACGTCGTCCAGGAGCACAACCGGGGCCTCGCCCCTTGATGTCGCTATTATCTCGGCCTCTGCAAGCTTCAGGGATACGACCACGGTCCTCTGCTGGCCTTGGGAGCCGTACATCGATGCGGGCCTTCCCGAAACATTAAGGCCAATGTCATCCCTCTGGGGGCCGGCAAGGCAGGCGCCTCTTGCTATCTCGGCCGCCCTTAAGGCCCAGAGCTTCTCCCTGAACCTGGCTTCGACGCACGATTCATCCGCAAAGTCGATTGCGTCGACGGAGGGCATGTAGGCTACGCAAAAAGTCTCGTCCGACCCGGCTATGAAGGAATACGTCTCCGCGGCATAAGGCGTCATCTGCAGCACCGCTTCCGCCCTTGCCCCGATTATCCTGGTTCCGACTGAGACCATCTCGTCGTTGAATACGTCAAGGAGCCTTGCCGCCCCCTCCATCTCGTGATAGGCCTTAAGAAGGGCGTTCTTCTGGGCCACCACTTTGGAGTAAGTGTTGAGGTCCTCCCTGTACCTGGGGCTAATCTGGGATATCTGGAGGTCCAGGAACCTCCTCCTGTCCGAAGGTGAGCCTTTGACCAGGTTCAGGTCGTCGGGTATGAAGGCGACCACGTTAAGCCTGTCCGAAAGAGACGACGGCCTCATCTTCTCGACGTCGTTCAGCCTGGCGAGCTTCCTTCCGGCGGCAGATACCGACAATGTCATGGTGAAGTCCGAGTGGGCGCCGCAGATGTGCCCTTTAATCCAGGCGGCCTCCTCTCCCCACCTCACCATCTCGGAATCTTTGGAAGTCCTGAAGCTGGTGCCGGCAGACAGCGCGTAAAGCCCTTCCAGAAGGTTCGTCTTGCCCTGCGCATTGCTTCCCGAAAGCAGGGTTACATCTGGCGAAAGCTCGATGTCGCATTCGCCGTAGTTTCTGAACCCCTTAAGCTGAAGCCTTTGGATCTTCAAATCAGGACCCGGCCCCTCCCTCGATTGTTATCTCATCGACGCCGAAGCTCACCTTGTCCCCACATCTTAGCTTCCTGCCCCTTCTGGTCTCGGGTTCACCGTTTACGAGGACCTTGCCTTCGAGGATGATGCCTCTTGCTTCTCCCCCAGTCATAACAAGACCAGCCCACTTGAGGAGCTGGTCGAGTGTTATGTAAGGGGTGGTTATCGCTACCGTCCTGGCGCCCATGCGCCTTCCCCCTTCCGGTATCTTCTACCCGTTTATGGGCATCACTAGGTAAAGGTAATTCTCGCTGTTGGTCTCCTTAACGCACATGGCCGACCTTGTGCTGTTGTAGCCGATCTCCACGTCGTCGGATTCGAGAACCTGCAGCACTTCCCTCATGTACTTCGCCCTTATGGACACTGCCATCTCGGCGTTTCCTTGCAGCGACACGGGGATGTCCTCGACGGCCTCTCCCAACTCGGGGGTGACCGCCTTTATGGTTAGGAACCCGGGGCTGTCTAGCTCGCCGCCGCTGTAGGACAGCTTAATCGCCGAAAGCTCGTCCTTGCACATTACCGAAACCCTGTCGATGGCCGCAAGGAAGCTGTTCGTATCGGTGGTGATCCTTGTCGCGAGATTCTCAGGGAAGATCTTCCTGTAGTCCGGGAACTGCCCCTCAAGAAGCCTCGTGATGTACCTGGTGTTCGCGAACTTGACGAAGGAATGCCTGTCGGTTATGCAGATCTCCACTTCCTTCGTTCCGTCCGCCGATAGGTTCCTCTCGACTTCCCTGAGCATTCTGGCGGGGACTATGGAAACGATCTTTCCGGAAAGGCCGGTGGTTGCCTCCATGCTCTTGTATGCGAGCCTGAAGGAATCGGTCGCCACCATGGTTATGCTCTTCTCGTCAGCTTCGACCGAGACTCCCATAAGGTAAGTCCTGTTGGTGTCGCTGGAAGTTGCGATCGCGGTCTTCCTTATCATCTTCCTTAAGTCCGCCTCCGGCATGGACCAGGTCTTTCCCGCCACAAGCTCCGGAAGTTCGGGGAAGTTCTTCGCAGGCATCGTCTTAATCGAGAAATGGGTCCTGTCGGAAACCACCTCAACCGTGCCCGTGCTCTCCTGGTAGTCCAGCACTACTTCAGAGTGAGGGAGCTTGCCTGTGATCTCTGAGAACTGCTTGGCGGGGAATACGAAGGACCCTTCCCTTTCGACCTGGACGGGTATGAAAGTCTCGATGCCCAGATCGAGGTCATATGCCACGAGGCGCAGGCCGTCGGCCGTCGTCTCGACCAGGATGCCGGACAGAATAAGATTCGTGGCCTTCTGCGAGATGGCCTTGTATACCGTCCTTACCCCGGTTACGAGGGCAGTCTTGCTGCAGGATACCTTCACTGTGAACAACCTCCCCGACGATAGATTCTTCTATATAAGATAATAATATAAGAAGTGCTAGTAGTATGCACTGTTGATTCTGTTGGTAACCATCTTGCGCTAAGCATAAGGGCCTAATCCCGATGTGCATATCAGAGTTAGGCATTTCGGGCAAACCCGCTTCTTGTCCACAGCCGTCAACATCCGATCGGCCTTCCCATGATATCAACAGCTTATTAACATAGGGGCTGTTGACTGAATTGGGTCCCTAAACCTTGAGGTCGTCCATGATCTCCTTGTAGGAGGTCTTGGCCGTAAGGCCTTTATCAATGGACTCCTTCACTTTCTTGCAGGCATGAAGCACTGTGGCATGGTCCCGTCCGCCGAACTCCCTGCCGATGGACTCCAGGGGCATCTTCAGAGCCTCGCGGCATATGAACATGGCAAACTGCCTTGCCTCGGACACGGGCTTGACCCTCGAGGAGCTGTTCAGTTCCTCGACGTTGACCTTGAAGTAGCGGGACACAACGTTCTGTATCCTGGAGACCGTCATGGTCTTCTTCCTCGTCCCGGGGGCGAACTCATCTAAATATACGTCCACCGTCTCCGGGTCTATGTTCTGCCACCCGGACATGTTCGCCCTGGAGGTCACGTTGACGAATGCACCCTCAAGGTCGCGGATGCTCTCGGTTATCCTCGATGCCGTCTTGTCGAATACGTATGAGGGGAGCCTGAGCTTCCGGTAATCGGCCCATTTCTGCTGTATGGCGTATCTGTCTTCATATGTGGTCGCCCTGATTTCTGCGACTCTTGTATTCTTCATCCTGGACCTGAGCCTCTCCTGGATCTCAAGGAAGCCCGGATGCCTGTCCGAGGAAAGTATGAGAAGCTTCCCTTCCTCGAGGATGGTGTTGTATGTGAAGAAGAGCTCGTCCTGGGTAGCCTTCTTGTTCTCAAGGAACTGGATATCGTCTATAAGGAGCATGTCGAGCTGGCGGAAGGTGTCCCTGAAAGAGGACATGGTCTTCTCCGACAGGTTCAACATGAGCATGTTTATAAAATCTTCGCTTGAGATGTAAGCGACCTTCGCATCAGGGTGAAGCTGCTTCATCCTGTGGGCGGCCGCCTGCAGCAGGTGGGTCTTGCCCATCCCTACCGAGCTGAAGATTAGGACGGGATGCTTGTCTGTGCCCTCGAGCATCTCATCTATGTACTTGTATGCGAGCTCGTTGTAGGAGCCTACGTGATACCTGTCGAAGACGAGATCTTCCCTTAATGGCCTGCCCTCGAAGGATCTTCTGCCGTCCTGTTGCGCCCTGCCTGAAGCCGAGTGCGAAACCTCGGCATCCCGGGCGCGCACCTTTCGGTCCTTCTGAGGCTCCTTGGCCTCGAAATGGTCCTCCGAAGGGGGGGTATCCCCCACCGTGAACTCTATCCTGCAGTAGGAACCGACAAGATTCCTGAGGGCGTCCTCAAGCTTCTCCATATATCTTGTGGCGAGCCAGTCCTTCGAGAAATCGTTCTGGACCCTGACCATCGCCCTGTTGCCCTCAAGGGATTCAAGTGAGCTGTTCTTCAGGATATTGTCGAACGAAAGCTTCTTCACGTCCGGCTGGACAATTTTCAGCGCCAGCTCCCAAAGCTCCGTAAGATCCCTTTCTTGAGTGGACATGGCGGTCGACCCCCAATTTCTATTAAGAAGGACGGTTCCTCGTTATATGCGTGGCGTATGAGATTCCCCTTGAAGTGACTGCCCTCTTTCCGTCGGAGGAGGAGATGAGTCCCAGGGCCTCCAGGGCCTCAAGGTCCCTGTAAGCCGTGGCTGCGCTTATGTGCATCTCCTTTGCAACTGCCGAAGGGCCGGTTGTCTCGTTTTCGGCTATGAGCATGAGGACCTTCTTCTGCCTTGCCGATAGGTTCTCGTCGATGTCCCTGTCGCTCATGCCGTTGATTATTTCACTGACCTTTTCATCTTTTTCAGGTAGAGCCTCTGTTGTTGGCTCATCTGTGGCTTTGGCTGGCGCTTTAAGGGGCGCGCCCTCTTGTCTGCCCTTGAGTGTTATGACCAGCCCCGATGAGAGGTTATCTTCAAGAATAACACAACCGCCCATCAACTCCAAAGACTCCTTGACTATGGGAAGCCCTGAACCCACCCCTTTGATGTACCTTTTCAAGTCGCTTGTTGCGGTAGTGAAACCCGGAGTGAAGGCCCTCTGCTTGTCCGCTATCCCGGGGCCGTGGTCCGAGATCCTTATTACGTTTCCGTCCGGCTCCACGCTTATCACGACGTCCTTGAATCCGGCATGAATCAGGTTTTCGACGACCTCCCTAATCACGATGTAGGGAATCTTGCCGCCCCTTTCCCTGCCTAGGTTGTATGCTTTCGCGGAGATCTCGTCGACGATTCTCAGGAAATCGTCGGATCCTATATCCACTATGAAAGGGCTTGCCGTGAATGAGTCGTATACAGCTATCCGCGCGGAATAGCTTATATCGCTGTTATGCTGTGAGATCTCATTATCTATGGGAGGTGTGGGCTTCTGTGCGGGCTGTTCCTCCGCATGGCCCTGAGAACCTGACAATATCCTTGATAGAAGCCCTTTTCTCGCCATTGCAGGCCACATACCCCTTCGCTTGCGTCTTGTTCCTAGCGCATACCATCCCTAAATACTTATGCAGAGGCCGGTCTATCAGAAAAGGTTTCATGCCTTCCGCCAGGCACCGATTTGTTGTTGAAAGACGAATCACAGCAAATTCGCTATTGCAGAATCCCGAAGGACTAATCACCTATAGCCCAAGCCCACTAGAAAGGGGTAATGCCTTCCGGCTGCGGAATCCTCCGACCTGCCTTGGCTTATCAACAGTATTGTCAACAATCTGTTGAAAAGCTGTCATCCGTGCATTTCTGGCATTTCGGCCCAAAGCATCGGAAGTCCGCGGATTTTCGCCGAAATGTGACCGAATCAGGGCCCCTGTCGCAACCCACGCATCGCAAGCCGCCTGAAAAGGCCAGCTAAAACGGGAGTTAAAAATAAGGGGCTTTGAAACGCTCCCCGACTTGATTTTATCAGCCGCGTATCCGGGTTATCAACAGCATTATTAACATGATGTGAATAAGGCCCCTTTTGCTGGGGTGCGAAGGCCTTTTAGGTGATATCAGAAAGTACAAAGAACATGCGTTTGTACAGTGCATTCCGACCTAAGTCGATAGTCTGCATTGACAATGTGCTCATACAGTAAGTAAAATCTAGTTTGCTATTGAAAAGAATGCGCATCAGTTCAAACGACGGAGGAATGGCCATGAAGAGGACATACCAGCCCAATACAAGGAAGAAGGCCCGCACTCACGGCTTTCTCGTAAGGATGAGCACCCCCGGAGGACGCAATGTCCTTAAGAGGAGGCGCGCAAAGGGCCGCGCACGCATCTCCCTCTAAACCGGGCTAGTATCCGCCACGGGCCGTCGAAGCGACGGCTTCATTTATTATAAGGTGTGGCGATGAGATGGATGTCAGGATACGAGAGGCTGAGGCGAAGCGCGGACTTCGATAGAATACGGAATGAAGGCCGGTTGCTTAAGGGATCCCTGATGTTGATCCGCATAGCGCCCGGCCTTGAAGGTATTACCAGGGTAGGATGCATAGTAAGCAAGAAGAACGGAAACTCGGTCAGAAGGAACAGGATAAAGAGGATGTTCAGGGCCGCAGCGAGGGCATCGGCACTTCCCGAAGGGTGCGATATCGTCCTAATACCCAGGTCCAGGATGGCGTCCGCGGAGACGAAATCGACCGAAGTCGCAGAGGAGCTCTCAAGGCTGCTTGCGTGAAGGGATGGACGGGGTAATGAAGTCGGCAATGCTGGCTATGATAGAGTTCTACAGGAGGTTCGTTTCACCGATGAAGCGTTACCCGACGTGCCGGTTCAGGCCGACCTGCTCCGAGTACGCATACGAGGCTGTCAGCCGTTACGGGGCCCTGAAGGGCGGGATGATGGCGGCAAAGAGGATCCTAAGATGTCATCCATGGGGCAAGAGCGGCTACGACCCGGTCCCGTGACTGACCAAGAAAGGACGATAACCCCTATATGACAGGCATAGTTCAGACTATATTGAGGTACTTCGCCGAGCTTACGGGAAACTACGCATGGGCGATCATTATCTTCACGGTGCTTCTGAAGCTCGCCCTCTTCCCCATCTCCATAAGCCAGATGCGCACTATGGAGAAGCAGAAGGTCATACAGCCCCTTGTCGATGAGATCCAGAAGAAGTACAAGGGACAGCCTGAGGAGATCAACAGGCGCGTAATGGAGGTCTATAAGCAGAATAACTTCAATATACTTGGAGGATGCCTGCCGTCGCTCCTAACGCTGCCGATAATGCTCGTATTCTATAGCGGGATGCGCGACGTCAACTTCATGCAGACCCTGGTCTCTGAAGGAATCAGCATGCAGTTCCTGTGGATTAAGGACATCATGCTCCACCCTGCAGTAGCCCTTCCGGTCAACGTCGCGGACATCGGCGCGTGGCTCCTCCTGCTGAGGGAGCTCATCATGCCGGTGCTTACGGCCGTTACTACATACCTTACGTTTGCGCAGACAAGCCAGCCATCCAGCTCGTCGAGCAACAACTCGATGGCGATGTTCAAGTGGATGATGCCGCTGATGTTCGGCTACTTCGCCATAATATCGCCCCAGAGCCTGGTCATATACTGGGTGGCGTTCAACATTGTCAACATGATAGTGCAGTGGTTCATCATGAAGTTCATGGTGAAGCCAAGATAGCACTTCCAACGCGTCTTAAGGGAGGCAACCATGAAATATTCCGGCAAAACTGTCGAAGAGGCAGTCGAAAGAGCGCTTAAACAGCTGAATTGCACGAGAGACGAAGTGGATGTGGAGATAATCCAGGACACTCCCCACCGCACTATAAAGCTCCTCGGCGAGAACAAGGTGGTAGTAAGCGTAACCCCCAAGGCAAGGCCAGAGGAGGAGTTCGATGCATCGGCCGACCAGGACGCCCCGGAAGCCGAGGGCGGAGCCGAGGCGGTCAACCCGAAGGATTTCGTGGAGACCCTTCTTGCGAAGATGGGACTTGAGGCGCAGGTTAGCGAATCTACCTCCGAGGATGGCATCAAGCTCGACGTTAAGGGACCGGAACTTGCGGCGCTAATCGGAAGGCACGGCGAGACCCTGGAGGCCCTGCAGTACCTCGTGAACATAATCGCCATGAGGTATGAAAGGCAGAACGGGCTTAAGAGGAACCGCTACGTGGTGGACATAGAAAGCTACCGCAAGAGGCGCGAAGACCAGCTTAAGGCACTGGCGATAAAGGTTGCGGAGAAAGCGGTGCGCGAACAGAAGGAGATGGTCCTTCAGCCGATGCCGGCGTCAGAGCGCAGGATAATCCACATGGTTATCTTGGGCCTCGAGGGAGTGACCAGCTACAGCGAAGGAGCGGAACCGAACAGGAAAGTAGTGGTATCCCCCGAATGACGAAGGCAAGGGGATAATGTAGAATCCAATATGGCAAGCATGGCGTGCCGGACGGCACGCCTTTTTAGACCGCAGGAGGCCGGAAATGGAGAGGTCTGACACAATAGCGGCCATATCGACGCCGCCGGGCGCGGGCGCGGTCGCCGTGATAAGGATATCGGGCCCAGACGCAAGGCGCATCCTCAAGGAGCGCTTCGTCCCCTCGCGCGAAGGCTTCCCCGCCTCATCAAAGGACATGTCCTTCGGCAGGGTCTTCGGCGGAGACGGAGCTTTCATAGATGAGGCGATCGCCCTTTTCATGAGGGGGCCGGGAAGCTTCACTGGCGAGGACGTGGCCGAGATACAGTGTCATGGCGGCCCGGCGGTCTCCAGGGCGGTGCTTCGCGCAGTAATTGATTCGGGCGCCAGAAGCGCTAGGCCCGGGGAGTTTACAAGGCGCTCCTTCATGAACGGCAAGATGTCGCTTATGAAGGCGGAATCTGTGCTTTCCCTCATCGAAGCGTCTACCGAAAAGGGCCGTATAATGGCATCCGGCCTGCTTGAGGGAAGCATATCCTCTGGGGCTCACGAGGCGATGTCCGCAGTGCGGGACCTTCTTGCCAGGATAGAGGCGGTGCTCGACTGGCCCGACGAGATGGCCGACGAGGGGGCGGAGGCCGGAGGGGCCGATATCGAAAGGGCGATGGGGATAATACTGGGCCTTATAAGCGAAGCTAATAAGGGCAGGCTTCTCATCGAGGGGATAAGAGTCGCCATCATAGGAAGGCCGAATATGGGAAAATCCAGCATATTGAACAGGCTTCTCGGGCACGACAGGGCAATGGTTTCGGACACGCCGGGAACTACAAGGGACACTGTCGAGGAGACGGCCAATGTGGATGGCATACCCGTAAGCTTCGCCGATACCGCAGGAATCGGGCCGACCGGCGACGCCCTTGTCGAGGAGGGCATCAGGCGGGCAAGGAAGGCAGCGCTATCCTCCTCGGTCATAGTCTATGTTGCCGCTCTTCCCGAGGGCCTTGCCGAACAGGATTTTTGGGAGATAGCGAGGCTCGGCGACAAACCTGTGATAGTTGCCCTGAACAAGGCCGACCTGGCAGAAGACGCGGAAGCTGCAGTACAGCTGCAATCCGCAGGGGTCGAATGCGTGGCCGTGTCAGCCAAGACCGGATACGGCATCGAGGGCCTAAGGGCAGCCATCGCTCGACAGGCAGAGCTGGCAAGCGAGACGTATGCCGGAGGAAGCGCCTGTTCAAGATGGATCCAGTGCCTGGAGGGGTGCCAGGCGAGGCTTAAAAGCGCAAGCGACGCCCTTAAGGACGGAGGGCATCTTGAGGCGGTTTGCCTGGACATCAGGGATGCGCTGTTTGCTTTGGGTGAGCTCTCCGGGGACACAGCCTCCGAGGACATAATAAGCATGGTATTCGACAAGTTCTGCATAGGCAAGTGAGGTAGGCATCTTGATTCCGGACTATGACGTAGTTGTTATCGGATTGGGGCATGCGGGCTCAGAGGCGGCGCTTGCTGCCTCAAGGCTTGGCGCAAGGGTTCTGGCGACCACGCTTCGCATGGACTCTATTGCGCGCATGTCCTGCAACCCTTCAATAGGAGGGCCCGGCAAATCCCAGCTGGTAAGGGAGATAGACGCCCTGGGAGGCGAAATGGGGGCAGCTGCCGACGACACCTTCATACATATCAGGATGCTGAACTCGGCCAAAGGGCCTGCAGTAAGGGCGATTAGGGCTCAGATAGACAGGGTCCGCTACTCGGATAGGATGAGCTCCGCCCTTTTCTCTCAGGATAGGCTGGATGTAATCGAGGGGCAGGTAGAATCCATTATCCTTGAGCAAGGCAAGGTTGCCGGCGTTATCGCCGGGGGATCCTACATCTCCTGTTCTGCCTGCATCATAGCTACCGGCACCTACCTTGAGGGCAGGACCTTCATTGGCGAGGATGTATCGCAGGGAGGGCCCGAGGGGCTGCCTGCCTCCTACCTATCCCCCACTCTGGAACAGATGGGGATAAGGATCATGAGGTTCAAGACCGGGACATCTCCCAGAGTACTCGCATCAAGCCTGGACTACGGAAGGATGGAGATACAGAGGGGAGAGGACCTGCTATACGGCTTCTCCAGCATAAGAAGGCCTGTTCCCCGCCCACAGGAGGACTGCTGGATAACATACACCAATGGCTCGACGCACGGCATCATAGGCTCAAGCATAGGCAGGGCCCCCATCTTCTCCGGCCTTATTAAGGGAGTCGGACCCAGATACTGCCCGTCCATCGAGGCGAAGGTGGTGAGGTTTGCCGGAAAGCCCAGGCATCAGCTCTTCATCGAGCCAATAGCAAGAGGCGGCGAGGAGATGTACATAGCCGGGCTTGCCACCAGCCTGCCAAAAGACGTCCAGGAGGAGATGCTAAGGACGATACCCGGCCTTGAGGATGCGAGGATAACCAAGTACGGGTATGCCATCGAGTATGATTGCGTGGACCCCTCTCAGCTTGACCACAAGCTCGAGTTCAGGCATATAAAAGGCCTTTACTCTGCGGGGCAGTCCAACGGGTCCTCGGGATACGAGGAGGCGGCCGCCCAGGGCCTCATCGCGGGGGCGAACGCGGCCCTTCAGGTAAAAGGGGAGCGGCCCTTGAAGCTCAGCAGGGATGACGCCTACATCGGCGTTCTAATAGACGACCTGGTCATGAAAGGGACGGACGAGCCTTACAGGATGATGACGGCAAGGGCAGAGTACAGGCTGTCTCTCAGGCAGGACAATGCGGACTTCAGGCTGACTCCGAAGGCGATCGAGTCAGGACTGGCAAGCTTTGAGAGGAAGAGGGCCTTTGAGCTTAAGCTCAGCATGAAGGCCCAGGCAGCGGGGCGATTTAAGGCTGAAGATGCAGCAGGCCAATCGCAGGAGGAAGAGTGGCTTTCAAAGTGCGTCGAGGAAAATGTCGCTCTTGACGGTGTTTACGCAGGCTATATAGAAAAAGAGAGGCGGATCGCTGCGGCGTTCAGGCGGATGGAGGACAGGGCCATACCCGAGGGAGCCGATTTCTCCGGTATGTACAGGCTTTCTGCCGAGGCAAGGGAGAAGCTTTCGGAGAGAAGGCCGGAAAGCGTGGGCGAAGCCTCACGCATACCGGGCATCTCCCCCGCCGACATAGCTGCAATGATAATCCACCTCAGGGAGGACGGGTCCATTGGATAAGAAGTTCATAAGCTTTCTTGAGGAGGGCGCGGCGTCTGCCGGAATCGGCCTGACTGCCGACCAGGCCGGAAAGATGGATGCGCTCAGGAACTACCTGGTAGAGGAGAACGAGAAGTTCAACCTTACAGGAATCAAGGATGATTTGGGCATAGCCATCAAGCACATGGTGGACTCCCTCACCCTTCTTAAGGTTGATGGGGTTTCCGATTGCGGAAGCTTCATAGACATAGGCACCGGTGCTGGCTTTCCTGGGCTGGTCCTTTCCATCATGCTTCCGGATGCGCGGGCCGTGCTGGTGGACTCGGTCGGAAAGAAGGTCGCCTTCGTGAGGGCGGCGGCGGAGATGCTGGGCCTGAAATGCGTTGCCGCACTCACTGGAAGGGCCGAAGAGCTGGCCAAGGATCCTCAGCATAGGGAGAAGTACGGCTTTGCGGTCTCAAGGGGCGTCTCCTCCATCTCCACCTCCGCAGAGTACTGTATACCGTTTCTGAGGAAGGGAGGGATCTTCGTGGCGATGAAGGGCCCCGGAGCCGAAGACGAGTTGGACGACGGGAAGGCGGCCTTCTTCGCACTGGGGGCCAAGCAGAGGGAGATAAAGAGGATCACCCTTCCTTACGAGCAGGGTGAAAGGTTACTTGTAGTGGCCGACAAGCTCTCCCCCACCCCCAACCGTTTTCCAAGAAAGACGGGTGAACCTCAGAGGCGTCCGATTACAAGGAAGCAGGATATGGGGTAGAATGTAACTTGTCGGAAACGATTGCTCTTATTGAATGGAGAGTGGCTCATTGGCGACCGTACTGGCTTTTGCCAACCAGAAGGGCGGCACGGGAAAGACTACGACCGCGGTGAACGTCGCGGCATACGCTGCCAACTATAATAAATCGGTCCTTCTTGTGGATATGGACCCCCAGGGAAACGCCACGAGCGGCCTCGGTGTAGCCAAGCAGGGCCTCAAGGGAAGCGTATATGATGTCTTGATGGGATCCGCCGACCTCATGGGCGCCGTCTCCAAGACAAAGGTGGCTGGCCTGGATATCCTCCCTTCGAACATGTCGCTGGTTGGCGCAGAGCTTGAACTGGTAAACGAGATGGCAAGGGAGCAGAGGCTGAAAGACGGCCTTCAGAAGGCAAGGGACCTGTATGATTACATTTTCATAGACTGCCCTCCATCGCTTGGGCTTCTTACCGTAAACTCCTTCGCTGCGTCAGACGGGATAGTCGTCCCCATGCAGTGCGAGTACTACGCACTTGAGGGGCTTAGCCAGCTGATTAACTCGATTAACCTTGTTAAGAAGCATATCAACCCCTCCCTGTCGGTATTCGGAGTGATCCTCACGATGTACGACCCAAGGCTGAACCTGACACAGCAGGTAGAGTCTGAAGTAAGGACATACTTCGGCGACAGGGTCTTCGAGACGGTAATTCCCAGAAACGTCAGGCTCAGCGAAGCACCCAGCTATGGTGTGCCCGTATGCCTTTACGACGGGCGCTCGAAGGGAGCGGAAGCCTATATGGCTCTGACAAGGGAGATAATCAAAAGAGGTGATGTTAGATGACCGCCGCGGCATTGAAGCGCGGGCTTGGAAAAGGGCTTGAGGCCCTTCTAAGCGACAACCAGGTCGACGGAGGCGGAGTGGACAGCATCGACCTCTCCCTCATCGACTCAAACCCGTATCAACCCAGGGTGGATTTCAATGAGGAGAGCCTGGCGGAGCTGGCAGCATCGATCAAGGAGCACGGAGTGCTGCAGCCGATAATAGTCAGGCGCAACGGAGCGAGGTATCATATCATAGCCGGCGAAAGGCGCGTCAGGGCGTCAAGGATGGCTGGCCTTTCCGAGATCCCCTCCATGGTCAAGGACGCAGACGATTCGCAGATGATGCAGCTGGCAGTGATTGAGAACGTCCAGAGGCAGGACTTAAATCCGGTGGAGGAAGCCTCCGCATACAAGAGGCTGATAGACGAGTTCGCGCTGACCCAGGAGGACGTCTCCGAACTTGTGGGGAAAAGCAGGTCGGCGGTTGCCAATACCCTGAGGCTGAACAAGCTCCCCGCGGATGTGCTATCACTTGTTTCACGTGAAACAATCAGCGAAGGTCACGCACGGGCCCTGCTTGGGCTGAGATCGCCTGAAGCACAGTCGAGACTTGCAAAGGAGACAGTGAGGCGTAAGCTCTCGGTAAGACAGCTGGAAGAGGCAATAAGCAGGCTGAGCAGCGTCAGAAAGAGGACCAAGAAGGATTCGCAGAGGGACCCGGACATAGTGGCGGCGGAAGACATGCTCCGCCGCGGGCTGGGGACTAAGGTGAAGATAACGGGAAGCGCGTCTTCGGGCAGGATCGAAGTCTACTACTACAGTCAGGACGACCTTGACAGGATAATCGAAAAGGCGGCAGGGTCAGGGCAGTGATTGAAAGGCGGTAACCTACAGCATGCTATCAGGTTCAAACGCAATCATTATCGCAATAGCGCTAGGAGCGGCAATCGCTGTTCTCGCCGGGCTTCTCATTAGCCTGCTGATTAGCGTAAGGAAGCTAAGGACAAGATACACCTCACTGATCGAAGGCGTAGGCGCGAAGAACGTTGAGGATGCGTTGCTCGCGTACCTTGAGGCGGCCGGCAGGCTTGAGAGAAGGACGACTGCTCTTGAGACGGGCTTAAAGAACCTTGAAAGCGAGGTATCCACGCATCTTCAGAACTTCGGTATGGTAAGGTACAACGCTTTTGAGGGAGTAGGCGGAGAGCAGAGCTTCTCCCTGGCTCTTCTCGACGATGCAGCCAACGGCCTGGTCCTCACGGGTATATTCGGACACGCCGAGACCAGGGTGTACGCGAAGCCCATCGAGGGAGGCATCTCAAAGTACCTGATAAGTCCCGAAGAAACGAGGGCCATAGAAACGGCTAGAAAGAGGAACGGAAAGTAATACAAGCCAAATTGGAGGATATGATCCGTTGCCGATAGAAGATGTAATTGATAAAGCCGAAGTGCTGCTTCTGTCAGGTAAGCCCGAGGAGGCGCTCGCGCACCTCAGGGAGACCGGCGAAGAGGGTATGAAAGATGCGGCCGTTCGGAACAAGATCGGCGTCTGCTACGTTTCCCTCGGAAGGACGATAGAGGCGGAAGCCGAGTTCAAGGCTGCGCTGGCGCTAGACAAGGAATATGCCCCGGCCTATACAAACCTCGGCAGCATCAACAAGGAGAAGGGCGACATCTACAGGGCGATTGAGCTCTATGAGAGGGCGATTCAGGCGGACCCGACTTATCCCAACGCATATCATAACCTTGGTGTGCTTTACAACGGGGAGAAGAGGTACGACAAGGGCATTCCCCTTATCAAGACCGCAAAGCAGCTCGAGCTGGGAAAGGGTGATGTCAAGAGGGGCAGGAGGAAACAGCTGCTCTGGAGGTACTCCTGGGTAGCGGTCGCATTCGTGCTCGGAGCGGCAATCATACTGTTGACAAGGACGAAGTAAACTTAAGGAGGTCTTTTCGATGTCAAGTCCGGTAGCCTATGTAAGGGGAGAATACGTCCCCCTGGAGGATGCGAAAATCAGCATTATGACGCATGCCTTCCTTTACGGAACGGCATGCTTCGAGGGAATCAGGGCTTATTGGAACACCGACAAGGAACAGCTTTACGTCTTCAGGCTTCTAGAGCACTACAAGAGGCTTAAGAACTCCACCAAGATAACAAGGATATTCCTCGACCAGACCGCAGAGGAGCTCTCCGAGATAACGCTGGAGCTCCTGAGGAGAAGCGGTTTCTGGGGCAATGACGTCTACATCAGGCCCGTGGCCTATAAGAGCGGCCTTGGCATCGGCGTCAAGCTTACAGGCGTAGCAAACGACTTTTGCTGCTTTGCCACAGCATACGGCAAATATATAGATACATCGAAGGGGCTGAACGTAAGGGTCAGCTCATGGGCTCATGTAGAGGACAACTGCATTCCGATGAGGGCCAAGATAAATGGCGCCTACATCAATGCGTCCCTAGCGAAGAGCGAGGCACAGGACGACGGATATGACGAAGCCATATTCATGAACAGGGACGGCCATGTATCGGAGGGAAGCGCGGAGAACCTATTCTTGGTGCGCGATGGAAAACTCATAACTCCGAGCGTAAGCTCCCATATTCTTGAGGGCATAACACGCGCGACATTGATTGAGCTTGCCGCCAAGGAATTGGGGATCGAGTGCGTCGAAAGGACGATCGACAGGTCAGAGCTGTACATCTGCGATGAGGCGTTCATCTGCGGCACCGGGGCCGAACTCGCCCCAATAGTCACCGTGGATAAGGTTCCCGTCGGCAGCGGTAAGGTAGGGCCGATAGCAAGCTCGCTTCAGAACCTCTATTATGAGGCAGTAAGAGGAAAGTCGGACAAGTACCTGCACTGGTGCACCCCCGTCCTTAGCAAATAAGTTACTGGATAACATAGGATATGCCATAAGCCCCGCCGCAAAGGCGGGGCAATAATCACAATAAGAGGTGCAAAGGTGTCATTGGAGGATAAAACGAAGAGGCAGGCCCCATCCTTAGCAGAGATATTCACGCTCTTCTTCAGGATAGGGATGTTCACAATCGGCGGGGGCTATGTCATGGTCCCCGTGATGCAGAAGGAGATAACTGAGAAGAAGGGGTGGATGAGCAAGGAGGAGTTCTCAGACATGCTTGGGATCACCCAGGCAGCTCCGGGACCTATTGCCATCAATACCGCCACATATGTGGGGTATACAGTAAGAAGAAAAAGTGGCGCAGCGGCCGCTGTGCTTGGATGCACACTGCCCTCGCTTTTGATAATCACGATAATAGCTGCGGCATTTCCGACCTTCATGAGATATGAGGGGGTACAGAGCGCGTTCAGAGCCGTCCGCCCCGCTGTAGTAGCGCTTATAGCGGCGGCGGTGATGAACCTCTCCAAGACATGCATCAAGAAGCCGTTCCACCTGGCGATAGCTGCGCTGGCCTTCATACTTAACTACTTCTTGAAGCTAAGCCCCTTCCCGATCATCCTGGGATGCGCTGCGCTTGCGCTAGTCCTTCCCGAGGAGGTGCTATAGCATGCAGATCCTATGGGATATCTTCACAAGCTTTGCAAGGGTGGGGCTCTTCACATTCGGTGGGGGCTATGCAGCGCTGAGGCTGATTCAAACTGAGATAATCCTCAACAAGGCATGGCTGACCATGGAGCAGTTCCTGGATGTCGTCGCCGTAGCAGAAGTCACTCCGGGTCCGATCGCCCTAAATGCGGCCACTTTTATAGGGTATAAGCTTGCGGGCATACCCGGCTCTCTTGCAGGCACGACCGGAGTAATCCTTTTTCCTGTGATAATCGTGCTCATCCTAACGTACTTCGTGAACAAGCTCAAGGATAACAAGAAGATGAAGGCGATCAAGACTATACTGAAGGCCGCAGTCATGGGCCTCATAGCCTCGGCCGCCGTCTCGATGGGCGCGGCTGCCCTCGGCAGCGCAGTGAGCATAGGGATATTCGCCGCCGCGCTTGCTGCAGTGTTGCTCATTAAGAGGGCCGACCCCATCACCGTGCTGTTGATAACGGGAATAATTGGGGCGATTGCAGGATTATGATGTTTCACGTGAAACAATACATCCGGGGGTGGTCGTAATGAGCATCAGGGACAGGATCGCGGAGTGGATATCCGGCGCCCTCAACATCTCTACGGAGAACATATCGCCTGTGGTTGCAGGGGGAGCCAAGGTCATCTCTGTGATCATCCTCTTCGTTGCGGCCTCCATCGTAAGCAAGCTCGTCTCGATGGGTATCAAATGGTTCACCAGGAAGAGGCTTCGATTCGAGGGACAAAGGATGGGGGATCCCAGAAGGATCCAGACGACCTCGACGATAATCATAAGCGTCAGCAAATACCTTATATACTTCATAGCCGCCCTGATGGCGCTTGACCTGCTCGGGATAAACACGACGAGCATTCTAGCAGGTGCCGGATTCGCTGGGCTTGCACTTGGATTTGGAGCACAGGCGCTTATAAAGGACATAATATCGGGCTTCTTCCTCCTCTTCGAGGACCAGTACGCCGTCGGTGATTTCGTGAAGATCGAAGGCTGTGAAGGAATAGTCGAAGAGATACAGATGAGGGTGACGAAAGTCAGGGACTTCGGCGGAGAGCTCCACATCATTCCTAACGGCAACATCAGCAAGGTGACCAACTACAGGAGCGATGGCCTGAGGATCTGGATTGCGGTCACCATAGACATCAGGGAGGACATCGACAGGGCCATAGCGGTGTTCCATAAGGCCATGCAGGAGGCCGTGCCAGACCTTGACGGCATAATCGACGGCCCGAAGGTCCTGGGTGTAGAGGAGATAAACGAGCTGGGAGCCAGAATTAGGATATGGGCTAGGGGCGTCCCGCTTAAACACTGGGGAATTGCCAGGGACCTAAACAGGATTCTCAAGAAGGCGTGCGACGACAATTCCATTAAACTTGCAAGCCCGCACAGGACCATCTCAGTTGAGACTGGCTCGCTGAACCCGGGAAAAGAGGTGGCCGATGAGTAGCGAGGAGAAATCATACTTTCCGTACAATCCAGGGGATACCGTCAGAATGAAGAAGAAGCACCCCTGCGGCAGCTTCGACTGGACTGTCTTAAGGACGGGCTCTGACTACAGGATCAAGTGCACAGGCTGCGGCCGGCAGATAGTCATGGCGAGAGGGGACTTCGAAAAGCAGATAAAGTCAGTAGTTGCTAGGGCGGAGTAAGGAGGGGCGGACATGCTGCGAGTTGGCATAGTAGGCCTTCCCAACGCCGGGAAGAGCACCCTTTTCAATGCGCTTACGAAAGCAGGCGCCCTTGTGGGCAGCTATCCATTCACCACCGTCGAACCGAACGTCGGAATAGTCGAAATCCCTGACAGGAGGCTTCCTGTCGTATCCGAGCTCGCCAAGGCGGACAAAGTCACCTATGCCACCGTGGAGTACTTCGACATCGCCGGGCTGGTGAAGGGCGCATGGAAGGGAGAGGGCCTGGGCAACAAGTTTCTGGGCCACATAAGGGAATGCGACGCGATAGCCCATGTAGTACGCTGCTTCGAGAATAAGGACGTGATCCATGTTGAAGGAGGCATAGATCCCGCCCGCGACCTCGACATCGTCAACACGGAGCTGCTTCTTGCCGACATACAGACAGTCGACAAGGCCATACAGAAGGCCGAACCCATGCTAAAGACAGGAGAAAGGAAATACAAGGACGAGATTGAGGCGCTCAAGCGGATAAAAGACCAACTGTCCAGAGGAAGGCTCCTAAGGAACGTCGACCTTCCAGAGGACGAGAAGGCCATAGTAGACAGGCTTTTCCTTCTTACTGTGAAGCCCGCTGTAATAGTGCTGAATATCGACGAGGCACAGATAGCTGAACTCCCATATGTGATGCCTGAGCTTTTCGATGAGCAGATGCCCCCCGTTGTAGGCATCATCGCAGATGCATTTACCAAAATAAGGAATATGGACAAAAAGAGCCCTGTCACAGCAATATGCGCCGAGCTGGATAATCAGTTATCCGAACTTGGGGGAGACGACGCGAAGGAATATCTGTCGCAATTCGGGCTTGACCGGCCGCTTTCAGCGCATATGGTGGAGAAATGTTATGAATCGCTTAACCTGATCTCCTTTTTTACAATGAAAGGAACAGAGACAAGGGCATGGTCCGTCGAAAAGGGGACCCACGCCGTGAAAGCCGCCGGTAAGATTCACACAGACATGGAGAGGGGCTTCATCAAGGCAGACGTGATCGGCTTCCTAGAACTGGAAAGGATAGGATCCTATCATGACGCCAAGGAGCAGGGCAAAGTAAGATCGGAAGGCAAGGATTACGTGATCAGGGACGGAGATGTAGTGCTTATTAAATTCAATGTTTAAGCGAAAACATAGGCGCGTCCAACGCCTGGCGGCGGTATAATAATTCGTGCATCGCACAATTGCCATATATCGGGCAGATTTAAGTATAATGATATCGGTAAATAATTCACAAAGCTGATCTCTGGGCATAACGAACCTGCGCATTTTACATGATATGCAATCATGGCGGAAAGGGGTGTTATGGGCCGGGATTTGGCGCATCTGCCATCTACCCGCCGAGTCCAGCAAGGTTGTCAACAGTCCCGTCCGGGAGAGCGAATCGTCTATGGAAATCAATATTGCCAGGAGGTGTGATCTTGAAGAAAACATTCAAGGCCAGGTATTTCCTAGTAGCGGTCCTCGTTGTGGCAGCCCTAATGGCGACAGTCATCGTAGGAGCGGCGGCGGACAAGACGATAAAGATCGGCTGCTTCTATCCTCTAACAGGTTCTAATGCGGCCAAAGGACAGCTCAACAAGAACGGTACCGACCTTGCCGTGAAGGATATCAACGCGGCAGGCGGCGTGCTCGGCATGATGATCGAGCTTGTATACGAAGACACCCAGTCTAACAAGGTAAACGTCCCCAACGTGGTCCGCAAGCTCATCGAGCAGGACAAGGTCGTAGCTCTCCTCGGAGAGATAGCAAGCTCCAACTCGATAGCTGCAGGCCCCGTCCTTATGGAGCTCAAGAGGCCCGCGATAGCCCCTACGAGCACCAACCCCAACGTAGTCATGGACCCGAATGACACCACGAAGCTCAACCCATGGTATTTCCGCGCATGTTTCATCGACTCCGTGCAGGGCAGGGTTGCGGCGAACTTCGTATACAACACCCTGAAGAAGACGAAGGCCGCCCTGCTTTACAACATCGCGCAGGACTACAGCAAGGGTCTGGCTCAGTACTTCACCGAACAGTTCAAGAAGCTCGGCGGCACCATAGT
>CAZNZD010000017.1:0-25940 GCA_964577435.1 uncultured Clostridia bacterium
GTGAAAATTCTTGTTTACATTTTCCGCAATCAATGTATATTCGTTTCTGTAACGTATACGTTCCCAAATTCACTTCGGGAGGTAATCGGATGAAAGGCAAGTTCAGCATCGTATGGATACTAGTAGGCCTGGTCGTTGTGGCAGCCCTCGCTTACATCAGCATCGGCAACCAGCTGGTAGGCATGGAGGAGAAGGTCAACACTGCTTGGGCCGAGGTCGAAAACCAGTTCCAGAGGAGATACGACCTCATACCTAACCTGGTTGCGACCGTCAAGGGATTTGCCGCTCAGGAGCAGGCGGTAATCGACTCGGTCACCGAAGCCAGGGCGAAGCTGGGCGGAGCAAGGTCTGTAGACGAGAAGATCGACGCAGCCAACGGCCTCGAAGGAGCCCTATCACGCTTGCTGGTCGTAATCGAGAACTATCCTGAGCTTAAGTCCGATGTGCAGTTCTCTGCGCTCATGGACGAGCTTTCCGGAACTGAGAACAGGATTGCCGTGGCCCGCGGCAGGTACAACGAGGAAGTCCGTGCATGGAATACAAGGATCAGAACATTCCCCACCAGCATAATAGCAGGCATGAGGGGCTTCACCGCAAAGAAGCTTTTTGAAGCGGTGGAAGGCTCGGATGTAGTACCGAAGGTGGAGTTCTAAATGAGGAGAAAGGCGGGAGGAATCCGTATCCTCCTAATGGCGGCGGCGATAGTGCTCGCCGCCGTATCAAGCGCGTTCGCAGCAATCCCTTCCCCGCCTTCCCCGCCCAGGCTTTTCAACGACTTCGCGGGCATGCTGGATACCTATGCCGCAGAGAGGCTCGAAACCGAGCTCCTGCAGTATGAGAAGGAGACCAGCGCCCAGCTCGCCGTGGTAACTGTCGACAATATGGACGGGGACTACATAGAAAGCTATGCGGTTAAGCTCTTCGAAGCCTGGGGCATCGGCAGGCAGAGCGCTGACGACGGAATCCTTCTACTCATCGCCGAAGAGGAGAGGAAGGTAAGGATAGAAGTCGGTTACGGCCTTGAAGGAGAGATAAACGACTCCAAGGCAGGTCGCATCCTCGACGAGTACTTCACCCCCTCGATGAGGGCAGGCAACGTCGAGAAGGCGATCTCGGATACAATGCAGGCGATCCGCTCCGAGATAACTGGAGTGCCCCTAGCACCCTCGGAAGACGAGCTCTCGCCTCTAGGCAGGGTGATCCTCATTGTAATCGCTGTAATCATAATCATACTGGTGCTGGCCTTCATGCTCTTCATCTCGAAGATCAAGCCCCCGGGGGGACCGAGCATGCGGCCGCCGTTTACGGGTTTCGGCGGGCCATGGAGCAGCGGACCTAAGAACTTCGGTGGCTTCGGTGGCTTCGGCGGCGGCAAGTCAGGCGGTGGTTTCGGCGGTTTCGGCGGAGGACGCTCAGGTGGCGGAGGCGCCAGCAGAGGCTGGTAATCGGATGATCTCTACGAAAGCCCGGCTCAGCCGGGCTTTTTTATTGAACACCAGCGGCTTGCATCACTTATGGGGATCAATGCGCTCGAGCTTTTCTTCTTCACATCTCTCCAGAATGAGAAGCTTTCCCTTAAGCAGATCGGTCAGCCCCTTATTGAGCGCATCCTCAAGGTTCCTCCTTATCGCATAGCTTACCCATATCTTCTCGGCGTACTCAGGCGAGATCTCCTTCGCTCCCTCGTCTCTGAGGTATGCTGAGGCCTTGTCCCAGTCGGAGTACTCAAGCTCGATTCTTGTCCTCAGATAGCTTACAAGCGATGCGGCGCCAGCTGCCTCCACCGCCTCCCTCGCTGCAAGGCCATATGCCCTGACAAGACCGCCCTTTCCGAGCAGGGTCCCCCCGAAGTAACGGGTGACTACCACAACGCTGTCCGTGAGCCCCGCCCTGGTAAGCGCCTCCAGGCAAGGCCTTCCGGACGTGCCTGACGGCTCGCCGTCATCGTTTGACCTGCTCACCTCCGCGTTTCTGCCTACTGTGAACGCATAGACGTTATGTGCGGCGCCCTTCTCGGAGCGCCTGATGTTCTCAACATATGAGTAGGCATCCTTCTCGCTGGACACATGGGCCGCCCTTCCTATGAAGCGGCTCTTCCGGTCCTCGACAAGGGAGACCCCTTCCTTGAGCAAAGTCACATATCCACGATCCGGCATACACGCCTCCCGCATCTTAGCGTTATAATCTCATTATACTCACGCAAGGCTAGGAGGAAACGCAATTGGCTAAGGACAGGCTCTATTACGAACACCAGGACCTGTACGACTTCGAAGCGGAGGTCACAGATTGCGCAGGCCCCTTCAAGGGCGCCGACGGAAGCGAGTACTGGGAAGCAAGGCTTAACCCCAATGCCTTCTACCCAGAATCGGGAGGACAGCCCTCCGACAGGGGCAAGGTTGGAACAGCCGATGTAATCGACGTCAAGGAGGCCGAAGATGGGAGCGTGCTGGTGCTTGTTTCGGCCCCTGTCTCGGGTAAGTTCGGCTGCTCCATAGACGGCAGAAGGCGCTTCGACCACATGCAGCAGCACACCGGGCAGCACATACTCTCTGCCGCCTTTGAGCTCCTCTTCGGCTATGAGACGGTGGGTTTCCACCTGGGCGAGGAGTACTGCACGATCGACCTCGACACAGAGCGCCTGGATGAAGCGCAAGCTGACAGGGCTGAGGATATGGCAAACGACGCTGTGATGCGGGACGTTCCGGTAAGGGCGACCTTCGTCGACAAGGCCACGCTTGCCTCCTATAACCTCAGAAAGCCGCCGAAGGTGGAGGAGGACATAAGGATAGTCACAGTCGATGGCTTCGACAACTGCCCGTGTGGAGGGACGCACGTCTCAAGCACCGGCAAGATCGGAATCGTTAAGATAACCAGGATAGACAGGGCCAAAGGCAAGGTCAGGCTCGAGTTTCTGTGCGGAGGAAGGGCACTTTCGGACTATCGGAGGAAGAACAGGCAGCTCGCCTCTGCGGCATCCGCCCTTTCGGTGCACCCGATGGAGCTCGAAGCCCAGGTAGAAAGGATGCTCTCACAGCTTAAGGACTCAAGAAAGCAGCTTGCAGACACTTCGTCGAGGCTGATGGAGTACGACGCAGCCAAAGTATGGCAGGAAACCGCCGAACTTGACGGCTCTAAGGTCATCTCATTCAATGCCGGAGCCGGCAGCATGGATACGGCGAAGCAGTTCGCCTTAAGGCTGGTATCCCACCCCAAGACAGCAGCGGCGGTCGGTGCTAGCAGCGCGGACAACGCCTATCTGGTAGTGGCAAGGTCACAGGACCTCGCCTCAGTAGATGCGTCAACCGCCTTCAAGTCGGTCATCCACCTACTGGGCGGGAAGGGCGGAGGCAACCCCGCAATGGCTCAGGGCGGCGGCCCTGGTACTGCTGCGCTTGACGAAGCGCTCGCCTCTGCCAGGGAAGCCCTGCTCTCCCAGCTAATAAAGTAGCCCTAGGATTCCGTCTCCTCTCCAGATGCCTCCGGAGGAAAACTCGCTACTCTTCCGGGGGCATCCTTGTAAGCATCCTCGGCGCGCCTCATGCTCTCGGCAAGAGCCTCAAGGTCCGGAGCATATAGCCGCGATGATTCATAGTCCGACCAGTTGCCCTCGTAGCTTCTTAGGCTCATGCCCTCGAAGATGACGAGCCTGTCGGCCACGGCATCTATGAGCGCCCTGTCGTGACTCGCCATAAGAAGGGTGCCGGACCAGGCTGAAAGCACCTCCGCCAAAGCCTCGACTGATTCGATGTCCATATGGTTCGAAGGTTCGTCCAGAAGCATTATGTCGCAATCCGACAGCATGATCCTGGCAAGCGCCACTTTCATCCTTTCCCCGCCGGACATGGCGCCGACCGGCACCAAGGCCATGTCCTTCCTGATTCTAAGCCTTGCGAGCACTGTCCTCGCTGCCTGCTCCGTGGCCCCGGTATCCCTTGTGCAATTCTCGACTCCTGTCGCAGAATCGTCCAGCCCGCCTAGGTCCTGCCTTAGAAACCCCACCTTTACGCCCCTATGGAGATGTCCAGAGGCAGGGTCGGCGAGCTTTCCTATGAGGGTGCTCTTCCCTGAGCCGTTGGCCCCCAGAAGGCAGGTCTTCATGCCAGAGGGAAGGTCCAGGGAGGCCCCTTTAAGAAGCACCTTCGCCCCGGCTGACAGGTCAATGTCCCTCAACGCGGCAACAAACCTCGGAAGGTCCTTTCTGGGCCGCGAGAAAGCCATCGCAAGCTCCTTGTCCGGCCTCGGCCTTTCCACCCGCTCCAGCCTCTCAAGCCTCGTCCTTATCGCATTGGCCCTCATTGCCAGCTTCTCGGAGCTTTCTGCAGCCTGCCTCTTGTGAAGCCTTGCCTCGGAGTTACCCATCCTGGCTGGCGCCTTCCTGACGGACTTCGATGAGGCCATCGCCTCGCCCATCGCCCTCAGAAGATGCCTTCTTTTCCTCAGGTACTCCTCATACCTGTGCCCCGCGCTCTCCTCCTGCTGCCTTTCAAACTGCGACCACTCCTCGTAGCCGCCCGGGAAATCCACGATGCTGCAGTCCTTCACCTTCCAGATCCTGCCGCAAGTCTCCGCCATGAGAGCGGCGTCGTGCGTAACGATTATCACAGGCCCCTCCCATGCAGAGATGGCATCCCTTAATGTCATTATCCCTTCCAGGTCGAGGTTCGTCGTAGGCTCGTCCAGCAGAAGGATGCCTCCGGCAGGCGCGAAAGCAGACGCAAGCTTGAGCCTTGTCAGCTCGCCGCCGCTCGGGTTCGTGAGATTCTGCTCAGCGGAGAACATCGAGAGCGATTCGGGCGTCGGGTTGATTGGCCCCGTCTTGCCCTGCCTGAAGTAGGAGATGGGCATAAAGGCCTCCACGCTGCCTGCCGAAGGTTCAGAAATCCCCGCCATTATGTCCAGTAGGGTGCTTTTCCCGGACCCATTGATCCCGATGAGGCCCAGACGTTCGCCGTCGGTCATCGTCAGCTGGCCGAATTTGAAAAGCCTCCTGGGTCCGTATGAGAAATCGATGCCTGAAAGCCTAAGGGCTGTCATGTAACCACCTCTTCCGCCGCCGGGGCATGAAAATGCCCCGGTTAATGGGACTGCGACCCGGTATCAGTACCGAGCCGTGCCTCTCCATTGCCGGGGTGGTTACTTGCGCACTCCTGTGCTCCTCCTTGGCTCCAAGCCTTTGGGATGAGTAGATTATAACGCTGGAATTGGACGCGGGCAACAGCCTAAGCCCGGAAAACGAACTCCCCTTCCCTGATCGTCGCCGAAACCCTGGCCTTCCTGATCTTCTCCTTGGGCATAGTGAAGATGTCCTCGGAGATTATGGCTATGTCAGCAAGCTTGCCCGTCTCTATGCTCCCTCTCGTCCCTCCGTCTCCGAACAGGCTCGCCGGGGTCCAGGTGTAGGCCCTCACCGCCTCCTCGACTGTGAGCCTCTCCTCAGGATGCCAGCCGCGTTCGGGCTTTCCTTCAGGGTCCTTCCTAGAGACAGCGGCGCATATTCCCTTCATGGGGTCAGGGTCAGCTACCGGCGCATCCGAGCCGAAGAGCAGTGGCGATCCGCTTCTAAGGAGGCTCTTTGCAGCGTAGGCATACCTTGTGCGCTCCCCCCAGAGCAAGTTCGCCGGCTCGATGTCGCCTTCCATGTGCACCGGCTGCATAGAGGTCGCAAGCCCGAGGGCAGAAAGCCTCGGCAGGTCCTCCTCCGTCAGAAGCTGCGCATGCTCAACCCTGTTTACTAGCTTCGCTTCCGTGCTTCCCGACCTCGAGAACGCATCCAGGGCGCTCCTGTTGGCAGCATCCCCTATCGCATGCACGGCAACGC
Source organism: uncultured Clostridia bacterium (assembly GCA_964577435.1). GTDB lineage: Bacteria > Bacillota > DTU025 > DTU025 > MWDF01 > MWDF01. The sequence goes on from CAZNZD010000017.1 coordinate 5,819, forward strand.
CTATTCCGGCTCCGTTCGCCCTTCTGACCAGCTCGTTGAGCTCATCGTCCGGTATGAGGTCTATGCCACGGTTAAGGCTTCCCTCGAAGGGTTCCAGCATGAGCGCCGTCTGAGACCCCAGGGTCCCGTCCTTGATTAGCTTCAGTCCGCCGAATCTGAGCTGCGAGTCGCCGAAGCCCGTCCTCATCCCGGCGGAGATGGCCCCTTCTAGGGAACTCTTCCCTGCGTAGCCGACCACCCTTATTCCGAGCCTTCCTGCGGCCCTCAAAGCTGAAAGAAGCGAGAGGTCCCCGTCGGAGTCCATGTTGTGGGCCGAAAGTATGCCAAGCGAATACAGCTTCTCGAAGGCCGAGTCCATTGCTGCTGCGACGCTTGTGGAGGATGGCTTCGGTATCCTGTCGAAGGCGACCTTTGCCATGTTCTCCAGGAGCACCCCTGTCGGCTCGCCAGCCTCGTCCTTTATGATCGAGCCTCCCTGTACGGAAGCCGTGTTCCTGTCTATGCCCAAGGCTGACAGGGCAGCGCTGTTAAGCCAGAGCGAATGGTAGTCCCTGCTGTAAAGCACAACCGGGTTGTCAGGCGACACCCTATCTAGCGCCAGCCTTGTCGGAAAGCGCCTGTCGGAGAACTCCTCCTTAGACCAGCCGATGCCGGTGATCCACGATCCTGGGCGAGACAGCTGGGCCCGCGCCGCAACCCGCCCTGCCGCCTCCTCCTGGCTTTTTGAGCCAGCAAGCGCCACGGTCGCAAGGCTTAGCGCATACATCAATAGGTGGATGTGGCTATCGCAGAAGGCTGGGACTGCGACTCCCCCATGCAGGTCCACTTCCTCGAAGCCTGTCGCTACGGCCTCCACGTCAGCCTCGCTTCCTACAGCAAGCACCCTGCTTCCCGCTATCGCGCATGCCTCCGCGAAGCCAGTGCCGGGCCTACCGCAGAAGATCCTGCCGTTTCTTAAAAAGAGCCTTGCCATACCCACACCTCCAGTGCCATATCCTATAATGAATTTATAACACATGCAGGAGAGTGCCCATGAGCAAATCCGGTAGGTTCTCGCGCTTTTCACTGATATTGCTGCTGATGGCGGCCTTTTTGTCCGTTTGGCCTATGGCGGGGGCGGCAGCCCCGGACAGGATCTCAGCATCATCCTCATACTCGCCGCTGCCGGGCTTGGAAGTAAGGGTTGTGACTGAGCTTTCGCGCTCTGGCTGGCTTAGGTATGCCGTTATATCAGTAGATATGATGTCAGGCGAATTCTACGTTGGCCCATATGTGGCATCCGGCTTCCTCGACAAGCCTTCCACCACGATGGAGGCAGTAAGGAAGGGTAACCTTCTCGCCGCAGTAAACGGCGACTTCTTCGATACGTCCACCGGCATGCCGCTATCGATGGCAGTATCTGAAGGTTCGCTGATACGCTCCCCCAGGAAGGACAATGACTTCTCGACTATTTGCACTGTGAACTCCCTCATGCCCTATGTGCAGGCATTCTCATGGTCGGCGAAGCTTGTATCCCCCGTGGGGGCGACAATAAGCATCTCGGCCTACAACGAGCTCTCGGTCGGACAATCGGATGCCGTGCTCTACAACGCGATGAGGTCTGACAGGAAGTACCCCAAGGGTGCCACTGTGATTCTCCTGAAGGGAGGTTTCGTCGCCGGAAGATATGCCGCGGACCAGGCCGGAAGGCTGTCGGCAGATGCTCTTGCCATCCCGTTCGACTTCGAGGTGGTGGCAACAGGCGACAGGGCGAAGATCGCCGCGGCGTTTGCCGCAGGGGATGCAGTCGCTCTTGAGTTCGGGCTTGTTCCCTCCTACGCTATGGAATCTGCCTTCTCCGGGAAGCCAGCGCTCGTAAGAAACGGCATGAAGGTCGAGGGATTATCGAAATTCACAGAGATATCGGGGAACTTCCGGGCTCCCAGGACCATTGCGGGCATCACCAGGGACGGCAGGCTTCTTCTGGTCGCCGTTGAAGGAAGGGGGGATGATTCGAGGGGCGTCACCCTTGATGAGGCGGCACTTCTTATGATGGAGCTTGGGTGCAGGGAAGCGCTGAACCTCGACGGCGGAGGGTCCACACAGGCTGCAGCCTCCGATGGCTACTTCGCAAGATCCCTTCTGGCGACGCCAGGCAGGAAGGTCCCCTATTCCGTAGGCGTAACTTCCAGAGATGGACTTCTGCCTCAGAACCCGGCCCCTCTGGATGCAGCCCCAGTGTATGGGTTGCCGTTTTCCTTGTTGCCCGTCGGCCTGCCCTCCGAGCCTGGAGGCGCATACTTAGGGCTTGTACCCGAGCTTCCTGTTATCTCCGTCGGAACTGCTCTCTACTTCGCTACTGAGGCCGATGCCGCTCCTGAGCTTAGGATTATTTCCGGGGCGGATCTGGTCGTAAAGGGAGAGCAGGGTCTCATAGCCACAGCTCCGGGCTATATTGAGCTGGAATCGGTCAAAGAGGGTTCGCCTGTCGGGAGATACCGTTTCCTGGTGGCAGGCGAACCGGCAACCGCACATTTTACTTCTGTAATCCAGACGGAGGACGGGCTTAGCTTCGCCATCGAGGCATACGATGCTGCTGGAAGGCAGATCCCCCTGCCGTCAGCCGGCCTCATGCTGTCGGTAAGCACTCCAGACAGGCAGTTCGAGCTGCCTGCCCCGCTGATACCTAAGCCCGAGCTTAAGGGACTTGCCGGTATTGTGGATGTGGACTTGATGTACGGGGACCTGTTCCTTGACAAGCTTAGCATGTTAGCCGGAACCGAAGTGGGTGATGCCAAGCTCCCTGGCTTCGGCGAGGAGGGCCGCTGGCAGTCCTATGGATCTCCCGCCGAGGCGGCTCTAGGCCTCTCATTCAAGGATACCCCGATAGGAAGGGCTGCAGAGCTGAGCTATGACTTCACCGGGACCGGAGTCAGGGCGGCGTACCTGAAGCCAGCTGAGATGATGCCCATACCGGAAGGAAGCAGGGAGCTTAGGATTATGGCGGATTCAAGCCAGGCGGACGGGCACTGGCTGAGGGCGAACGTCAGGGATGCGGCGAACAACAGGCACTTCCTGGACTTCGGAAGGCTCGCGGGTGGAAGCTGGCAGGAGTACGCCGCTAAGCTCCCTGAGGGCGGTCCGTTCTTCCTGGAGCAGGTGTACCTCGTGGAATTCAAGGACGAGATAAGAAGCAAGGGTACCCTACTGCTGGCAGAGCTCAGGGCAATAGGCCCGGAGCTGTCGGACAGGTTCATCATCTCAGACGGATTCAAAGAGGCAGGATCGTGGCTGGCATACAGGACAGCGCAGACAGAGGACCTCGGACTATCCGCCCGGATAGTCGCGTCATTCGGGACCGCCTCGGTCCCGGGGAGCGCAAAGGTCGTGAAGCTCGACTTCACCGGCGGCTCGGCCTTTGCAAACGGCATAGTCCAGATGCAGCGCCTTTATGAGGCGTGCACCGTGCCCGGGAAGGCCGGCGCCCTCATCATCCAGATCATAGGAAGCAAGGCTCAGCCGAAGGAGGGCTCATACCCCCTCTTATGGACGAAGGACTCAAACGAGAGGCAGCTGGTCCTTGCCCTTGCCGAAAGGGCTGCTTTCATGGGCTATTCTGAGGTCATAGTCGTCGAGGGCGGCTCCGGGGCGGTGCTCTCCGCAAGAAAAGGCGGAGCCTTATTCCTTGCCCTTCCCGGGAAGGTTGAATAGAGGCGGACATCGGGGTTATAATCTACTTAGTTGAATAGCGGGGCCCGGGGAGCGGAAGCTGAGAGGGCAGTTCAAGACTGCCGACCCGACGAGACCTGATCCGGTTAATGCCGGCGTAGGTAGTGCCAGATACGTGGATATCTTGAGCGCAGGCCTGCGGGTCCTGCGCTTATTGTTTGGAGGTGGCTCATTTGCCCAAAGGAAGCCTGGCGATACAGGTACTGCCCATAAACGCGGGCGCAAAGCAGGACGTCTTCACAGCAGTGGACAAGGCCATAGCGGTAATCGCGGCATCGGGCGTGAAGTACGAGGTCGGACCCTTCGAGACTACCATGGAAGGGGAGATCCCGATGCTGTGGGAGCTTGCTATGAAGGCTCACAGGGCGGTGAAGGATTCCGGCATATCCTCCGTCATAACCTACATCAAGCTCTCGGAGTCGGACGAGCCGATGAGCATCGAGGAGAAGGTGTCAAAGCACCGTGCGCGCTAGATACAGAAGGCCGTCAGGCCCCCTGCCAGCCTTGCTGTTCGCCGGAGCCACGCTCCTGCTTCTTGAGGCCGCGCTTCGGTTTCTCAGCGTGCCTTCATGGATCTTCCCCGCCCCGTCTGCGGTCGCAGGGGCGATTTTGGATACTTGGAGGCTGCTGCTCGAGCATACCGGCGCCACGCTCGTTGCCGCAGCCGTCGGCATGGCGGCTTCAACGGCGGCAGGGCTTGCGCTCGGATATCTGGTGTTCTCGTCCGGCTTTCTGAGAAGGGTGCTATATCCCGCCCTGGTGGCGTCGCAGAGCCTGCCTACGATAGTTGTTGCCCCCCTTCTCATACTCTGGTTCGGGTTCGGTGCGCTCCCCAAGGTCCTTCTGGTGGTTCTCGCCTGCTTCTTCCCCATTTGCGTTGGGGTAGTGGACGGCCTGTCCTCTGTGGACCAGGAGCTAATCGAGCTTGCCAATGGCATGGGGGCGAAGCCTGTCAGGCTTTTCAGCCTCATCAGGTGGCCGGCGGCGCTGCCCCATATCTTCACCGGCATCAAGGTGTCTGCCACCTATGCCGTCATCGCCACCGTAGTCTCGGAGTGGATGGGCTCGCAGAAGGGCCTTGGCGTATACCTTACACGTTCATCCCATTCGTTCATGACGGACAGGGTCTTCGCTGCCCTGGTCATAATATCGGCCCTGAGCATGGGCATATTCCAGCTAGTCAGCATGGCGTCGAGGAGGCTCTCCCCCTGGTACTACCGCAAGGAGAGCGATATCTGGGAGGTAGAGAAGTGAGAAGGGCAATTCTAATCGCCGCGCTTGCGGCATCAATACTTGCGGTTTCGGTATCGGCCGGAGCCCAGACCAAGGTGAGCATAATGCTCGACTGGGTCGCGAACACGAACCACACTGGGATCTTCGTAGCCTTGGAAAAGGGTTACTACAAGGAGGCAGGCCTGGAAGTAGAGGTGCTCGAGCAGAGCCAGGGGCTTTCCGTCGAGCAGCTTGTAGCGGCGGGCAAGGTTGACTTCGGCATAAGCTCGCAGGAGTGGGCCATGGCTGCGATGGCGGAGGGGCTTCCCATCGTATCGGTGGCAGCCATCATACAGCACAACACCACAGCGTACGTGAGCCTCAGGAAAGCGGGGCTTACAAGGGCGAGGGACTTCCAGGGAAAAAGGTACGCAAGCTGGGGCCTTCCGCTCGAAAAGGCTATGATATCGGACGTCGTGAAGTCGGACTCGGGCGATCCTTCAAAGCTCAGCGAGCTTATCATAGGTTCCGTGGACCTTCTTGCCATACTGGGAAGGGACGTCGACATCGCCTGGATATTCATGGGCTGGCAGGGCATAGAGGCCAAGCTGAGGGGCATCGAGCTGAATGCTGTCATGCTCCGCGACATACCGTCTATACCGGACTACTACACACCGATAATCATCGCATCGAGGAAAACGGTGGATACTGCTAGCAAGGATGCAAAGGCTTTCATGGCGGCAACTGCCAGAGGGTACGCCTTCGCGGCCGAGAATCCGACGGAGGCTGCGAAGATCCTAATCAGGCGCTCGCCCGAGATCAACCAGAGGCTGGCTACCGAGAGCCAGGCATGGCTTTCTCCCAGGTACATAGAGGACGCCGCGGCATGGGGCATACAGAAGGCCTCGGTTTGGAAGGGCCTGTACGACTGGATGGTCGGGCATAAGCTTGTAGCCCCCGGGCTGGACAGCGGAAGGTTCTTCACCAATGGGCTGCTGCAATGACGATCTGCAGCCTAGACGGATCCGGCATGATGCTTAAGGCGGAGGATATCACCTTCGCCTATAAAAGCAGCAAGCATGGCCACGTCCCTGTGCTTGAAGGGTTGAGCCTTGAAGTCCCCCGCGGAAGCTTCGTAAGCCTGCTGGGTCCCTCAGGCTGTGGCAAGAGCACACTGTTCTCCATACTCACGGGCAGGATCAGGGCGAAGTCCGGAAGCTTCTCGCTTGCCTCCCCCGCCTCCTACATGCCTCAGAAGGACCTTCTTCTTCCGTGGAGGACCGTCCTTGAAAACGCGGTGCTTTCCGATGAGCTGTCCGGAGGGGACATGGAGGCTGCAAAGAGGGAGGCGCTCCGTCTGATACCGGTTTTCGGCCTGTCCGGTTTTGAGGGCTTCTACCCCGACGATCTTTCAGGGGGAATGAAGCAGAGAGTGGCGCTTCTGAGGACGGTCATGCAAAGAAGGTGCTTCCTGCTTCTGGACGAGCCTTTGGGGGCGCTTGACGCGCTTACAAGAAGGCAGATGCAGAAGTGGCTGTTGGAGGTGAAGTCAGAGCTGGGGCTCACGATGCTCATGACGACGCACGACATTGACGAGGCTTGCTACCTCTCAGACTTCATCTACGTGCTATCGCCGAGGCCTGCTCGCGCAGTGCTTAGGGTCAGCCCTGGGGTTGAGGGGCGGGATGCGGCCAGGAAGCTTATCGAGGAGGCCATCGGGCTGGGTTAACCGAGACATCGTCAGGAACCCTATAGCATAAAACAACCCCGGGCTCGAGAGCCCGGGGTCATTCTGCTGTCTTCGGATCTGGGTCCGAACCTTATCTCTTTGAGAACTGAGGTGCTTTCCTTGCCTTCTTGAGGCCGTACTTCCTGCGCTCCTTCATCCTGTCGTCCCTTGTGAGGAAACCCGCCTTCTTGAGTGCGGGCCTCAGCTCGTTGTCCGCCTGGAGTAGAGCCCTAGATATGCCATGGCGCACGGCGCCGGCCTGGCCGGTGGTGCCTCCGCCTCTGACGTTAACAAGCACGTCGTACTTGCCCTCGCTGCTCGTGAGCTTCAATGGTGCCATAACGACAAGCTCCAATACCTTACGTCCCAGGTAATCGGCCATCTCCCTGCCGTTAATGGTGACTTTCCCTGAGCCAGGCACGAGTCTGACCCTGGCTACAGAGCACTTCCTTCTTCCTGTTCCCCTGTACTGTTCCAATGCCATAGGTTCGATCTCCTTCCCTGCCCGGCTTATGCCTTGATATCGAGGGGTTCGGGCTTCTGCGCGGCATGCGGATGCTCTGATCCCTTGTATACCTTGAGCTTCATGCCGATCCTCTTGCCCAGCCTCGTGTGCGGTATCATTCCCTTTATCGCCCTTTCGACTGCCTTTTCGGGCTGCGTCTCGAGGACTTTCCCGTACGGTACGGCCCTGAGGCCTCCGGGATGCATGGTGTGCCTGTAATAGATCTTGTCCCTGAGCTTGTTGCCCGTCAGGACGATCTTCTCAGCGTTGATAACGATGACGTGGTCGCCGCAATCTACGCTTGGCGTAAATATCGGCTTGTGCTTTCCCCTGAGAATGGCTGCGACCTGGCTTGCGAGGCGCCCGAGGGTCTTTCCCTCAGCGTCGACGACAAACCACTTGCGCTCCATCTCCTCCGGCTTCGCCATATAAGAGCGGTACATCCTAGTCCCTCCCAGTAATCCTGCTTACGGGCCTGAGCGAAGTGTCCGGGAAAACTCCCCGCCTCGACCATGAGAATATCTGAGCCTGCTAAGTGACTCACGTTAAGATTTTAAACGCTGGAGGATTGTATGTCAATGAGAAGTATGACCCGGGCTGCATCGAATGAACCGGTGCGTGCTTTGTCTGAAAACGCCTTGACAAATCCATTCCATTGTATGATTATTACTGTAATTTCTCAAGCAAGGGCGTGCGATTATGACAGTCATGACTAACAATTCCGGATATATATCCAACAGTGAGGCTAGCTTCGCCTCCCTGTCCTTCTCAGCTTGGGGCTGGCGCAGCCTGACGGGCGAATAGGGACGCGGAGGATGTAGGCCTATAGTTTCTTCATGAAGCCCGGGTCAGACACCCCGGGCTTCTTTGATTCTACTCTTCAGGAGGAATGCACTTGCCGGAAATATTGGCGTTCAGGGGCACATATTTCGACATCGCGAGGGCCGGCGACCCGGCGCAGCTGGTCTCCCCCTGCATCAGCGAGGTCAACAGCTTGGACAGGGCCCTTCTTGCCGCGCGGAGCAAGTCGAATGTGATAAGGGTGCTCAAGCCCGTCAGGAAACCCGACGGGACGTATGATTTCAATGGTTCCGGACAGCTTTTCCGGAAGATGCGCTCAGATGGCATACTTACGACTGACGACGCCCCATCCATCTATAAGTACACCCTCACATATAGAGATACAGACGGATCTCAGAGGAGAAGGACTGGAATATACTGCCTGATCGAAGCATCTGAGGCCAGCAGGTCGCGCGTGCTGCCCCATGAGAGGACCTTCCCTGATGCTGTTCGCGGCTGGGCTACCCTTTCAGCATCGGCAGAAGCAGACCTCAGCGCAGTCTTCGGCCTGTTCGAGGACGCAGGATGCGAAGTGATGGACATGCTCTCATCCGCAGCTGGCGAGGAGGTCTTAAGCTTCAGCGAAGCCAACGGCCAGTCGCATGAGCTGGCAAGGCTCGATTCTGCTTCCTCATCCGCTGTTGCTTCCCTCATGAAGCACAGGACCGTCGTAATCGCCGACGGACACCACAGATATGAGGCGGCGAGATTGTCTCAGGACGCAAGGAGGCGATTCGTCCTTGCCTGCCTGTTCACCCTTGACTCCGAAGGCATCCAGATCAAGCCTTTTCACAGGCACGTAAAGGGAATCTCCCCGGAGCTTCTAATCGATTTTCCTTCAAGGCTTTTATCCCGATATAGAGTCTCAGAGGCATCGGGGCTGAGCTCCCTCATGGATGGCCTAAGACAAAGGAGGGACGGCACGTCCTGCTTCGGAGCTTATTCGCCGGCGTTCGGTTACATAGAGGTTTGTCCAGGGCACGAGACTGGCTCATGCTCGACCGAAGTGCTGCATGAGGAGGTGCTGCAGGACGTCCTGGACTTCGGAAGGACTCCATACTTGAAGGACGACGGTCAGGGGAAGATCGTAAGGGCCAGGGTGAACTACACGCCTTCAGCGGAGGCATGCGTGCAAGCCGTAAATGACGGTTACAGCCAGGTCGCATTCTTCACCGTCGCACCTTCGGCTTCACAGGTGATGCGGGCTGCCATAAACGGAAGGCCCCTTCCTGAGAAGTCGACCTGTTTTCAGCCCAAGCCTGTCGAGGGGCTTCTTTTCAGAAGATACAAGGATCAATAGCAATATGAAGGAGTGATTGACATGTACGACCGCGACAGAATAGTCCTTACTAAGGAGGACCTTCCCAAGGCTTGGTACAACGTCCAGGCCGACATGCCTGAGCCGATGGACCCGCCCCTGCACCCAATAACCTTGAAGCCGATTGGTCCCGAGGACCTGGCAGCTATCTTCCCTATGGACCTAATCATGCAGGAGGTAAGCCAGGAGCGCTACATCGATATACCGGCAGAGGTGCGTGATGCCCTCTCCATATGGAGGCCCACCCCCTTAGTCAGAGCGAGGAGGCTGGAGAAAGCCCTGGGGACTCCTGCGAAGATCTACTACAAGAACGAGAGCGTAAGCCCTACCGGAAGCCACAAGCCCAACACGGCCATACCCCAGGCCTACTACAACAAGCTTGCTGGAAAGAAGCTCCTGACTACGGAGACAGGCGCCGGGCAGTGGGGCTGCTCGCTTGCCCTTGCGTGCAACATGATGGGGCTTGAATGCAAGGTTTACATGGTTAAGACCAGCTATCATGCGAAGCCCTACAGGCGCATACTCATGAACCTCTGGGGCGCGGAGGTTACACCCAGCCCGTCTGATACAACCGCCGCCGGTAGGGCGATGCTGGCAAAGGACCCTGATTCTCCGGGAAGCCTCGGGATGGCCATAAGCGAGGCCGTTGAGGTGGCGATGGGAAGGCCCGATGCCAACTACGCCCTTGGTAGCGTGCTAAACCACGTGCTCCTGCATCAGAGCGTAATCGGGCTCGAAACCAGAAGGCAGCTGGAAATCGCAGGAGACTCCCCCGATATGATAATCGGCTGCTGCGGAGGGGGAAGCAACTTCGGCGGCATCGCCCTGCCCTTCCTCACCGACAGCATCCGCTCCAAAGGCAAGCTGAGGCTCATCGCAGTAGAGCCGTCCGCATGCCCCAGCCTCTGCAAGGGGCAGTACGCCTATGACTTCGGCGACAGCGCCGGCATGGCTCCTATTGAGAAGATGTATACCCTCGGTCATAACTTCGTGCCCTCAGCCATACACGCAGGCGGACTGCGTTACCACGGGACATCGCCGATCATAGCGAAGCTCTATCACGACGGCTTGATCGAGGCGACGAACATACCCCAGACCGAGACCTTCAAGGCAGCTGAGCTGTTCTCCCGAACGGAGTGCATCGTACCTGCGCCGGAATCCTCGCACGCCATCGCAGAGGCCATCAGGCAGGCCGAAAGGTGCAAGCTTGAGGGCAAGCAGGAGACCATCGTCTTCTGCCTGTCAGGCCACGGGCACTTTGACCTTACAGCATATGAGAAGTACATAAACAGCGAGCTGCCGGTTGTGGAGTTCTCTGACGAGCAGCTGGCCGAATCGCTGAAGGACCTTCCCAAAGTAAATTAATCGGATAAAAGAGGGGTTGATCATTGAGATCAACCCCTCCCCACCTCTCAATCTTATCCTGAGCTTACCTTGTGACGACTTCCTTCCTAACGAACACTACTGTCCTGAAGGGCACCCCCTGTATGCTGTTGGGGTATATGAATATGGCATGCATCGGGTATGGCAGCCTTCCTGCGAAGACGAACACCCAGCCATCCTCATACTGCATCGGCGCAAGCATCAGCTGATCGCTGTAGCTTCTTACCGCCTCTTCGGGGTCGATGTCCCAGAAGAACGTGTACATCGGGTCCCCGTCCATCATGTACATCGCAGTGGTGAACGGGTCGAAGTACATGTCCTCGTGTATCGGCACGTCGAGCATCTCGGGAGTGGGCGGGTCAGCCAGAAGCATCTCTGCATAATGCTCAACGTCCCTTATATACTCAGCAAGCTCAGGATCGTACTCCTCCTCAAGGTCCGCCTCGCTGAACGGCTCATATACCTCCCAGGAAATGATGATGGCGGTCTTCTTTGCATAAGTCATCGCATCGAAGTCGAAACTTGCGTCCATGACGATTAGGAGGCAGTCTGTTACCGAGTTGTCCATGTCCTTGAAGAACCATCCGTAGTTCGCCTGCTGAAGTATCGACCCTCTTTGCCAGGTGCGCCTGTTTTCAGCAAGCTTCCTAGTCACGAACTCGCCCGGCCATATCAGCCTTCCGTTATCGTCATACCCGTTGCTGTCCGGGAAAGTATAGTAATCGTACCAGAAGTAGATGGGACTCTCGCTGCCTGGCGCAACGCCTGTGCCCCCGGACAGGTCATCAAGTGTCACCACGGGATAACCCAGCATCTTCTCGTACCAGCGGGCGGCGTCGTCTACCACCATATCCACATAGAAGACCCTTGTCTGCCTGCTCCTAAGCGTCCCGTATACGAAATGGTCAGGAGTGTAGCTTTCCAGTAATGCTCTTGCGGCCTGGTCATCCTCATATGCGCCCGGTATTATGGGAACCTCTCCCGGCGTCTTCGGCACAGGCATCGCAGGTTCCGCGGCGATGCCTGCAATGCTCAATGAGAACACCATCGCAAGGGTCAACGCCATAATGATGTACTTAGCTGTGCTGTTCTTCCTCATGCTGCTCCCCCAAGTCCTATCTTTGCAGATAATGTACTGAGTCGCCATCCACTAGATATACGCCTTCTTCTGTCAGATGCACCCTCGTCTCTCCGGAGAGGCCTTCAACGGACAGCATCGAGGTTAACTTAAGATCTGCATCCAAGGCCATTACATTCCCTTCCGCGGGAATGTAATAGCGCTTCCCGTCCCAGGCAGGCTTTCCTGTCGCAGGTGCAGGCAGATTGGTCATGGCCGATATGCTTCCGTCTGAGGGGTCTACGAGCGCTATCCTGTCCCTTTGGAAGTATACCGCGAGGATCAGGCCCTTGCCCCCAGCCAACAGGTATTCCACAGGATCTCCCTTCACCCTCCAATCGAAGCCGTACATCTCCCTGGTGTTCCATCTAACCAGGCCGGAATACCTAACGGAGATTATCATCAGCTCAGGTCCCAGGGTGACCGCATCGAATATGTCAAAGGGTTTTATGACCTCGAACTGCTCATCCGTGATACCTCTTCTAACGTCCACCACGTTGACGTAATCCATCCCGTCTTCCCTCAGACCGCCGAGGTCATAGACCTCACCGATTATCGCTATCCTTCTGTCATCAAGCTTGAGATAGGACCTGACAGGCCCCGGTACCCTGGGTATTCAAGTGTCGCACTCCTCGTGCGCATAATGCTCCCATATGTACTTCCCTCCGCCTGGTCCGAAAGCAAGGAGGCCGTACTCGTATCCCACCAAGATCATGCCGTCCTCCAGCACGTTCAGCGAATATGCGAGGTCGAAGGTGTCGGACTTCCAAAGGGGCGCACCCGCGCCTGACAGCTTGACTATGCTGCTACCGAATGCAGCTATCACAGTGCCGTCGCCGGCTGCCGCGACTTTCCTAACCTCTTCGCCCGCATCCCACTCCCACTTCACTTTGCCGTCCACGATGGCTGAGACCCGATTCCCTGATGCTACCGCGATGCCGCCTCCTGCCAACACGGCGCTGTCCGCAATGCCTGGAAGGTTCGCCGTCCATCCGGGGGCCGCAGCCGCAACTGAAACCTGCAGTGCCAGCACGATGGCTGTTGCCATCAGCAACCAGTACGCTCTCCTCATATGACCTCCTGAACGCTGTCATGCTTTAGTTGTTTATACGTCTTAAGCATCTTGGCCGTTTCAAATGCTAGGGCTGTACGAAAATTAATCCCGAAATCCTAATCCTGAAGCAACCCATGCTGTGCTTTTTTTGTTGCTTTGAAGAGCGATTTCGAGCATAGCCCCCCGCATCAATGGTATTATTATACTACGAATGCCGAATGGGGGCATCGGAACACTGAAGCGGTCCGATGCTTCTTTAAGGCGGTATCATGCTTAACCCGGAGGTAAAGACGTGGCAAAGCAGAGAAGAACCAACTTCATCCGCTGGATCGCATTGGCCCTGATACTTTGCGCCATAGTGGTGTTCATGGTCCTGGACGGCAAGGGGGACCGGGGCATGCAGGTCGTAGCGGAGGTCGACAAGAGCCCGATATACCTTTTCGAGCTCGAAAGGGAGCTTAAGAACTATTACGACCAGATCGGCGGAAATCAGAGGATAACGGACGACAACCTCGACGATCTGCGAGTTTCCACTATGAATGTGCTTGTAGAGCAGGAGATAGTGCTCCTTGCCGCAAAGAAGGCGAACTACAAGCCTTCCTTGGAGGAAGTCGACTCCTATATAGAGGAGCAGAAGCAGCAGGCAGGCTCCCAGCTCGCCTGGGAGGCGTTCCTCTCCTCATGGGGCTTCAATGAGGCTTCCTTCAGGGAATACCTCACAGAGATGTACACCGTCGACAATTTCCCGCCGACAGCATGGGGCAGCACGACGGTCACAGACGAGCAGGTGCGCGCCGAGTTCGAAAGCAGGCTCGCGAAGAACCCCGAGCTCAAGTTCGAGGAGGCTGAAAGCCTCATAAGGACGACGCTTGAGGTGGATGTCGAGCTTCAAGCTTCGCAGGCCTGGTTCAAGGCTCTTAAAGAGGCATCCAAGATCAAGATATATGACAAGAGAGTCAACGCCAGGAACCTGGTCGAGGAAGGGAAATATGAAGAGGCGATCAAGGAATACCTCAAAGCTCGCAAGGCGGAGCCTGACGATCCTTACATAGACGTTTCGATAGCCAAGGCCTACAACAAGATGGGCGACGCCAAGAACATGGAGAAGTACTTCGAAAGCGCTCTGAAAAAGGACGCGAAGAACGCTTTCATATATCTGGCGAAGGCGAAGCTTCTGATCGAAGCTGGCGACAATGAGTCCGCGATGGCTCAGATGAAGCTTGCTGTGGAGCACGTGGATGAGACCAACCTCCCGCTTCTGGAGCGGCTCGAGGAAGTCACCATGCAGCTGGATATGGATGAGGAATCTGACCTCATTGACAGGATGATAAGGGAGATAATGATGCCCTCATCCACTACGACTACTACGACGACAGCTCCGCAGCTATAGTGAACAAAATCGCCGCGCATGCGTCCTAATGCATAGAGTTTATGAATTTGCGCATAATGGTCGATAGACATGTATCTATATGCGAATTTTCGTTGACGCGGCGGTGGTCAGGGTATAAAAACGAATCGGGAAGTTGTATACAGGATTGGTTTGCGATGTTCACTTAACATAAAAGGAGGAAGAGAAATGTCCAGATTAGCACGCGTTATCCTAATCCTCGCGGCAGTCGCGATGGTGTCGGCGGCATTCGTTGCAACAACGGCCGCAGCGGTACCATTCACATCACAGCTCCCTGTTCTCATGCACTGCGCAGGACAAAGCGGCGGAATCTTCACCGTTGAGGCCCTCATGCAGAGGGGAAAGATCCCGTTCGACTGGTCAGACATCCCTACAGCGAAGGACGTCGCCGCAGGAGTTGGCCTTCCGACCATGAAGAGCAAGGAAGACGGCGGAGACGGCGACGCATACGTAAGGCTCAACTCCACCGCAGCCAAGGGAACAGCATACAAGACCGTTGTCTTCGTGATCGGCTACAGCCTGAAGGGCATGGGGGCCTCAGGTCTCACCATGAAGGATGAGCTGGCAAGGATCAACGGGATAATCGACTACTGCGTCAAGAACAAGATCAAGATGATCGGCATGCACGTGGAAGGTGCATCAATGAGGGGAAATCCTGGCTCCGAGTTCGAGCAGATAATCGACGCAGTCGCCCCCAAGATGAACGCCCTTATGGTTGACGAGCAGTCCAACCTGGACGGCAAGTTCACCGAGATCGCAAAGAAGGGCAATATCCCGATCATAACCTTCCCCAAGGCTACAAACGACAAGATAGCAGTGCTCAAGGAAGTATTCGGGGTGAAGTAATCCAGTACACGCAATAGATGGCCCGGAGACCCCGCAAATCGTCTCCGGGCTTCCTTAATGAAAATGAATCCGACCGCGAAAGGGGAATTTGCATGTTTACTCTTACTATCATTATCCTTGCGGTCTTCGTGGCGGCATACGTGCTGGCAAGCGTTAAGCTTAAGCTCAGCGTCGAGCTCAGCATGTTCGTTTCCGCAATCGTTGCGTCGATTGCCGGAGGTATCATCCTCCCCGATGTCAACAGGTTCGAACTTCTGCTGCCATTAAGGCACATAGCAGAGGGATCCGCCACCTACATAGACCTGATACTCATCTTCTTCTTCGCAACATTCTTCATGAACATCATCAAGGAATCCGGCGGGCTCACCCTTATGGCAAAGGGCATCCTGAGCATATCCAGTTTCAGGCCCCTCGCCCTCCTGCTGGTGATGGTGCTCATGCTCATTCCCGGTGCCATAACCGGCGCCGGCAGCGTCTCGGTCCTTGTCGCCGGCTCTACGGCGGCACTTGTGCTGTCAAGGATCGGCGTCTCCAAGGACAGGATCACGGCTATGATATTCTTCCTGGCAGGGCTTGCGGCTGTCTGCCCTCCCGTTTCCATCTGGGCCATGCTAGTATGCGGCGGCACAGGCGTCCCTTATGTGGGCTTCGAGCTTCCGCTCCTGTGGCCGGTACTTGTTTGCGGATTGTTCGTATCCTTCTGGCTTGGCCTTAAGAAGACAGCCGACGTCAAGGACGCGGAAGAGCTTCCTAAGGTCCCCAGCGGCATGAACTTCCTCAGGCTGGCAATCCCCTTCCTGGTGCTTGTCGTGCTGTTCATGGCACCCCGACTCGTAAAGTTCGTCATACCCACCCTGGGGCTGCCGCTAGTGTTCCTGATTAGTGCGGTGGTTGCCCTTCTCTGCGCACCCAAGAGCGCTAAGATCAACACGCTGAAGCTGGCAGAGAACACTTTGTCTCAGCTTTTGCCGCTTATGACCACCATGATAGTGGTCGGCGTCTTCATCCAGATCCTCTCTGTAACAGGAGTAAGGGGCCTGGTATCCTTCGCTATCATCGCGCTTCCGATACAGGCCATGCTGATAAGCCTGATCGTAGTCAACCCCCTCACCGAGGGCGTGCTTGGCTTCGGCGGCGCGGCAGTCATCGGAATACCCCTCGTTTGGACCCTTTCCTCGCGCGGCTACAACCAGGCTCTGCCCCTGGTCATCGCAGGCCTGTCATTGCTGTGGGCGCTGGGCGACGCCCTTCCCCCTACCGCGATCATATTTCGCATGACCAAGCAGACGGTAAACTACCAGGGCTCCTACGGGCAGTTCCTCAAGAGGTCGATAGTCCCTTGGGTCTTCGTCACGGCAATCGCCTTTGTGCTGATTTACTTCGGCGGCGACATCGTGAACTGGCCTATCTGGGGCTAGCAAGCAAGGAGGTCTAACAAATGACCAGTATCATAAACACCATATACTACGTAATGGCCTTCGCCCTGGTGCTTCTCATCGTCAATAACTTCATCAAGAGCAAGAAGCTTCAGGACTCCGCCATGTACATGATCATACTGCTGCCTCTGATACTGAGGCTCCTAAGGTTCAAATAGGCCGAAATGGAGGGCAAACAAGATGCGTAACAGTACAGTCAAGATTATCCTCGCCCTTGCGGCCATCGCTGTAATTGCCGTAGGCGGCGGAAGCCTGTATGCTCACAGGAATTACGAAGTAACCGTTGTCAAAGGACCCGGAGTGACTGAGGTCAAGATGCTCTCGGACTACTTCGATGGCATCAAAGGCACTCCGATGGACACCAAGGTTTTCATCCTGGAAGGTTCGGAGGAGGGCGGCGGGGCCCTCATGTTCGGCGGAGCGCACGCTTGCGAGCCGTCGGGTGTGGTCGCAGCAGTAGTAGCTATCGAAAGCATGCAGGTAACTAAGGGCAAGGTAGTCGTAATACCCTACGTCAACCGCAGCGGCTCTACGACAACCCAAGCCTCTGGAGGCTTCCCTCTCTACTACAACATCGAGACTAACTTCGGTCCAAGGAAGTTCAGGATGGGAGACAGGAACTCCTCAGCGGTCGATCAGTGGCCCGATCCTGAAATCCAGTTCCACTACCCCACCGGCCAGTCGCAGTCTTACGTTGAAGCCAGGAACATCAACCGCTGCTTCCCCGGAAACCCCAACGGAAACCTGACCGAGAAGGCGGCATACGCAGTCATGCAGCTCATTGTCAAGGAAGGCCTTGATATCGCGATAGACATGCACGAGGCGGAGCTCTTCTACCCGGTCACAAACTGCATAGTCGCTCCGGATAAGAGCATGAACATCGCCTCATTCGCGCTTCTTTCGGCGCCGTTTGAAATCATTACCTTCCGCTCGCCGCAGCTTGCCAGGGGCTTCTCCCACAGGGAGATCGGCGATGCGACCACAGGGCTGGCGGACGTCTACCCGTTCCTTTTCGAAGCCCCTGAGCCATTCCTCGATCAGCCGACCGGCCCTAAGACCGAGAAGCTGCTTCTCGATGGCAAGGACGAATTCCTCGGAAAGCTCGGCGACCTAGGCCTCCTGTTCTGCCCCTACGATCCCGAAGAGGGCAAGAGCATGGATCTAAGGGTAGGACGCCATTTCACGACTTCCACGCTAGTAATCGAGGAGTGGTCCTATTCTTATGAGGATAAGGCTATAGAGTTCACCGCCCCGTCCTTCGAGGATATTATGGCAAACGGCCTTAAGAACTACTTCCTCGATCCGAACGCAGCCGGCGCAGAAATTGAGAAGATATAAATAATTATTGACCAATCGCGCAAATCTATGTAATCTAATAACAAAACGGCAGGAGGTGCACCATGATGTCAGAAGTAAACATTAATTCGACAAGCATCAAGTGCGCCGCCGCCAAGGTCCACAAGCGCGCAGAGGAGGCCATGAGTTATCATGGCCTCCTCTCTTCTTTCTTCTCGGTGACTGCCTTCATCTTTACCGGCTTCGCCTATTATTTCTATTACTATGCATATTTCAGCTGAATAGCCTGCCTGTAGTTGGCCCGATATAGGTAGGAACCCGGCAGAGGTGGCCGGGCCTCTTTTTTTATAGACCACACACGAAGGAGGAAGAAACATGAAAACGAGAAGGAACCAGGTCATCGCCATCATAGCCATAATGCTGATGGCGGCAATCGCACCACAAGCCATGGCTTGCACATCGATTCTTGTGCCCGCCTCGAGCACAGTGAACGGCGCGACCTCAGTGACCCACACATGCGATGCAGGAGGCGCCCCTTGGGAGCTGTACAAGGTGGACGCCAAGACATTCCCAGCAGGTTCTACTTTCAATCTGCCGGTGATGCTCCAGATGCTCACCAGCGTCCAGTTCAGTGACCCTAAGAGCGGCCAGGGGCAGCCCTCCGGCCATATTATCCCCCAGGTTGAGAAGACCAACGCTTATATAATGAGCGGAAGCTTCGGCATCATGAACGACAAGCAGGTAGGCCTAGGCGAATCTACATTCGGCGGCAGGTCCCAGCTCAGATGCTCTAACGGCTGGCTCAACATCCAGCTTCTCTCCGTCATCGCAATGGAGCGCGCCTCTACCGCCAGGGAGGCCGTGCAGATAATGGGCAGCCTCGCGGAGAAGTACGGCTACTTTGAGGGCGGCGAGATGCTTGCAGTTGGAGACGAGAAGGAAGCCTGGACTTTCGAGATAGTCGGCGGCGGCCCTCTGTGGCAGCAGGGAAACCCCGAACCCGGTGCGTACTGGGTAGCCAAGAAGGTACCCGAAGGACACATCTCCGCGACCTGCAACGCCTCAACAATCGACGCGCTTGAGCTGGACAATCCGGACGGCTTCCTGTGCTCGCCCGGCATCATCGACTTCGCCGTGACTAACGGCTGGTTCGACCCCAAAGCTGGCGTGCCCTTCAGCTGGAGGGTGCATTTCACGAACTCCCAGAGGGCTGATTACTCCGGGCGCAGGATCTGGAGGATATTCAACCTGGTAAACCCAGAAGTAGGCAAAACTCTTGACGAGACCAATCTCCCATTCTCCGTCCCCGTAGCCTCAAAGCTCGAGCTAAGGCAGATCATAAACCTCAACCGTGACCATTTCGAGGGCACAGCATTCGACATGACGACAGGCCTGAGCGCAGGACCCTGGAACGACCCGAGGCGTTATCGCGGCGCATCGTTCAAGGTCGATGGTGTGACCTACTCTTGGCAGCGCGGCATCTCTCAGGTGCAGACTGAATACACCATCGTCACCCAGAGCAGGGCCTCCGTGCCTGACGAGCTTGCGTGCGTGTGGTATGCGCCGGCGAATCCCGACCTTTCATGCCATGTACCGCTCTACCCTGCGATGACCAAGCTTTCCCCCACCGTGAGCGGCACGACTGCTGGAGCGCATTCGCAGTTCACCCGCACATCCTTCAGGTGGGCGATATCTACAGTCAGCACTTATGCCGACCTGAAGTGGTCGTACATGAGCAAGGATGTCATGGCTGTCATCGACAAGTACGAGGGCATGGCGATAGAGCTGCAGGATTCAATCGAGAAGGAGGTCCTTGAGGCGATGGCCAAGGACAAGGCCAAGGGTATCGCCATGCTTACCAACTACGCCAACAACAATGTGGAGGCCGTGACGGCTGCATGGTGGCAGCTACTCGATACACTGATGTGGAAGTACGACGCAGGGTTCGTATTCAATACCTCAACTGGCAAGAAACAGAGCGTCAGCTACCCCGAGGCATGGCTGAGGAAGGTAGTCGAAAGCAAGGATCCCGCTGTCATATATCCTCCTGCGAAGTAGGATAGTGCCTGCAATAACTAACGTATATATATCCTTCAATGGGACGGACTTGATCCGCCCCATTGATTTTTTTCTCGTCCATATCCTGCTTACTGGGACATCAGCGATATTTAGTATTATAATACCCATGGGTATATATATACCTGACCGTCAAAGCCAAGAGAGAAGAGGGAGGGAAAAGGACCAGAAGATTAGGCGTGCTTTGTCCATCT
>CAZNZD010000018.1:0-25807 GCA_964577435.1 uncultured Clostridia bacterium
CATGCCGTCTATGAAATGGCAAACCTCTCCTTCGGGTGTATACTATTTTTTGGCGGGGGCGGTTCCGCCCCACTGAAAACGAGGAGGGGAAGAAATGAGAAAGAGCTTTGTAGCAAGCCTTATGGCTATCGTGCTCATCGCTGCCTTCGCGGCAACTTCGCTTGCCTGCACTTCGATACCCGTATCGAAGGGCGCATCGGCCGGCGGTTACGTGATGACCACGTGGACTGACGACTCCGGATCCGACAACACCAGGATCAACGTAGTGCCGGCCAAGGATTGGCCCGCAGGGACCATGAGGACAGTCCTCAGGAACACCGACTACGGACAGTTCGAGCAGATAGCGACCCCGATCTTCTCACCCGGCGTCATACCCCAGGTCGAGCACACATATCAGTACATCAACGCGTCCTACTCCTTCATGAACGAGAACGGAGTAGGCATGGGCGAGACGACCATCGGTGGCGCCTCCAAGATGAGGAACACCAAGGGCTGGTTCGACATCGTCGAGCTACAGAGAATAGCCCTTGAGCGCTCGAAGACCGCGCGCGAAGCCGTACTTATTATGGGCGAGCTGGCCGAGAAGTATGGTTACGGCATAGGCGGAGAGTGCCTCACCGTCGTCGACAAGGACGAAGCATGGCAGTTCGAAGTATTCGGACCCGGCCCCCTGTGGGAGCCCGGCTCCGGCGAGCCCGGCGCAGTCTGGGCGGCAGCCAGAATCCCCGAAGGATACGTCGGCGTATCCGCCAACAGGAGCAGGATCGGCGAGGTATTCCCGGCTGACACCGCCAACTACCTCTGCTCCAAGCACATATTCACCCTCGCCACCGAGCTCGGCCTGTGGGATCCCGCATCCGGCAAGCCCTTCAAGGTGTTCGAGACCTACGGACAGAAGGCATACTCCCCCTACAACGCGCGCCGCGAGTGGAGGGTATTCAGCCTCCTGGCGCCGTCTCTTAACCTCGACCCGTGGCTCGAGCAGTACCCGTTCGCGATAAAGCCGGACAAGCCGGTTACCCCGCAGATGCTCATGGCGATCTGCCGCGACCACTATGAGGGCACCGAGTTCGACCTCACCAAGGGCCTTCAGGCCGGCGCATTCGGCACCCCCGACAGGTGGCCCACCCCCTCCGGCTCTAACCCCAAGAACAGCGCAGGATGGGAGCGCGCCATATCCCTGTTCAGGACCAACTTCTCCGTCGTGTTCCAGATGAGGGGCAACATGCCCGCGGCAATCGGCGGCCTGGTATGGTTCGGCTATGACAAGCCCGGAACCTCCTGCTACATCCCGATCTACTCCGGCGCCAAGTATCTGCCGAAGTCGTTCGAGACCGGCAACAGGGGAGCAAACTACGATGTATTCAGCCGTGAGTCGGCATGGTGGGCGTTCAACTTCGTGTCCAATTACGCCAACCTCAAGTACAGCGAGATGATCAAGGACATCAAGGCGACCTACGAGCCGATGGAAGCTGAGTTCTTCAAGCTCCAGCCCTACATCGAGAAGGCCGCCACCGACCTCTACGCCAAGGATCCCGAGCTTGCCAAGGAGTTCATAACCCAGTACACCAACTCAGCGGCCAACAAGGTCGTCGATGCATGGTGGAAGCTGGCCTCCACGCTCGCCGGAAGATACACTGACGGCTACACCTACGGCTACAACGACGGAAAGCTCGGCCAGTCCGGCTATCCGAAGGAATGGCTTGACGCAGTCGGCTTCGGAATCAGCACCATCAGGCCTGAGCTGAGGACGACGAAGTAACCTGAACCACAGGCAATCGCTATAACCAAGAGGGCCTCCGGAAGTACCGGGGGCCTTCGCTTTCATCGACAGCTCAGCTGCTTTGAAGTATCATTACCTTACAGAAGCTTGCACGCGGAGGTGCGCCATGAGAAGGATCGCGGTGCTGACAAGCGGAGGGGATGCTCCTGGTATGAACGCAGCGGTGCGCGCAGTAACCAGGAAGGCCATAGGCCTCGGCCTTGAGGTGGTGGGCGTCCAGCGCGGCTACCAGGGGCTCATAAACGGCGATTTCATAGAGCTTAAGTCGAGGTCTGTAAGCGACATCCTGCAAAGGGGCGGAACTGTCATCAAAACCGCCCGCTCGGAGGAGTTTAGAACAACTGAGGGGCGCACCAAGGCGATGCTTCAGATGAAGAGCTACCAGATAGAAGGCCTGGTCGGCATAGGCGGCGACGGCACCTACAGGGGCCTTGCCAAGCTAGCGGAGATGGGCATGCCGGTGATAGGGGTGCCCGGGACCATCGACAACGATATATCCTCGACCGACTACACCATTGGCTTCGATACCGCCTGCAACACGGTGATAGATGCCATCAACAAGATCAGGGACACGGCATCATCGCACGAGAGGACATTCGTGATCGAGGTCATGGGGATGCGCTGCGGCGACATCGCGCTTCATACCGGCCTTGCCGGAGGCGCGGAGGAGATTTTGATCCCAGAGGTCCCCTACGACCTCGACAAGATCTGCGCCAGGGTGGACGAGGGCGTGAAAAGGGGCAAGGGGCACAGCATAATAGTCGTTGCCGAGGGGATAATCGACAAGGTTCAGGATTCGATGCTTGCCACGCACGGCAGCGCGTACTATATCGCTGACCAGATCAGGCAGAGGACAGGCATGGAGTTCAGGGTCATCGTGCTTGGACACATACAAAGGGGCGGCTCTCCGACGGTAAGGGACAGGGTGCTTGCCACTAGGCTTGGCGCCAGGGCTGCCGAGCTCCTAGTAGAAGGCGTGACGGATGCAGCAGTGGGCGTAAAGGACGACATCGTGGTCCATTTCCCTCTTGCCGAGGCGCTCAAGATGGAAAAGCGCATGAACATGGACATATACAACCTGGTTCTGGACATGTCGATATAGAGCGGAAGGCGTCAATCTCAGAACGGAGGGGGATATTAGCCCCCGTAGTACCTCAAAGCGTCATATGCCCTCAGGGTGACCCATTTCGACGGGGCACCCTTTCTTTCTATGTTAACCAGCATCTTCCCGTTGAAGCTGTTCTCAAGTTGCCAGCTTCCATCCTCAAGCCTCTTGTGCCTGACAAGGCTGATTGCATCGGCAAGCCTCTCATCGACGATACCGAGGTCAGAGAATATGGCCAGCAGCTCAAGCGCGTCAGTCTGGTACATGAGCGGAAAGCCGAACTTGAGCCACCCCGGCTTTGCCACCTGAGCCGGGTCATGGCTCTTCTTGAAGAGCCTGTGCTTCAGGAAGTACTCTGCGAGCCCGGACACCTTGTCGCGCACTTCCGGCCCCCTTTTCGATGCGGGGATAGCCGCCAGAGCCTTAAGGGCCTTTGCCGCCCCCATATGGCAAGTGTGCTTCCCCCAGCACATCTCATACCTGTCGTACGGCCCGCCTTTCGGGACATCGCCCTCGCTGTCGTCCGCCCTTTGCCAGCGGACTATCCATCCGATGGCTTTCTGAACCCTCGGGTCTTCGAGCATTCCCAGCTTAACAAGGCTGTAAACCATATTGCCGGTAAGGCAGGGAATGACCCCGGAGGGAAGCCCCCGTCCGGTCTTTGCGCTCGTTGTGTATGAGAAGCCGCCCCCTTCTGGGTCCTGTGACCTGTCCAGGATGAACTCCGAGGCGCGCTTCACCCTCTCATCCTCAGGGTCTGCGCCGAGCTCTGCCAATAGCAGAAGGTTCCATGCCGTCCCGCAGTACTTATCGTTATAGAACCGGTCGGCGTCCCCCCAGGAGCCATCAGGCGACTGCCTCTCAAGTATCTCTGCCACAGGTCCGTTCACCATTAGGGCGGAGCGCGCCTCTTTTGCGATGCCGGAACCGTCAGGATATCCGATGATCCTCGTAAGCGTCGCATAGCGAACTGAAGGATCGGTATCCTCCATCAGCCATTCCATGAGCCTGGAAGCCATTTATCCTCACCCCCGCCCAACAGCCGTGCCTCTCATCCAGACGGGGTTATCAATTCTATGTGCGGCGGCTTAAACCTTCATTGAGTCTCAACCCCAATAAAAAGAGGCCCCTGCTGTTCAGGCAGGAGCCTCAAGTAAACAATGTCTTTACCGGATCACTTCACCGCGCCGGCAAGGTAGCCATAACCCTGCGCCTCCATCTCGGCCAGGGGGATGAACTTGAGGGCCGCCGAGTTGATGCAGTAACGAAGGCCTCCAGCCTCGGCCGGGCCATCGTCGAACACATGGCCAAGGTGAGAATCGCCGCTCCTGCTTCTTACCTCTGTGCGGGTGTAGCCGAAGCTGGTATCGGTGTGGTAAGTCACCACGTAGTCCGCCATGGGCTTCACGAAGCTGGGCCAGCCGCTTCCGGACTTGTACTTGTCCTTGGACGAGAACAGGGGCTCTCCAGTCACAATATCCACATATATGCCGGGGGCGTAGTTCGTGTCGTATATGTTGGCATAGCACGCTTCGGTGCCCTCTAGCTGGGTAACCCTGTACTGCTCGTCAGTCAGCATAGCCTTTATGCGCTCCTGGCTTGGCTTCGGATACCAGCTCATCCTGATTACCGGCTCCTCCGCCTTATTCAGGTTAATGTGGCAGTAGCCGGACGGGTTCTTGTCCAGGTAGTCCTGGTGGTATTCCTCCGCATTGAAGAACTGAAGCAGGGGCTTTACCTCCACTGCCAACGTCTCTTTATAACCTCGCTGGAGCATGGCTATCCTGTTTTGTATTACGGGCAGGTCCGCCTGGTCCGTGTAGTAGATGCCGGACCTGTATTGCACCCCTACGTCGTTTCCCTGCCTGTTAACGCTCACTGGGTCAATTATCCTGAAGAAGTACACGAGTATCTCCTCCAGGGTGATCTTCGATGCGTCGTAACTGACCTTGACCGTCTCCGCATGCCCAGATCCCCTGTAAATAAGGTCTTCGTAGGAGGGGTTCTCGGTCTTGCCGTTTGCGTAGCCGGATACCGCATCCGTTATCCCGTCTATCCGGGACATGTACGCCTCCACTCCCCAGAAGCATCCTCCAGCCAGATAGATCTCCCTGATTTCGCCGGGGGCCGAGGATGTCGGCCTCGGGGTGCTTCCCAAACCTGTACCTGTATTCGCCGATGCCATGCTCAATCCCCCTCCCGGCCTGCTTGCTAGAATGTAAGCTCCTGCGGCCACGACTGCCACCGCCGCAAACGCCGCAATTGCCTGAACTGCAGTCATCCTTTTCATCTCCACACCTGTTTCCTATAGGAATTATTGGCACTACTAAATAATACGAATCTCTACGATAAAGGTTCCTGAAGCAGGGCAGGTTGATCAGGCAGAATATGGCGCGAAGGTGCGGAATATAAGGAAACCGCCCCAGCGCATCGGGCGCAAGGGCGGATCTGCATTTACTATCCTGCTATTTAACCAGTATGCACGCCACCCTGTGGCCCGGCTTGATCTCCCTCAGCTCCGGTTCGATCGCGTCGCACTGCCCCTTCACATACATGGGACAGCGAGGATGCAGCCTGCATCCGGGCGGAGGATTGATCGGGTTGGGCACTTCGCCCTTTAAGACCTGTCCCAGCTGACGGTTGTTCGGATCAGGGACGAAAACTGCCTTGATGAGCGCCTGGGTGTAGGGATGCAGGGGGTTCTTCACTATGTCGTCCGCCGTGCCCTCCTCGACTATCCTTCCCAGGTACATGACAGCTATCCTGTCGCAGATGTGCCTTGCGGTCGCAAGGTCGTGGGTTATGTACACGAAGGTGACGCCCTTGTCCTTGGCCAGGTTCTGCATCAGGTTCAGGACCTCGCCTCTTATGGACACGTCCAGCATGGATACGGGTTCGTCCGCCACTATGAACGAGGGGTCCAGGGCGAGCGCCCTGGCTACCGCGATCCTCTGCCTTTGGCCCCCTGACAGCTCGTGGGGGTATCTTCCTATGTACTCTTCCACGGGCGTCATCTCGACGTCCTCCAGGCACTGCTCAACCCTTGGGAGGGCATCCTCTACGTCCTTGGCAACCCTCTGTATCCTAAGAGGCTCGGACACCACGCTGCATACGGGAAGCCTGGGGTTCATCGACTCGTAGGGGTCCTGGAAGACCATCTGCATGTGCCTTCTGAGCACCTTGGTCTCCGCGGGGGGAAGCTTCACGATGTCGGTCCCCTCGAACCACATCTCCCCTGAAGTGGGCTGCGTGAGCTTAAGAAGCGTCCTTGCCATGGTGGTCTTGCCGCAACCGGATTCTCCGACGACTCCGTAGATCTCGCCCCTCTTCACCACGAACGAGACGCCGTCCACGGCCTTGAGCATTGGCTGCGTTCCGCCCTTAAGCGATGCGAGAAGGCCCCTTCTTACGGGGAAGTGCTTCTTTAGGTTCCTTACGTCAAGTATGACCTCGCCGACTTTCACGTTCGGATTCGCGGTCACCTTGTCAGGTACTATAGCCATATGTCCACCCCCTCCTCGATCTCGCTCTCCCTGTGGCAGGCGACCCTCTGATCCCCCTTGGCTGACTTTGCGAGCGGGGGCTCCTCGGTGCGGCACTTCTCAGTAGCCATAGGGCAGCGGGGGTTGAAGCGGCATCCCGTCGGTGGGGCAAGCAGGTTCGGCGGCGAGCCGGGTATCGAACGCACCTTCTGCTTCTCCGCCGATATGTTGGGGAATGCCTTGACCAGGCCCATGGTATATGGATGCCTGGGCTTGAGGTAGATATCCTTTGCCGAGCCGTACTCGACTATCTTGCCGCCGTACATGATGGCGACGTCGTCGCATGTCTGCGCGATGACTGCAAGGTCGTGGGTGATTAGTATCATGCCGAGGCCCATCTTCTTCCTCAGGCCCTCCATCGCGGTCAGGACCTGTGCCTGGACCATTACGTCCAGGGCTGTGGTGGGCTCGTCGGCGATGATTATGTCGGGGTTGCATGCCATCGCCATGGCGATTACCACCCTCTGCTTCATCCCGCCTGAGAACTCGTGGGGATACTCGTTATGGCGCTTGGGGTTGATGCCGACCATATCCAGAAGCGCCAGCATCCTCTCCTTGGCCTCAGCCTTGGTCACGTTCTCGTGGGCCAATATGGCCTCCATTATCTGGTCTCCCACCCTGTGGACGGGATTAAGGGCGTTCATGGCCCCCTGGAAGACCATTGACATCTTCTTCCAGCGGACCTCCTTACGGAACGACTCCTCGGAGATGTCTATGATCTCCTTGCCGTCCATCTTGACCGAGCCGCCCATTATCTTCCCGTTGGAGGGAAGAAGCCTCAGGATGGCAGTGGCCATGGACGACTTGCCGCATCCGGATTCACCGGCCAAGCCAAGCGCCATGCCCTTCTGAAGGTCGAAGCTAACGCCGTCTACGGCCTTCACATGGCCCCTGAGGGTCTTGTAGTACATCTTCAGGTCTCTTATCTCTAACATTGCCATCGCCTTATGACCTCTCTCTGTAACGGGGGTTCAGGATCTCGTTTATCGTGTTGCCGATGAAAACGAAAGCCAGGCTTAGCACGGTAAGGGCCAGTCCGGGGGGCAACAGCCACCACCAGGCCATGACCGTGAAAGCTCCGAATCCCCTTGCATTCTGCAGCATGCGCCCCCATGTGGGCACACGCGGGTCTCCGAGCCCCAGGAAGCTGAGCGAGGCTTCCGTGAGGATCGCGCTCGGTATCCTCAGCACCAGCGAGGAGAATACGAGCGGCATCACGTTAGGTAGTATGTGTGTGACCATCACATAGCCGTCAGAGGCGCCGGATGCCTTTGCCGCCTCTACGAAGGCCCTCTCCTTAAGAGACAGGGTCTGCGAGCGGACTAGCCTTGCGGTGCCCATCCAGGAGAACAGGGCGACTAGTATGACCACGTTCCAGACGCTTGTGCCCAGAAGGGCGGAAAGCACTATCAGTATAGGCAGGCTGGGTATCGCAAGCAGGACGTCCACGAAACGCATGAGCACCTCGTCGACAGCCCCTCCGATATAACCTGCGATTATGCCGACCGTGGTTCCCAGGAACACCGATATGAACGCGGCCGAAAGGCCGATCATGAGCGATATCCTGGCCCCGTATATGAGCTGGGACCAAAGGTCGGAGCCCATGTGGTCGGTGCCCAGTATCCCGAACACCATACCGGGGATCTTGAGCTTAATAGGGGTAATGTAGATCTGGGCGCCCGTCGCCGAATCGGTCTTGGCGATGAGCTTGACCTTGTAGTCCCCGCTCTCGGTGAATATCATCTTGGCGGGATCGCCGAAGAAGTCCATCCCGAGTCTCATCTTCACAGGTACGTCCCTGCCGTCGATGGTAGTGTATGATAGCGGCCATGGTCCGTAGGAATCCGCCCCCCATACATCGTACTCGACGCCTGACGGTGAGATGATGAGTGCCCGCATCTCCGTCTTAGCCTCGTCGGTCACACCTTCGATCGCGTAGTCGAAGGAAATCGTGAACGTGTTCGGCGCATCATAGGTGTAGGGGATGCTGAACTCGGCGGAGAAGAGCGAGCTTGCTGCGCTCACTCCTGCCAGCTCAGCTATCTCCTCATCGGTGTATTCCGGGTAGAGCTCGCGAAGAAGCGCTATCATCGGGTCTTCCTCTGTCGATGCGCTTGCCGCCGGCAGCTCTATCTTCATGAACTGCTGGTCGTCGTACTCAGTTTCAGTAAGCGGGAAATCCACCCCGTCGACGACTGTAAGGCCATCTACCCCGGCCTCCTTGACTATCGTAGGGGGAAGGTTCCTGTATTTGGGCGAGATCTTGCCGAGCCATGCCGGGGCGGCGAGGTTATCGGCAAGGAATAGGTCCTTCGTAGGGTCATAGTTGGTGATGAGAGGGGCCAACAGCGCCCCCATCACATAGATGACCACTATGGCGAGGCCGAACATGCCCATTGGCTTGCGCCTGTACTGCTGCCAGAAAGTGACCTTCCTGGGCCTCTTCTGGGCCTCTGCCGTCTCGGTGGCAGGAAGCTTGCACGGCTTGTTGCTCACTTCGCCTCACCTCCTACCCTTATCCTCGGGTCGACGAGGCCGTAGGCCAGGTCGGCCAGGAGGTTGGAGATGATGACTGAAAGGGCGATCAAGTAGAAGGCACCCTGCGCTGCCGGGTAATCCTGCTGCATGACAGCGTCTATCAGGTATTTGCCCACCCCGAACCAGGAGAATATGGTTTCGGTGATGACAGCTCCCGTGACAGCCCCGGGAAGGGACATGAAGATGAGGGTTAGGATAGGCGGAAGCACGCTTCTCAATGCATGCTTGTAAAGGACAGTCCTCTTATCAAGGCCCTTTGCCCTTGCTGTAAGGATGTAGTCCTGGCCTAGGGCCTCAAGCATCGTGTTCCTCGTATAAAGTGCCCATGAGCCGAAGCCGATCACCGTAAGGCTTCCGGCGGGTAGTATCAGATGCCACAGCCTGTCTAGAAACTGCGCTATGAAGCCGGCCGGAGGCGGTGCGCTCATCGTGCCTCGGATAGGCAAGATGGGCCAGAAGTAACCGAATATCATCAATAACATCAGCTGTATGAAGAAGCCAGGGACGGCATAGGCGAATAGCCCTGCCCCCGTGACGAAATTCTCAGCGAACGTCCCTCGCCTGGCGGCAGCGAAGACCCCCAGCGAGATGCCCACCAAAGCAGTGGTGATGAACGATACGAAGAAGAGCGTTAGCGTGTTGGGGAGCCTCTCCTTAAGCTCGTCCCAGACCAGCCTCCTCGTATTGAACGACCTTCCCATGTCGAAGGAAAGCAGGGATTTCAGGTACAGCATGTACTGCTCCCCCACGGGCCGGTCGATTCCGAACTGCGACCTGATCTCCTCCTTGATCTCCGAATTGAACTTCGGGTCCATGATCATGGAGACTGCGTCGCCCGGCATGATCCTGAACAGGAGGAAGTTGAGGCTCAGAATGATGAAAAGGACCAATAGGGCATAGCCCAGCCTTTTCAACAGGTAATTCCTGAAGCCCAAGTTGTTGTCACCTCACTTGCGTGTTTATGCGGGGCGCATGACCCCGTCTTTATTTTTTGAGCCGCCGCCCAGGGATCTGGACGGCGGCCCTTCTCCAAACAGATACAGGGGTTAAGCCCCTATGAGCAATTGCTGGCTATCAGTTCTTGGGAAGCGCGAAGTAGTTGGGGTTCTTTACCAAGCGTACGAACTCGCCGACCTTGTACTCCTTCAGGACGAAGGGGCCGAAGCCGACCAGCTTGGTCATTCCAGCTACTGTCGGATGAGCTTCCTTCCAGGGCTCGAATGCGTTGTAGTCCTTGACATCCTTCCAGATGTGATAGGGCAGCCCGCAAAGGTCTGCGTTGTCGATGTTCCAGTAGCTGACGTTGTTGAAGTACACCTTGGCGGTATACTTGTCAGGCGTCTCGACCTTCACGACAGCAGACGTCGCCGACAAGTACCTGGGGGCCTTGTTGTCCCTCAGGAACTCGATGGTGAACTTCACGTCCTGCGATGTGAACGGCACTCCGTCGGACCACTTGATATCGTCGCGGAGGTTCCAGGTGATGACCGTGCCGAACTTGCCGGGGGCGACCTGCCACTGGCCGATCTCCCATGACTTGGCCATCCAGGGGATGTCGGCTCCGGTTACGGGGTCGATCTGCCTGAGGCCGCCCATGGGCGCCACGCGACCGAGGACCTCCCACTCATAGGCGGAAGAGGCGGTCGAGGGGTTCAGGTTCTTCGGCTCTTCGGGGAGCACCCAACGGATTGTTCCGCCGGGGCCGGCCACGCGCTCGATGTTGAGGGTGGTCCAGATGTTGTTGTAGTTCGCTGCGCCGAAGCCGTTCATCGGGACCCAGCCCTTGACTATGTCCTTGCGGAAGCCGTCGATGTAGGGCCTGGAATAGAGCGGCACGTAGGGCATCAGGCGGGCGAGTATGAGCTGTGACGCGTCGGCGGCCGCCTTGGCGGTCTTGAGGTCGACGGGGGTGTACAGCTTCTCGAGGGCCTTGTCCAATGTGTCGTCATGTATGCCGTTCCTGTTGTAGCCGGCTTCCACGTCGTTGGAGCTGTGGAAGAAGTCATACAGGAAGTCGGGGTTTCTGGAGAGGCTCCAGGCGAGTGCGAACATGTCGAAATCGGCTACGTCGAGCTTGCCCAGCATGACGTTGAAGTCCATGGGCTCGTGCTTGGCGGGGATGCCGATGGCGTTCATGGCCTCTACGATGATCCTGCCGATTTCGGCGGATGTGGCGGCCACTTCATAGGTGGGGGTGAAGAACTTGACTTCGCGCATGGTCTTGCCCGTCGTCGGGTCGATGCGCTTGCCGTCCTTGCCCACTACATAGCCGGCGGCGTCAAGAAGCTGCTTGGCCTTCGTGGGGTTGTAGGGGTAGACGGGAACGTCCGACTTGAAGAAGGGGCTGGCCTGGGGCACGAAGCTGGTCAGAGGGAGCATATTGCCCGCGAACAGGGTGCGGATGATGTTGTCCCTGTCGACTATGTGGGCGATAGCCTGCCTTACGACCTGGGCGTTGAAGGGATCCTTCCTCATGTTGAAGCACATATAGAACATGTGGTAGCCGTAGTTCATGTTGACTGCGGCGTTTGGTAGGCCCTTCACCTTGGCGATGTCAGCGGCGGCCGTAAGGCCGGGGATCACCACGGTGTCGCCGCGCTCGAAAGCGATCAGCCTTGCCTGCTGGTCCTTGATGATGGGCATGATGATCTCATCGACGCGGGGGCCTGTCTTCTCGTAGGCCATCGCGGCGACGCCGATCACGGATACCATCATGAGTGCAATAGCGATGAGTGCCAGTGTACGTCTCACTAAGATCTACCTCCTTATATGGATTGACTCTGCTATTTCATGTCCAGGCGGGATTGCCCGCCTTTGGGATTCAGACTGAAAGGGGACTTTCTATGTTTCATAGGGATTCGACGATGCATAATCAAATCCTTCTTTAATTCTAAGTTAATGCGGCCTACATATCAAGATATGCGGTATATTGGGCGATTCGTACTGCTAACCCTCCATATACAGCATCGCATACCTTATCAGGCGCAGAATGACCTTATGTAGGGTTTTCTGTTATTATCTTCTTATATACAGGCGTCTTTCGGCGCTTCCCGGGAGTGTGTTCCATGCCTTCATACGATGTCGCCATCATCGGCGCCGGCGTCACAGGATGCGCGATGGCCAGGCGGCTGTCCATGTACAAGCTGAAGACGATAGTGATAGAGGCAGAGGACGATGTCGCGTGCGGCACGACCAAGGCCAACACGGCCATAGTCCACGCCGGATACGATGCGAAGCCCGGCACCTGGAAGGCCCTTACGAACATCGAGGGCTCCAGGGCTTATGAAAGGCTTTGCTCGGAGCTCGATGTCCCTTACGTGAACTCAGGAAGCCTGGTAATCGCGCTCAACACCGAACAGGATCCCGCCGTGCTGGGCCTCAAGGCCAGGGGAGACTCCAACAGAGTGCCCGGCCTTGAGGTGATAGGAAGAGACAGGATACTAGAACTGGAGCCTAACGTGAACCCGGAGGCGACGAGCGCTCTATACGCACCTACAGGGGCATACACTTGCCCGTGGGAGATGGCTATAGCCCTCATGGAGAACGCCGTGGAAAACGGAGTGGAGCTGATGCTGGGCGCCGAGGTCTTGGATATCGCGGAGAGGCCCGGCGGCTTCGAGCTCATATTGAAAGACAGGGCCATAAGCTCGTCATTCGTGGTCAATGCAGCGGGCCTGCATGCCGACAAGATAGCCGCGATGGTTGGTGAGCCCGGCTTCAGGATTGCGCCCAGGCGCGGCGAGTACTGGCTGTTCGACAAGAACCTCAAAGGGCTTGTCACAAGGCCGTTGTTTACTGCACCGACTCCCATCTCCAAGGGTGTCGTCGTGACCCCGACCGCGGACGGCAACCTTATGGCGGGGCCTAACGCCGAGAACATCGACGACCCGGACGATATCTCCACGACTTCGGAGGGCCTTGAGAAGGTCTGGAACGATGCGTTAGGCCTCGTGCCATGCCTGCAGAGAAGGTCTGCGATAACCAACTTCGCTGGCCTCAGGGCCGCATCATACCCGCAAGGGGACTTCATAGTAGGCCCCATGGAAGGGCACCCCAGGTTCTTCAATATGGCCGGGGTCGAATCCCCCGGCCTTACCTCGGCGCCGGCGATTGCGGCGCACGTGGAGGGCATGCTGCGGGATGCGGGCCTCTTGCTGGAGAAGAAGGATGGCTGGAGACCGGAGAGGAAGGGCCTTGTGCACTTTGCGCTCCTTTCGCCGGACGAGCAGGACGAGCTAGTTGTGCAAGACCACAGGTACGGGCATGTAGTCTGCAGGTGCGAGACGGTGACCGAAGGCGAGCTGATCGCGGCGCTTCACAGGCCTGTCCCGTGCACTACGATGGACGGGCTGAAAAGAAGGACCCGCCTTGGCGCCGGAAGGTGCCAGGCAGGCTTCTGCAGCCCCAGGGCGCTCGGCATCGTAGCCAGGGAGCTCGGGGTGGATGTCGCGGACATAAGCAAGAACGGGGACGGGTCGCATTACGTGCTTGGCCTTCTTGGCGCTGAGGAAGAAGGAGGCGACGCAGATGACAGAGCTTAAGGTGGACGTCGCCGTGATAGGGGCCGGGCCCGCGGGACTTGCCGCTGCCATAGAGGCCAAGAGGGCGGGAGCTGGCAGCGTCCTTGTTCTCGAAAGGGACAGGGAGCTGGGCGGGATACTCCAGCAGTGCATACATAACGGCTTCGGGCTGCACCTCTTCGGTACGGAGCTTACCGGGCCCGAGTATGCCCACCGCTTCATCGAGGAGGCGATAGGCGCCGGAGTCGAGTTCATGCTCGACACGATGGTCCTGGAAGTGGGCCGCGACAGGAGCATAACCGCGCTTAATGAGAGCAGGGGCATGTTCCGCATCAAAGCCGGCGCGGTGGTGCTGGCCATGGGATGCCGCGAAAGGAACAGGGGAGCGGTCACAATACCCGGGGCGAGGCCTGCCGGCGTCTTCACCGCGGGGGCGGCGCAGAGGCTTGTGAACATGGAAGGTTACATGCCCGGTAAGAGGATAGTGATCCTCGGCTCCGGCGACATCGGCCTAATCATGGCAAGGCGCATGACGTGGGAGGGCGCGAAGGTCGAGGCGGTCCTTGAGATCCTGCCGTTTCCGAGCGGCCTGACAAGAAACCTCGTGCAATGCCTGAACGACCAGGGAATACCCCTTTACCTGGGCAACACAGTGGTCAAGATCCACGGCAGGAGGCGGGTCGAGGGAGTGACGGCGGCCAAAGTCGACGAGAAGCTGAGGCCGATTGCCGGAACTGAGTGGTTCATACCATGCGACACGCTGCTGCTTTCAATAGGGTTGATACCTGAAAACGAGCTGAGCAGGGGAGCTGGCGTGGAGCTCGACCCGATTACGGGCGGCCCTGTAGTCAGCGACGACATGGAGACCAGCATACCCGGCATATTCTCCTGCGGGAACGTGGTGCACGTGCACGACCTTGTCGACAATGTCACCATGGAAAGCAGGATAGCGGGGCAAGGGGCGGCCAAGGCGGCGCTGGGCACGATTGATAGGGGCCCGAGCGTAAGGACCCGGGCCGGAGACAACATAAGATACATCGTGCCGCACGAGCTGAGGCTTGCAAACTGCGAGCAGAGGGACACGACTCTCTACATGAGGGTCAACAAGCCCGTGGAGAAGGTGAAAGTTGTGGTGAGCTCGGGCGGAAGGCAGGTCTACTCCAAGGCGGAGAGGATATGCAAGCCCGCCGAGATGCTCGTCCTGAAGATCCCCAGGGGCAAGCTCACAGGTCTTGGGCCAGGTTCGGCGATAGAAATCGGCATGGCTGCGGAATGACCGAGGTGAATAGGATGGAGACGAAGGAGCTTACTTGCATAGTCTGCCCTGTCGGCTGCAAGCTGATGGCCACAATCGACGGGACTGACATGGCCATAGAGGGCAACGCCTGCCCCCGCGGGAGGAAATATGGGCTGGACGAGCTTTGCAGCCCTGTCAGGATGCTCACGTCGACGGTTCGTATAGATGGCGGCTTCCTGCCAAGGCTTCCAGTAAGGAGCAAGTCACCCATACCCAAGGGGAAGATAGGCGAGGCCCTCAGGGAGCTGAGGAAGGTGAGCGTCACCGCACCGGTGGGCATCGGTGAGGTTATAATCAAAGATGTGGCGGGCACAGGAGTAGACATAGAGGCCTCAAGGCCAATGGAGAGGGCGTAAGCTGGGCGAAAAGGGAACACGGAGGGTTAACAGATGAAGGATATCGTGATAATCGGAAGCGGACCGGCAGGCATGGCCGCCGGCATATATGCAAGGCGCGGCGGCCTGGACGCGATGCTGATAGAGAAGGTGTCGCCGGGCGGCCAGGCGGTCTATGCGCACATGATAGAGAACTATCCGGGATTCTACCAAGTGCCGGGCTATGAGCTCATGTTCACGTTCGCGGACCACCTCTCGAAGTTCGGCCTCGTACCCGAGATGAAGGAGATCCAGTCCGTCGATTTGATAGGCAAGGTAAAGAAGATCGTTACCGACGTCGAAACCATCGAGGCGAAGACGGTCGTCATAGCATCAGGCGCCAGCCCCAGAAGGCTCGGACTGGTAAACGAGGGAAGGCTGATAGGGCGCGGGGTCAGCTACTGCGCAAACTGCGACGGCAACTTCTTCAAGGGAAGGGATGTCGTTGTAATAGGCGGCGGCGATGCGGCCGCGGAGGACGCGCTCTACCTTGCGAAGATCTGCAGGAAAGTATATCTGATCCACAGGCGCGATTCGCTTA
The DNA here is from genome assembly GCA_964577435.1 of uncultured Clostridia bacterium. Lineage (GTDB taxonomy): Bacteria > Bacillota > DTU025 > DTU025 > MWDF01 > MWDF01. Next base: position 15,701 of record CAZNZD010000018.1, read on the forward strand.
GGGCGCAGCACATAGTGCAGCAAAGGCTGTTTTCGATGGCAAACGTCGAGATGGTCTGGGACAGCGTCGTTGAGGACATCTTGGGAGCCGAGAAGGTCGAAGGGGTGGCGGCAAAGAACGTGAAGACGGGAGAAACCTTCAGCATAGCAGCCGACGCCGTCTTCGTAGCCATAGGCCAGGTGCCGAACACCGACCTTTTTAAGGGGCAGATAGCTCTTTCCGAGACTGGCCATGTGACTGTCGACCGAGAGATGAGGACGAACCTTGCAGGTGTATACGCTGCGGGCGATGTCACTGCCAAGGCGCTCAGGCAGGTTGTAACCGCCGTCGCAGACGGTGCCATCGCATCTTATGGCGCGATCAAGTACATAAGCACCGAGTTCTAGGAAGAGGCGAGAATGGGCGGCTGCTGCAGCGTGGATAACGGGAAGGAATCTTGCGGATGCGACGGGCAGGCAGGGCACGCCCATCAGCATGCGCATGAGCATGATCATAACGGCCACGGCTCGAAGGCCCTCAGGGTATCACTTGCGGTCGGTGCCGGCCTTTTCATCGCGGGGCTCATCGATGAGCACTTTATCCATTCCGGGGCGGCCTTCTGGCTGTTCCTCGCATCAGCCCTTTCCGTGGGCTGGAACATCCTTAAAGAGGTTGCAAGCGATATAAAAGCAGGGCAGGTCTTCACGGAGAACCTGCTCATGGCAACGGCGGCGGTCGGCGCGTTCCTCATAGGGGAGCATGCCGAAGGAGCCGCCGTCCTTGTCCTTTACACGCTGGGCGAGGTGCTTCAGGGCGCGGCGGTCGCAAGGTCAAGGGCAAGCATCAGCAGGGCGATGGACCTGCGGCCGGACAGGGCGAGGATCATCATAGACGGGACGGAAAGGGAAGTCCCGCCGGAAGAGGTCGAGCCCGGCCAGGTCATGGTGATAAAGCCTGGGGAGAAGGTGCCTTTGGACGGGACGGTCCTCGAAGGCAAGTCATACCTGGACATGTCAAAGCTGACTGGAGAGTTAATCCCCAAGCAGGTCGAGGAGGGCTCGCAGGTGCTGTCGGGGACCATAAACGGCATCGGCCTCATCATCGCCCGGGTCGACAAGCCTTATGGCATGTCAACGGCCGCTAGGATTATGCGAAGTGTAGAGCAGGCAGAGGAGAGGAAGGCCATCCCGGAGCGCTTCATAAGGCGCTTCGCAAAGTATTATACGCCTGCCGTATTCGCCATAGCCGCGCTGATTGCCATCCTGCCGCCCCTTCTTGGCGCCGGGGCTTTCGAGGAGTGGGCGAAGAGGGCCCTCGTTATGCTGGTGATGTCATGCCCGTGCGCCCTTGTGATCTCAGTGCCGCTTGCCTATTTCGCAGGAATGGGGAGGATCTCCAGGTACGGCGTGCTGGTGAAGGGCGCCGCGTTCGTGGATGTTCTGGCAGGTCTGGATACGGTCGTCTTTGACAAGACCGGGACCCTTACGGAGGGAAGTTTCAAGGTCAGGGAGGTCGTACTTGCCGGCGGTACAGGGCACTCGGAGCTTGTTGGTGCGGCTGCTTCAGCCGAGATGGGCTCCAATCATCCGATCGCTTCTTCAATTGTCGAGTATGCGAAGGGCATGGGAATAGAAGGAGACGGCGCGAAACCCGAAGGATACAGCGAGATCGCCGGAAGCGGCGTCATTGCATCTGTTAACGGGAAGAGCGTAGCTGTGGGCAACAGGGACTTGATGGACAAGGTAGGGGCCAAGATTGAGGCGGAGAGGTGCTCAGAGCCTTTCTGCTCGCACACTGTGGCGAATGTCGCGGTGGACGGGAGCATGATTGGGAGCCTTCATCTTGGAGACATCCCCAAGGAGATGGCGGGGGAGACTGTCAAACAGCTTCAGGAGCTCGGTATCAAACGAATCGCCATGCTATCGGGCGATAAGAGGGCGGCGGCGGAGGCAATAGCCGGGCTCATCGGCGTCGAGGAGGTCCATGCAGAGCTTCTTCCAGACGAGAAGATGGCGGTGCTGGAGTCGATAATCGCAAAGGCTAGAAAGACCGCCTTCGTTGGCGACGGGGTGAATGACGCCCCTTCCCTCACAAGGGCGGACCTTGGCATCGCGATGGGCGCTCTGGGATCCGATGCTGCCATTGAGTCTGCTGACGTTGTCGTGATGGATGACAACCTTGCGAAGCTCCCGAAGGCAATAAAGGCGGCAAGGTATACGAGGGCTATCGCCATGCAGAACATAGCGGGAGCCCTGGCAGTGAAGGCCTTCTTCCTGATCCTAGGGGGCAGCGGAAACGCCGGCATGGTCGAGGCGATCGTGGCGGATGTAGGAGTCTCCCTGCTTACGGTGCTTAACTCATTCAGGCTGTTCACGGGCAAGGACTGAGAAATGGCTAGCTAAGACGATATATAGCAACAAAATGCTTGACAGGCGGCGTATTGAGTAATAATATTGCGTCATAACGCATAAACTTACCACGGAGGCGCGGGCATGAAGCGAGCTATATCGATGAAGGCAATATATCGATATTACGCCTATACGGCGGCTTGTCCCTGCGCGTACCGTCGGGTATAGGCAGAGCTTAGGGTACATCGCCTTAAGCGGCGCAGGGGCAGGCCGTAAAGATCGAAGGCTCGGATAGTCCGGGTCTTCTTGTTTTTTACTGCCACTGGAATATCTGGCCCAGCGCCGCCCATGGAATTTGAGGGAGGATGTACCGATGGAGTTCAGGCTTAGAGACGGCAGGACCATACCCGTGGAGATGCACAAGAGCAAGGTCATTCAGAAGATCAACCTTCTTTCCCCAGAAGCAAGGCTCAACTCAATAAGGCAGGCCGGATTCAACACGTTCCTACTTAGAAGCGGGGATGTGTTCCTTGACATGCTCACCGACAGCGGCACTAATGCCGTAAGCGACTGCCAGCAGGGTGCGACCATGTGCTCAGACGACGCATACGCAGGTTCGGAGAGCTTCTACAGGTTGACTGACGCTGTGAAGAAGGTCTGGGGCAAGCAGTTCGTGCTTCCCGTACACCAGGGAAGGGCCGCTGAGCACATACTCGCCAGGTTCTTCGTGAAGCCTGGCTCATTCGTGCCCATGAACTATCATTTCACGACGACCAAGGCCCACTTCTTCATGCAGGGAGGCACTGTCCTGGAGCTCTTCAAGAAGGGGGCGCTCGATATCGAAAGCGACGAACCCTTCAAGGGGGACATCGACATCGAAGCCGTAGAAGCCGTGATCAAGGAGCATGGGGCGGCCAAGGTGCCTTTCGTCAGGATGGAGGCGACCACCAACCTCATAGGAGGCCAGCCCTTCTCCCTTCAGAATCTAAGGGAGCTGAAGGCGATGCTTGTAAAGCACGGAATCCCACTCATGCTGGATGCAAGCCTCGTATCGGAGAACGCATACATGATATGGAAAAGGGACAAGGCCGCGGCCGGCATGAGCATTGCGGACATACTGATGGAGATGATGGACCTAAGCGACATAGTCTACCTCTCCGCCCGCAAGAGCTGCGCCGGCAGAGGCGGCATGATAATCACCAACAGGCAGGACTTCTATGATGGCATCGCCCCGATGATACCGGTCTATGAGGGCTTCCTCACGTATGGCGGCATGTCGTCAAGGGAGATAGAGGGAATAGCAGTCGGCATAGAGGAGATGACGGACCCTGAGGTCGCAGGCTCATCCGTCGAGATGATCCGCTTCGGCGTAGAGAAGCTCAGGAAGAACGGCATACCAGTGATAACGCCCGGAGGGGGACTCGGCATACATCTCGATGCCAAGCAGTTCCTGCCCCATATACACTGGAGCGGCTACCCTGCCGGATGCCTTGCCGCCGCCATGTACATCATATCGGGCGTAAGGGGAATGGAGCGCGGCAGCGTATCGATGGACAGAAACGAGAAGGGCGAGGAGGTGCCGTCCGACCTTGAGCTTCTTAGGCTTGCCGTGCCCAGAAGGGTCTTCAGCGCATCCCACATCGAATACATGACCGACATGGCCATGTGGCTCTTCGAGAACAGCAAGCTGGTGGGAAGCCTGAAGTTCGTGCAGGAGCCTCCGGTGCTGAGGTTCTTCATGGGCAAGATGGCTCCGATAGGCGACTGGGACGCGAAGCTCCTTGATGCTGTGAAATCGGACTTCGGCCATTGATCCGATCCCGATATTGAACCGGGAAGGGGGAGCAGCGCATCGATGCGTGAGCTCCCCCTTCGCTCTGTTCGATGGATTGGGACTTTCACAGGCCCTTTTCTATGCTGGCTCCCGCGGTAAGGGGGTTCACCATGTTTGAGATGAGTTTGGTTGAGTAGATGACGGAAGCCCTCTTTATGGAGGCCTTGCCGAACCTTGCCGACATGTCGTCCATCACGCCTCTTATCCTTCCGCCCAAGTCGGAATCCACATCGAGAGGCAGCCTCAGCTGTATTTCGGTAGTGAGCCCCGAAACGCCGGCCCCAACAAGGCGCACAGGTCGCCCCTTCTCGTAAACCCTCGCGTATACGTGCAGCAATGCGTCCATTATGTGGTCTGTGAGCGTCATGTCGTAGCCTATCGTATGCGAGCCTCCTACATCCTTGAAGTCCGAGTACCTGAGGTGAAGGTAGGCGACCCTGGCCGCCATCTTCTCGGCTGCGAGCCTTCCTGCAAGGCCGTCGGCTATCATCAGCAGATGAGCCTTGATGACATCCTCGTCCGTGGTCTCCTGAAGCATGGTGAAGTCGTTGCTCATGGACTTCACCTTGAAGGGCATGCCCCAGCCATATGACGGTTCCCTTCCCTCGATCGAATCGTACAGCCAGTCTGCCCTCACTCCCATAAGGGGGCGCAGCAGCTCCCTGGGAAAGCGCCTCAGCTCACCGAGGGTGTGTATCCCGCGCTTCGCCAGAAGGGCCGCCGTCCTGTAGCCGATTCCGGGAAGGTCGTCCACTGGAAGCCCGTCTATCTCCTGGCTGATCCTGTCGGGGCGGATGAGCTTGAGCCCGTCCGGCTTTCCCATGTCGGATGCCAGCTTGGCCAGCACGCGGGTGTCGGCTATGCCTGCGGTCACCGTGATGCCGAGCTTCCTTTTCGTCCATGACCTGAAATCGTCGGCTATGGAAGAGGCTCTATCGTAACCTTCCGGGCAGCTTATGTGGAATTCGTCTATGGAACAGGGATGGACGTACTGCCCATATGTGACGAGCCTCTCGTGCAGCTTCCTGCTGAAGTCGAGGTAGACGTGAGGCTTGCCCCGTATGAAGAAGCCGTTCGGCATGAGGCGCTTGGCTTCGAAATAGGGCATCCCGGCGGTTATGCCGAACTTCTTCGCCTCCCTCGACCTTGCGGTGACGACCCCCCTCTGGCTAGTCTCGAGTGAGCCGACCACGGCAACGGGCTTTCCCTTGAGCGAGGGGTTTATGGCCTGCTCGCAGCTGGCGAAGAAGGAATCGCAGTCTATGAACATCTCTGCCATGAAGCGCCCCTCCTAGCTGTAGGTGTTGCCGTCAGGCATGTAGACCTTGATGAGCCGCCATGTCAGAGTCTCGCTTGATAGCTCCAGCTCGTATACGTCAGGCCCGTCGGACTGGACAGCGAAGTGATGCTCGATGACCGCTCCCGCCCGTTTGGCCCACCTTGCCGTTATCGTGCTAACCTTATATGTCCTCCCGCCCCACAGGAAGGCGAGAGGGGATATCGTCCCTTTGGAAAACCTGGCTGTAGCAGCCACTGCGCATGGAAGACCTCCACTCATGGGCACCACCTACCGAACATATGTTCGATTAGAATCTACCATATCGCCCTCCTTCAAGCAACCTCGGAGATGAAAAAAGGGCGGCTCGCGCCGCCCTGAAGATATGCCTGATAAACAGCTAGAACCTTACTCCGACGCCTAAAACCGCGAAGCCGTCCCGCCTCAGGTAATCGAGCCCTGTGTAGATGACGAACGAGCCTGCGGGGTTGTACCTGAGCATGACGCCACCGTTTACGAAGGCGTCCCTGAAGGTATAGGATACGCTGCCCTCCAGCTCGAGCTTTCCTGAGAACAGCGAAAGGTATGTCTGTATGCCCATGTTGAAATCGGCCTTGCCGGCAACGGGACCATAAGATACGTTGCCGTAGCTCATCCCCGCGGTGGGGCCAAATCCAAGGTAAGTTCCCGCATTATCGTATTTAAGAAGGTCGTAGTCGATGCCGGCCCTTGCCGACAGGCTAATGATGGGCGATGAGGGGTCCACTTCCCCGGGCAGCGCCTCGAATCCTCCGAAACCGGTGTAAGCCGCCATGTTGACCCTTACGCCGGGCAGCACGCCCAGGCCAAGGTGCAGGGCCCCTTTAAGGTTCTCCTGCCAGTTGCCGGCGGACCAAAGCTCATCGGACGAAAAGGACCTGTAGGAAGCACCCAGGCCGATGTAGCTGGATGCGGAAGCCGAAAAGGTCAGAGCCAGCGCGATGATCGCTATAAGCGGAAGTACTATGCGAAGCTTCATGTGCCTTCCTCCCCGGTCGAAACTCCCAGACAAGAATATGATAAACCATAACGGATGGGCGATGCCCAGTAATTTCGGATGCCGGTAAATCAAGCTAAATCATAAACGATGAACTAAGTAGTGCAAGCAAGCTGAGTTCCAGCATAAAGCGTTAGTTCGCTGCCGACAGCTCAAATACCACATCCACATTCCGGGAGACCTCCGGGGAGTGGGTGACTATGATCACGCACCGGTTGTCCTCGTGAGCAAGCTTCTTGAAGATTCCAAGCACTTCCTGCTGCGTCTCCCCATCGAGATTGCCTGTAGGTTCATCTGCCAGGATTATATCCGGGTCGAAGCACAGCGCCCTGGCAATCGCCACCCTTTGCTGCTCTCCGCCTGATAGCTTCAATATCCTCCTCTTTGCCTTATCATCGGTGATCTCCACCTTCCGGAGGACCTCCATGGCCTTGTCCTTGCTCCTCCCCTCGCCCTTGCCGGAGACGTCCAGCGAGAGAGCGACATTCTCTTCCGCTGTCAGCTGCGGGAGAAGGTTGTAGTTCTGGAAAACGACGCCCACCATGCGGCTGCGATAGGAGAATCGGTCCAGGCCAGCTATATCGGAACCGTTGTACAGTATCCTGCCCTTCGTGGGGGATGTAAGCCCGGAGATAAGGGACAGGAGCGTCGTCTTTCCGACCCCGGATTTTCCCGTAACCGCGTATATCCTCCCTTTCTCGAAGGTTAAGGACAGGTTCGTGAACACCGGTTTCGAATTCTTCTCGTAGCTGTATTCGATTCCCTGAAGCTCAAGTATGCTCATTTTACTGTTAGCTCCTTTCGCTGAGGATTCTCAGCGGCTCGTACCGCAGCACGTATATCACCGCGGCGCTGGATGACAGCAGCGCAAGCAGGACGCCTATCGCGGCTATCTGCAGCAGCACGTCGTAGTCCATGGCCGCATCCACGGAGGATAGGTACTCTATGTTGCGGAAGCTTCCTGGCAGTATGCCGCCTCTGAAGCCGCCGGCTGCCGCGGCATCAAGCCCGGGCCTTCCGAAATTCTGCTGTGTGTTCGCGCTCAGCTGCTGCTCGGCCTCGACCTGCGCTGCAAGCAGGTTGTTGATTACGGGAAGCGATGCTGCCGCGGCAGAGGCAGTGCCGACCGCCATCGCAACGGCGGTAATGATTAGTATCTCGAGTATGAACTGGGCGGCGACCTTGCCCTTCTTCATGCCTATCGCCGTCAGCACGCCGACTTCATATTTCCTCTCCCTTATGTTGAAGATGTTGATCACAATCAGGATGACTGCGCCGATAGCCAGCATGACGACGAGGAAAGTGGTTGCGAAGCTGCTCAGGTTCTCCAGCGGCACCAGGCTCCTCTCGTAGTTCTCGACGTCAGAGGAGACTATCGCATAGTCCTCGGAAAGGCCCATGCTGCGCGCATCCTCCGTGAACGCCTCATAATCGGATACATTAGCGAATATGTAGCGCCCGCTTGTCGCAGTGCGAAGGGCGGTAGTTGTCTCATTGCCGTTGCTGTCCGTGCCCTTCACCGCGGATGCGGCAGAGGCATCAGCTATCGCCTTTAACGTCGGATAGCTCACGAGTATCTGGTTCGATGGGTCGTTGGCGTTCGAGAACCTTAACGTGGAGTTTCCCTCATCCGTCTCGGTTACGCTATATGTGCCTGCGACCGTCAGCTCATACTCCTCTGTATCGAGGCTCGGGTTCATCACCTTTATCTTGTCGCCCACCTTGATGCTGTTGACATATGCCACCTGGTCGCTTACAAGGCATGAGTAGTCCGCGGTTGCGAAGTCGAACATCGACCCTGCAGACACCTTGTTCGTGCCGTCTATGAAACCCTGCATGGCAGCCTCGTCCGAGTAACCATAGATGGTGAAGTCGCCCTGCCTGAAGCCTCCTTCGGCCAAACGGTCCTCTATCCTTCCCATTAGGTTCTGGCCGGGCCTTCCCAGCTGAAAATCAGTCGAGGCGGCATCATCGAGGCTGCCGACAACGTCCAGAGGCTCAAGGCCCTCTCCTTTGGCTACCGATGATGTCATGACGTAGTAAGTGTCCTTCACATACTTCGATGCCGCGTACTTCTCCATCTCCTCGAGGCTAATGTTCTGCACCCTGCTGAAGAACTGGAAGGGGTCACCAGACTGCCTCTGGGCGTTCTGCATCATGGCTTGCCTGTCCAAGCTGATGGTCGCCGAGACCGTGATGCCTTCAAGGCCGCTGTCCTTTAGAGACCCTGCCGCCTGCCTTATCGACAGGCCTATGCAGGACGAGAATGATATGAGCAATACGATGATTCCGATGAGAAGGCTTCTCCCCGGGCTCCTGAGTATGTTTCTCAGGGCGTTTCTGAAAATGTACACGGCATTACCCCCAATTCGCCTTAGCTTTCGATGTTGTATCATGCAATCTGAAATACCCAGTTACATTATCTATGAACGGATGCGTAAGGGTTTGCTGCATCCGGAATCGGAAAAGTTCACACAATGTTCACAAACGAACCAAGGGGCTATGACTCCTGAAGGATGCAGATAAGCCCGGTTGAAGGAATAAGCGGAGCAGAGCTATGACGAAGCATAGGATAACGACGCTTATGCCACTGCCGATGACTGCCTTGATACGAGGCGCTGATGAAAGCCAGAATTCGCCCTTGGCATACCTGCGGGCTTCAGGTTCCAGCGAAAAGCGATGTTCAGGAGTGAATGCTACATAGGTTATAATATCCCTTGTAAAGAGCCGAAAGTAATTCTGAATGGGGTAGGTGTGGGCGATTGGTGAAGATCACGGCTGACAGCACATGCGATCTTTCAAGGGAGATAACCGCCGAATTGGGAGTGGACATCATCCCGCTGCACGTCATGATAAACGGCATCGACTACAGAGACGGGGTGGACATCTCGTCCGACGACATCTTCAGGCTCGTCGACACCGAAGGGAAAACATGCAGCACATCAGCCGCTAATGTTCATGAGTACGAGACATTCTTCTCGCAGTTTGCCGACAAGCACGATGCAATCGTTCATATCTGCATAGGATCCAACCTCTCATCCAGCTTCCAGAACGCGAGCATGGCCGCCAAGGGATTCAAGAACGTGTTCATAGTGGATTCGGCGAATCTTTCCACCGGGAGCGGACATCTGGTCTATGACGCGGCCCTTCTCGCCAAAGGTGGCCTGGATGCACAGGGCATAGTGGATACCATTGAGAAGACCAAGCCGAGGGTAGACGCGAGCTTCGTCATTGAAAGGATGGATTATCTCCACAAGGGCGGCCGCTGCAGCGGCATAGAGCTGTTCGGCGCGAACCTTCTGAAGATAAAGCCTTGCATAGAAGTCAGAGACGGGAAAATGGGTGTGGGAAAGAAGTACAGGGGCAACTTCGACCGCTGCCTCGAGCATTATGTGGAGGACAGGCTCGAAGATATCGCAAGCATAGACACCGAACGCATCTTCATAACGCATCCGGCCTGCCCGCCCGAGATAGTAGAGGGAGTCAAGGAGGCCATAAGAAGGCATGCGGACTTCAAGCAGGTCATAGAGACCCGCGCAGGCTGCACCATATCGAGCCATTGCGGCCCGAATACTTTGGGGATACTCTTCAAGAGGAAGGCATGACCGAGGCAGGGACCCGGTGAGCTTCGAGG
>CAZNZD010000019.1:0-23912 GCA_964577435.1 uncultured Clostridia bacterium
TACCCCTCGTGGATATGATGTGCTACCTGATATTCTTCTTCATGATTTTCACGTCCTTCAGGACGAACACGACTGGCATGCCACTTGAGCTGCCAAGGGCGGCAACTCCTCAGGAGCTGGCGTCCGAGATAGTAATCGTGTCGGCGGATTCCGAGGGGGGCCTGTTCGTCGGCGAGGAGAGGGTGGACATAGGCTCCATCCCGGACAAGGTCAAGGAGGCCCTACAGAAGGACCCGGAGGAGCTCTTCGCCATAAAGGCAGACAAGTCCGTCACCTATGAGAACCTCATCGCGATAGTCGATGCGATACGCCTGGGCGGCGGCGTGCATCTTGCGCTTGCAGTGGAAAGGGGCTCATCCTCAGGGTCAGGAGGACCAGTACGATGACTAACGGGGGCAAGTCCGGCAACATACTGGCGATTCTCGCGTCAGTGGGGCTTCATGCCCTTCTCCTTCTCATACCCTGGCAGCCTGCGGCAAGCATAGACCTCCTGCCCCTTGAGGGCACGGGCGTGGTGGAGCTTGCGGTGCTCCAGCCGGTGAGAGGGGAGACGGATGCGCAAGTACAGCAGAGCCCCGAGCCCGTGGTGGAGCCGGAACCGGCCCAGCCGCAGGCGAAGCCTGAGCCGACTGTAGAGCCGGTCAAGCAGGTTGCGGTGGCGAAGCCCAAGCCGACCGTCGAGAAGCCGACCCCAAACGTATCCATAAAGCCAGTTACGGAGGCTCCCAAGGCACAACCTCAGGAAGAGGTGGTCACGGCACAGGCCGGAACGGCTGTCGTGCCTGCCACCGAGAGCCAGGGCACAGAGGGGCCGGCAGAGCCAGTGGCCTCCGAGGGCGAACAGACCGAGCAGAAGGCGCCTGAGCCTGCAAGGCCGGCATTTCCAGGCGAAGACCCGACGGGAGAGGCCATGGTGGCATCAAAGAGGGCGGTGGCCTATCCCAAGGAATCCATGAATTCCTCCTCGGAGGGCACCGTCACCGTTGAAGTGACAGTGAACGCCGAGGGGACTATAAGGTCGGTGAGCACCGTCTCCGGCCCGGTCGACGAGTGGATGAGGAAGAACGCCGAGCAGACCATACTTAGATACTGGAGCTTCAGAAGCGCAGATTGGGCCTATAAGGTGACGATAGAGGTGAGCTTCAGGCTTAAGCCGCTGGCTGAGACGAGCCTTAAGTTCATAGGAGCCTCATTCTTGGACTAGGAGGAACCTAGGATGCAAAGACCCAGGATCGCGGCCTTGGCCGCAGCGCTGGCCCTCATCTTGGCGTTTTCCGCGACATCTGCGGGGGCGGCCGGCACTGTGTCCATCTCCAATGAATACATAAGGATAACGGTAAACGCCGAGGACGTCGAGACCGGAAGGTTCGGGGTCGAGACCACCGGCGGAGACCCTGAGAACCCGGACGATTCCGACCTTTCCCTGATTTACGGCAAGCCCGTCCCGTGGACCAGCTACACTACCATAAGGATCAACGGCGAGGACTGGGTCTTCGGTGGAAAGGCGTCGAAGAGGGCGGGATCGTCGGGCAAATACGGCGAGGCCGTTGCAAAGCCCGCCGTCAGGGGAAGCTCGATCGTCACTACATACATGCTGGGGCAGGTGAGGGCCACACAGGACCTGTCATTTGCCAAGAACCAGATGACCGGCTATTTCGACACAGCGAGAATCGCCTATACGCTTAGAAACGAGGGCAGTGAGCCGGTGAAGGTCGGCTTGAGGCTCATGCTCGACACCATGCTCGGAAGAAACGACGGCGCGCCGCTTAGGGCGGGGGAGGCCACCGTGGAGTCCGACGCCGGTTTCTCAGGCGCTCAGATACCGGACTTCTGGCAGGCGTTCGATTCGCTCACCGACCCTTCGATAACATCCCAGGCCACTTTGAGGGGGAGGGAGCTTACGCCGCCGACAAGGGCGGTCTTCAGCAACTGGGGGGCGTTTGCGGACAACCTGTGGGACATAAGGCTCGTGCCGGGCAGGGACTTCACAAGGGAGGGAGAGTTCGACCTGGACTCGGCCGCCGCCATGTACTGGGACGAGATCACGGTCCAGCCTGGATCCCAGGTGACCCTCGTCACATACTACGGCCTGGGCGGCATAACCGTGGCGCCGGGCGAGCTTTCAATGGGCCTTGCAGTGCCCGCGGAGCTTGAGACGTCGGCCGAGGGCCAGCAGTCGGCGTTCACAGTGATTGCGTACATACAGAACACGGGCAAGGGCCCGGCACTAGACATGAAGGTGTCCATAGAGCTTCCCAGGGGGCTCGAGCTCGTTTCGGCCTCCGATGCGACGAGGATCGTCGGGGATTTGAAGCAGGGGGCGCTGGTGCAGCTCTCCTGGCAGGTCAGGACGGACGGAAAGACCTTCGGCAGCGTGCCGATAACGGTGAAGGCGGCATCCTCCAACGCCGCTGGAAACCAAATCACAAGGCAGGTGTCGGTGCTTTCGCCGCCGAGGCTGTCTGTGAGGCTCGTCCAGCCCGATATGATGCCCAAGCAGGGCGAAGGCCTGAAGGATTCCTATAAGGTGATAATGGTCATAGAGAACATCGGGGATTCCACGGCCTACTGGGCTGAGGCGGCGCTCGAGCTTACAGGCGCCAGGCTCCTTCCCGGGGACACATCGCTCAAGCTTCTGGGGCATTTCGCCCCTTCGCAGCCCTATGAGGTGGTCTGGCACATGCTTCCACTGTCCGGCTCGCAGGCCATACAGATGAAGGGGCGCGCCCAGGCCTCAAACGCAAAGCAGGTGATCGTCCAGTCGGCCGCCTCGGCACCGGTCGCCGAAAGGCTGATAGAGCTCAAGATCGGGTCCTTCGCGGACGGCTACATAGAGGCGAGGGTGGAAGCCCTGCGCCTTTCCGGCGTCGCAAGGGTGGAGTTCGACCTCGTCTGGGAGGGCGATGCGCTGGAGCTTCTGGGAAGAAAGCCTCTATCGGCGGGCCCTCTGATGCTCCTTCCTGACGGCACGTCCCCGGGGCTTTCCGAAGGAAGCGTCCAGGGGAAGGCGATCAGGTCGATAAGGTGCTCCTTCCTTCCTGGAGGGGAGCCGACGGGTACTCTCGTCAACGTGGACTTCAGCATAAAAGGGCCCGGCAAGATGACCATATCCATGCAGAACGTCAAGGCATACGACGCCGCAGGCAGGCAGCTGGGAGTGCTCAGCGACGGGCTGAAGGCGGTAATCAAATAGCTTACCGGAGGTGCCATTATGTTTCTTAGAAAAGGCCGCATGACAATCGTATTGAGCTTGATGCTGGTAGTGCTGGTCGGTTTCGGCGGGCTTGCGGCGCCCGTGCTCACGGACGTGAGCAAGGACCACTGGGCCTACCAGGCGGTCCTCGGACTAGTGGACAAGGGCTATCTCAGCGTGTACAACGACGGCTCCTTCAGGGGAGACGAGCCGGTGAGCAGATACCTCCTTGCCTTCGTCGTCGCAAAGATGCTGACTGACCTTGAGAAGGGGACGGTCAGCGCGACAGATGAGGACATGTCGGTGCTCAGGCAGGTCGCAAACGAACTGAGAGGCGAGCTCGTGCCCCTTATAGCCGCACTTGACACAAGGGTAAGGGCAGTGGAGGCGTCCACCTCTGATTCCGCCAAGGCGATGACGGCGGAAAGGCAGGAGCGCAAGGCCGAGGCGGCAAGCATACTAAGCGAGCTTGAGGGCCAGGCGAAGCTCGTTGTGGGCCTGGGAGCCTCGATGGGCAAGGTGGAGACCAAGGTAACCGAGCTCGAAAGGGCGATGGTGGCTGAGGCCGCAGCCGAAAAGAAGCTCATAGACGCCCTGAAGGCGGAAAACGACGCCGAGAGGCTGGTATCCGAGGCGAACAAGGCCGCCACGAACACCAACAAGCAAGAGATAGAGGCGATGAAGCTGACCCTGGAGGCGAACAGGAAGGCGACCGAGGCCGCAATCGCTGGCCTTGCGAAGGCGCAGTCAGATACTCAAGCGTCCGTAGCTAGCCTGGATGCCGAGCTGGAAGCGCTCAGGAAGGCGCTTTCGGACGATATCGGAAGGTCGGTGGCTGAACTTTCCAAGGCTTTGAGCGAGGAGGCCGCCCAAAGGAAGAAGCTGGAGCAGGAGGGCGTGGAGAACCTGGCCGCCGCACTGGCTGCCGTGAAATCCGCGCAGGACGCGGAGGCTGCCGCCGGACGGGCGCTAATCGAGCAGGTAAGGAAGGAAGGCTCTGACGGAAGGGCGGCCATAACCGCATCCGTGGAGCAGCTGAGAAAGGCGCAGGAGTCCACCGACGCCAGAGTCGATGCCGTGAACAAGGAGCTAACCCTGATTAAAGGCGCCCTCGGCCAGGACATAGAGAAGGCGGTGCAGGAGCTGTCGGGGTATCTTGACAGGGAGAGCCAGGGCCGCAAGGAGCTCGAGGCGAAGCTCGCAGCGCTTGAGGCGGGCACGAAGGAAAGCCTGGATTCGGCCATAGAGCAGCTTAGGCAGTGGGCCGAAGAGCAGCATTCTATGATGGCCGGCGAATTCGACGCAAAGCTGGGCGAGGTAAGCTCTGCATCTTCAAAGCAGGTCGAGGAGCTCTCCGCCGATGTGTTCGCAAAGATCGAAGAGGCGGGAAGGAAGGCCGACTCGGAGCTTGCCGCCGCGGTTGAGGCCCTTAAGGCCTACTCGGATGAGGAGACCAGGGTGAGGATACTGGCTGACGACCAGATGTATGCTAAGCTTGCCGAGCTAGACGCTGCCCTCGGGGCAGACCTGGAGAAGTCCGTGGTCGGGGTGATGGCTGCCCTGGATGCGCAGAAGGCGGCGGGCTCGCAGGCCCAGGCGGCAGCAGATGCCAAGCTTGTCTCGGAGATATCCAAGCTGAAGGCGCTTCTAAGCTCGGAGGACGATTCGACGAGGTCGATGGTGCTAAGAAACGTCATCGACCTGCAGAACAGGGATTCCGAACTGGAGAAGTCGATTGCGGAGCTCAGGGTGCTGATGGATGAGGCAAGGCTCAGCATCACGCAGATAAAGGACAGGATTGGCGCCGCGGAGTCAAGGCTTACGAAGCTCGAGGGAAGCGTCGACATACTGAAGGCGAACCTAGAGAGCGCAGCGGCCCTCCTTAACTCGGTGAACAGCGAGCTTAGCAGGCAGAAGGTGCTGCAGGGCACGCTTGAGACAAGGCTTGCGGACCTTACTGCAAGCACCGACGCCAAGTTCAAGAAGCTCGAGAAGGACAGCACGGTCCTGATGGAAGCGCAGGACATAGCGGCCCAGGAGAGGGAGGCTAAGCTGAACCAGAAGATAACCTCCCTTGAGCAGTCGATAGCCAAGCAGGCCGAGGACTTCAACGCCAACCTCAAGAAAGCGCAGGGCCTGGGCATAACCGGCCTCGTAATAGGCGCCTTGGGGCTTGTTGTGGGGATAATCGCGATATTCCTGCCTTCTGCGCCGTAGCCTCAAGGCTGGGAAGCAAGAAGAAGCGGGCCGACAAGGCCCGCTTTCTTCATTAGCATAAGGCTCGCTGTTTACTTGCCCTTCACGCCTACCGCCCCGTTTGTGAGGTCGACGCTGTGGCACCATGTGCAGTTGCCGCTGTAGTTCTTCACGAACGCATTGTTCGTTCCGCCCGCGAAGTGCATCTGATGTATCACGCCGCCGAGGGTCCCCGCCTTTGCGCCCGCCTTGTGGCAGGTGGCGCAGCCGGCCATGTCGGTGATCATCTTGTCGGTCGCCGCAGGGTGCTTCTTGTCGGCGATGAGCTTCTTCATGCCGGCAAGGATGGTCGTGTCGCTGTTGCCGGACTTGACGTGGCAATCCAGGCAACCCTTAGGCAGGTCGTCCTTGGCGTTCACGCCGGGAATCGTCAGGCTGGGCACTGCGGCATAGACCGCAAGCGATGCTACCGCGATGAGCGAAAGCACGAAGGCTACCAATAGAATCTTCTTCATTTCCAGTCCTCCTTTCATATGATAAATCAGCATCATTCTAACAAAATTCGAATATATGGGCAAATCCCGCCCTAAAGCTAAGACGCCTGGCGAGCTAGTATGTTCGCATTAAACAAGGACCCGGGCTTTGGTATAATAATAAAATAGGATTTTCATGCGAAGAGGTGCGATATGACCGGGACTCTGATGAATACGGCCACGGTGCTGGCAGGCACCGCGATAGGCCTGATATTGAGAAGCAGGATACCTGAGCAGTTCGGATCCGAGCTAATCAGGGTGATGGGGCTGTTCACACTGGTAATCGGGCTTAAGAACACCTGGGATTCACCGGAGCTCCTGGTGACCCTGATCTGCGTGGTGCTGGGCACCGTCATCGGCATGCTCCTTAAGCTGGACGACAGGTTCAACGGGCTGGGAGACGCCGCCAAGGCGAGGCTGGGCAGGATGGCCGAGGGAAGGTTCACTGAGGGGCTCGTCGCCGCATCCCTTCTGTTCTGCATCGGTCCGATGACCGTGATGGGCTCAATCGCCGACGGGCTCAGGGGCGACTATTCCATACTTGCCATGAAGTCGGTCATGGACGGCGTCACCTCGATGGCCATGGCATCGACCATGGGCATCGGCGTCGGCTTCTCCGCGATCGTAGTCCTCGTCATACAGGGCGCGATCACGCTTACAGCAGGATTCCTCGAGCCGATAATGACCGAGCTCATGATAGCCCACATAACCGCGGCCGGCGGGCTCATCCTGATGGGACTGGGCTTCAACCTCTCGCTGAAGGCGGGCATAAAGGCGGGCAACATGCTGCCCGCCCTGATCGTGGCAGCAGTAGCTGCTGCAATACTTTAGGATTGGCGGTGCTTCGATGAAATTCTACAAGATGCACGGGCTTGGAAACGACTTCGTATTCGTGCTGGCGGAAACCTCCGACCTTGCGTCCCTTAGGGAGAGGTCGAAGGAGGTCTGCGACCGCAATTTCGGAGTAGGCGCAGACGGGCTCATAGCCCTCGTTCCGTCGGACAAGGCGGACCTGAGGATGGTGATCTACAACTCCGACGGCTCCGAGGCGGAGATGTGCGGTAACGCCATAAGGTGCGCCGCGGTGCTGTGGGCGCAGAGGAGCCCGCACGCCAAGGAGCCCATATCGATAGAGACGCTGAAGGGGATACAGTACTGCACCATTAAGGACAGGTCTGGGCGGGACTGGAAGGTTACGGTAGACATGGGGGAGCCGGCATTGAAGCCTGAGCTCATACCCGTGAAAGGCCAGGGCGGGGCCGTGATAGACGCGCCTTACGAGGCCTCCGGAAGGAAGCTCAGGTTCACCTGCGTGAACATGGGAAACCCGCACGCAGTGGCCTTCGTGGAGGAGACCTCAAGGAAGCTCATGCTTGAGGCCGGCCCCGCGATGGAGTTCCATCCGGACTTCCCGAGGAAGACGAACGTGGAGTTCGCCCAGATCCTACCCGACGGGGGCATCAGGGTCTTCGTCTGGGAGAGGGGAGTAGGACCAACGCTTGCATGCGGCAGCGGGGCGTGCGCGGTGGCCGTGGCGGCACACATCTCCGGAAGGGCAGGAAGGGCGAGCAGGATAGACCTGCCCGGAGGATCGCTCTACATCGAGTGGAGGGAAGACAACAGGGTGCTTATGACGGGCCCTGCGGCATTCGTGTTCAAAGGCGAGCTCATTGACAGATTCGATGAAGGTCAGGAGGGTTAGCATGATAAGAAGGGCAAAGAGGATAGAAAACCTGCAGCCATACCTATTCGCCCAGATAGAGGCGAAGATCGAGAAGGCCAGGAAGGAAGGCCGCGACATTATCTCCCTGGGCATAGGAGACCCCGACATGCCGACCCCTGCGCACGTAGTCGAGGCGGGCGTCTCAGGCGTGCGCGACCCCAAGAACCATCAGTATCCGTCCTCCAGGGGCATGGCCTCCTTCAGGAAGGCGGTCTCCGGCTACTACCAGAGGAGGTTCGGCGTGAGCCTGAACCCTGACAGCCAGGTCTGCTCGCTCATCGGCTCCAAGGAGGGCATCGCCCATATATCGCTCTGCTTCACCGACCCAGGCAAGTACAACCTGATTCCAGACCCGGGCTACCCGGTCTATGAATCCGGCACGATTTTCGCAGGCGGCATACCATACCATATGCCGCTTCTGAAGGAGAACGGCTTCCTGCCAGACTTTTCGGAGATCCCATCCGAAGTGGCCAGGAACTCGGCACTGCTTTTCATCAACTACCCCAACAACCCGACCGGCGCGTGCGCGCCCGAGGGCTTCTACGAGGAGGCCATTGAGTTCGCAAGCGCAAACGGCATCATACTCGTGCACGATGCGGCATACGCTGAGATCACATACGACGGAAAGCCTGCGCCGAGCATACTGGGCTTCCCTGGGGCCTCTGACATCGCAATCGAGTTCGGCTCCCTGTCAAAGTACTTCAACATGACCGGCTGGCGTATAGGCTGGGCGGTGGGAAACCCCGAGATAGTCGGGACGCTTGCGGCACTTAAGTCGAACCTCGACTCAGGCGCTTTCCAGGCTGTGCAGCAAGCCGCGACCGCAGCGATGGAGGGAAGCTGGGACAGCGTCGAGGCGATGCGCGCCATCTACAGGAGGCGAAGGGACAAGGTAGTGGGCACCTTAAACTCGATGGGCTGGGATCTTACAGCCCCCAACGGCAGCATCTACATCTGGGCACCTGTGCCCAAGGGCTTCACATCGGCCTCTTTCGCCGAGAAGGTGTTCGACGAGACCGGAGTGGTGATAACCCCGGGCAACGGCTACGGCAAGGCGGGCGAGGGCTACTTCAGGATATCCCTCACAGTTGAGGAGGACAGGCTCGACCTCGCCCTCGAGAGGCTCGGAAAGGCAGGAATCAGGTACTGATGGCCGACTTCCCCTACATCGAGCCAGGAGAGCTGACTGACGGGGTCGTGAGCCTTGTGCTGAAGCGCTATACGGAGGATGTGGATGAGGCAAGGCAGCACGTCCCGTACTACGAGTTCGACGTAGTCGACGCCCTGTCGCAGGAAGTGGCAGGAGGCCTGGTCCTAAGGGCCGGATACAACCCGCACATAGACAACTGCGCGGGAAACGTGGGCTACGGCATCGAGGAGAAGTTCAGGGGCATGCGGTATGCGGCCAGGGCGTCCGTCCTTGTAGGGATGTTCGCTGAGAAGCTGGGTATGCCCTACCTCATAATAACGACAAGGCCCGACAACGCGGCATCGTCGAGGACGGCCGTGATCGCAGGCTATAGGTATGTAGGGGAGTCCCAGGTCCCCGAGCAGGACGAGATGTACGCAGAAGGCGAAAGGATGATGTCGGTCTTCAGGCTGGAGCTGGACCGGCGCGGTGTGTGATGGAGCTGAAGGGGAAGCTTGCCAAGGTGGTAGTCTACGGCTGCCAGATGAACGAGAGGGATTCTGAGACGGTGGCCGGATATCTCAGGGATTTCGGGATGGGGATGACCGAGGACATGGCCGTGGCGTCCCTAGTGCTTTACATGACCTGCTGCGTAAGGGGAAACGCCGAGGACAGGGCGCTTGGAAACCTTCAGGAGGCGAAGCGCCTCAAGAAGTCCAGGCCTGGCCTTATCGTCGGAGTCTGCGGCTGCATGGTCCAGGAGGAGTGGGTCCAGGGCGAGCTCGCCGGCAGGCTCTCCTGGATAGACCTCGCCTTCGGGACGCATAACCTACACAGGCTGCCTGAGCTTCTGGCAAGGCTTGAATCCGGAGAGAGGGTAATCGAAGTCTGGGACAGCGCCCAGGAGGTCGTAGAGGACCTTCCCGTCATAAGGAAGGACGGGCTGAAGGCATATGTGAACATCACATACGGCTGTGACAACTTCTGCACCTACTGCATAGTCCCCTACGTAAGGGGAAGGGAGAGGAGCCGCAGGGCGTCTGACATATTGGAGGAATGCAGGGCGGCAGTGAGCGCCGGGGCGAAGGAGGTCACCCTTCTGGGGCAGAACGTCAACGCCTACGGCAAGGGCATGGAACCGGCCTCCGCTGATGATGCGGCCGACTTCCCGTCGCTTCTAAGGATGCTGGACCGCGAGCTTCCGGACGGCGTCTGGCTGAGGTTCACGACATCTCACCCGAGGTTCGCAGACGATGCGATGATAGGGGCGATATCCTCATGCGGCAAGGTCTGCGAGCAGTACCACCTGCCGCTTCAGGCAGGCTCCGACAGGGTGCTGAAGGAGATGAACAGGGGCTATACCAAAGGGCAGTACCTGGACCTCATCGAAAGGGTGAGGAAGGCAGTGCCCGGCTGCGCGATAACCTCGGATATAATGGTGGGCTTTCCGGGGGAGACCGAGGATGACTTCCTGGAAACCCTTGATACGGTGAGGAGAGCAAGGTTCGACGCAGCCTTCACATTCATATACTCCCCCAGGGAGGGCACGGCGGCCTGCAGCATGCCAGACCAGATCCCGGAGGAAGTGAAGAAGGACAGGATAAGAAGGCTCATCGGGCTGCAGAACGAGATTTCGCTAGACGTGAACAGGGGCCTCGTGGGAGAGGTCCTGGAAGTGCTTGTGGAGGGGCCGTCCCAGAAGGACCCTTCGGTGATGGCGGGCAGGAGCAGGACAAACAAGATGGTGCACTGGCCGGACGACGGCACCCTCAAGCGGGGGGACCGAGCCGGAATACGCATAGAGAAGGCAAGGACCTTCGTCCTTCACGGAATGAGGCAATAGGGGCTTTTGATGGCGAAAGGCGGGAAGATGGCCGAGAGAAACCAGCTGACCCCCATGATGGAGCAATACAGCGAGCTGAAGCTGAAGCACCCGGACGCGCTTCTTATGATAAGGCTCGGCGATTTCTACGAGCTGTTCAACGAGGATGCCGAGATCGCATCAAGGGAGCTTGGGCTCTACCTGACCGGAAGGGAAGTCGGCTCCGGAAACAGGATGCCCATGTGCGGGGTACCGCATCACGCCCTGGACGAGTATCTGCCTCAGCTGGTCAGGAAGGGCTACAAGGTGGCCATCGCCGACCAGATGGAGGACCCCAGGAAGGCGAAGGGCCTCGTAAGAAGGCAGATAACAAGGGTTGTCACGCCGGGCCTTCTGGAGGGCGCGGAGGGCGCGAACAACTATCTAGCCTGCATCCTTCCAAGGGATGAGGCATACGGCTTCGCATACTGCGACGCGTCGACCGGGGAGTTCAGGGCCACACAGATCGACGGGGATATGGCCGCAAGGAAGCTGCATGGCGAGCTAGACAGGCTAGGCGCCAGCGAGATTCTTGTCCCTGAGGGAGCTGAGCTTCCGAAAGAAGTGCTTCTTTGGCTGGAAGCATCGGAAGGAAAGGCCTTCAAGACCGCAAGGCCCGGCCAGATCTTCGGCCTGAAGCAGGCTGAGGATGAGCTCAAAGCCCATTTCGGCTCGATCGGGACGGAAGGGTTCGGGCTTGAGGGCATGCCGCTTGCCGCATGCGCCGCGGGGGCGCTGCTCAGCTACCTGAAGAGCATGCAGGGCTCGGACCTAAAGTACATGGGCTCGCTCGGGACCTACAGCCTTTCCGGCTTCATGCACATAGACAGGAGCTCCTGGAGGAACCTCGCCGTGTTCGGAGCGGAGAAGGCCGGATCAAGGGGCAGGGGCCTTCTGGACGTGCTGGACTATACGAGGACGAGGATGGGCGCAAGGATGCTGAGGGCATGGCTTGAGGCGCCCCTTCTGGATGCGCGGGACATTTCTGCAAGGCAGGATTCGGTCCAGGAGCTATGTACCTCTCCCGCTTTGGCAGACGAGCTTGGGGATGCGCTGTCAGGAATAGCCGACATGGAAAGGCTCGGCTCCAAGCTTACGCTGGGAAGCGCGATGCCAAGAGACCTCGCCTCCCTTGCCGCATCCCTGGAGGGCTGCGGAAGGCTTAAGTCCATACTCTCGGGGAAAGCCGCGTCAGGGGCCCTCATGGAGGCGTCTTGCGCCATAGACCCGCTTTCCGGCATAGCGGGGGAGATCCGCCTGGCGCTTTCTGACGAGCTCCCGTCCGACGCCTCGTCGGGGGGGATAATAAGGCAGGGCTACAGCCCGGAGGTGGACGAGCTCAGGGCGGCGGCCGACGGCGGAAGGGGCTGGCTTGCGGCACTTGAGGCAAGGGAGAGGGAAAGAAGCGGGATCAAGAACCTGAGGGTCGGTTACAACAGCGTTTTCGGATACTACTTCGAGGTGAGCAGGTCGAACATCGCGAACGTCCCGTCGGACTTCATACGCAAGCAGACCCTTGCAGGCTCCGAGAGGTATTTCACCGAGGAGCTGAAGCAGATTGAGACCAAGGTCCTTGGCGCCGAGGAGAAGCAGGTCAGGCTCGAATCAGAGATATTCAGGGGACTGTGCGGTAAGGCGGCTGAGGCGATAGACTCCATCATGTGCGACGCGAGGGCCGCGGCCGAGACGGATGCGCTCCTTTCTTTCGCCAGGGCGGCAATCGCCCGAAGGTGGAGGCGCCCTATAGTCAACTCGGGAAAGGACACTGTGCTCAAGGCGGCGAGGCACCCGGTCATGGAGGCCGCGATGCCACAGGGGAGGTTCGTGGAGAACGACATCGCCCTCACCCACGACGATTCGAGGCTTCTCATACTCACCGGGCCCAACATGGCGGGAAAGTCAACGGTGCTTGCCACCTGCGGCCTCATACAGCTCATGGCGCAGGCGGGATCCTTCGTGCCGTGCTCTGAGGCAAGCATAGGCTCGTGCGACAGGATATTCTACAGGGCGGGCTCCTACGACGACATAGCCGGCGGAAAGAGCACCTTCATGGTCGAGCTCCTTGAGATGGCCGAGATCATGAACAGCGCCACGGACAGGAGCCTCGTCATGGTGGACGAGCTCGGAAGGGGCACCTCCACCTACGACGGCATGGCGCTCGCCTGGGCGGTGGCGGAGCACCTTCATGACGTCACCAGGGCAAGATGCCTTTTCACGACCCACTACCATGAGCTCGCGGAGCTGGAGGAGAGGCTCCCCTTTGCAAGGAACTACCATGTAGCAGTAGCGGAGAAGCCGGGCGAGGTGGTCTTCCTCTACAGGCTCCAAAGGGGGGGCACGGATAAAAGCTACGGGCTTAACGTTGCGAGGATGGCCGGCATACCTAAGGATGCGATACGCAGGGCGGGGCAGATTCTAAAGCAGCTCGAGGCGATGAACGACAGGGGCGGCCACCAGATGAGGCTCTTCGGCTGGAACGAGCTTCCGGAGGAAGTGGCGGACCCGATAGTCGCCAAGCCGGAGAGCGAGGCGCTCAAGCTCCTAAGGGAGGCGGATCCCGAGGCTTTATCCCCCAGGGAGGCGCTGGAGCTAATCTACAGGCTCAAGGAGGCGCTTGAGCAGGAAGAGGAGAAAGGCTCACTGGCCTAGTGGCGGAAGGTCCGGCTCTTAAGCCGGGGAAAGGGGGCGCCGAGATTGAAGATTGCGAGGCTTCCGGTGGACATCGCCAACAAGATAGCCGCGGGAGAGGTAGTGGAACGCCCTGCCTCGGTGGTCAAGGAGCTGGTTGAAAACGCGGTCGATGCAGGCGCTCTCTCCGTATCTGTCGAGATTGCCGATGGCGGCCTCGGGCTTATAAGGGTCACGGACGACGGAAGCGGCATGGACCGTGAGGATGCCTGCCTCGCATTCGAAAGGCACGCCACGAGCAAGATAAGAAGCGCCGAGGAGCTGTTCCACGTTCAAACGCTGGGGTTCAGGGGAGAGGCGCTTCCTTCGATAGCATCTGTGTCGAAGCTAACCCTCACTACGAGGGAGGCCGGCGTGGACGAGGCCTGGAGCGTATACCTCGAGGGGGGACAGATCACGAGGCAGGGCCCCGGCCCGCATAGGCAGGGCACATCGGTCGAGGTAAGGGAGCTGTTCTTCAACACGCCGGCGAGGCTGAAGTATCTGAGAAGCCCCAACGCCGAATCAAGGAGGGTCGAGCAGGCCGTAGAGAAGCTCGCCCTGGCGAATCCGGCAGTCTCGATAAGCCTTACCGTGGACGGCGACGTCAAGCTGGCCTCTACAGGGGACGGGCAGGCAAGGTCGGCCGCAAGGGCGGTATTGGGGAAGGTCGCGGACAGGATGACCGAGGGCAGGGCGTCATCGCCCGGAATAGAGGCCTTCGTCCTGGTCGCGGAGCCTTCAGAGGCCAGAAGGAGAAGGCAGGACCAGTTCATCATAGTAAACGGCAGGCCCGTGAGCTCCACTGCCGTATTCGCTGCAATCGACAGGGGCCTTGAGGGCGTGCAGATGACGCTTCCTTATCCCCCAGCCGCGGTCTGGCTTGAGGTCGACCCTTCGAGGGTGGACGTGAACGTGCACCCTGCTAAGGCGGAGGTCCGCTTCGCAGACGAAAGCGCAGTCTTCGGGGCGGTGAGGCAGGCTGTAAGCGATGCCGTGAACGGCCCCGATTCGGTGCCGAATGTGAAGGCGGTGGAGTACCGGGCGCCCGGGGCCCCCTCCGGCAGGATCTGGCCGATGCCCCTTGGCGAGGCCCCCGCGGACTACAGGACCGCAGCCGGAGAGGCGATGTCCCAGAGGTATTCGGGCTACCTGGGCGAGGCGTCAGGAGGCCATGAGGGCTCATCATGGCCCGGACATAAGGATGATGAAGGTGCAGGGCAGGGCGGTCCGGGACCAACTGAAGAGGGCGAGGTGTCCTGCCAGCAGATCCAGGATGAAGCCGGAGCGAGGGTTATCGGCCAGTTCATGAACTCATACATAATAGCCGAGAAGGGCGGCTCGCTTCTTGTCATAGACCAGCACGTCGCACATGAGCGGATACTCGTGGACAGGTTCCTTAATAGCCTTGCCAAAGGGAAGGTCATAGGGCAGAACCTTCTCATGCCGATGAGCGTGGAGCTTATGCCTGCGGAGGCGGCGGTGCTTAAGGAGGAAGGCGCAAGCCTTGCCGAGCTCGGATTCGATGTGGAGCCCTTCGGGGCAAGAAGCGCGATCGTAAGGTCTGTGCCCCTTACGGGAGGAAGCCAACCCTCAGCCGAGGCATTGCTCCTGACTGCGCTTAGGGATCTTGCCGAAGGAAGGGCAGATGCCAGAGACCACGCAACGAGGGTGATGAGGGCGGCCTCCGAGATGGCCTGCAAAGGTGCGGTCAAGGCGGGCATGCTCTTAAACCAGGAACAGATGTCGGACATAACCGAGGGGCTTTTCGCCTCCACGAACCCATACAGATGCCCGCACGGAAGGCCGATCATGCTTAACGTAGACCTGTCGGGAATAGAGCGCGGCGTGGGCAGGAGGAAGTGATGCCGATGCCTGCCGAAACCGGTGAGGGTCCGAAGGGCCCGGAAGTGGCTCGACCCTTAAGGCTTGTGACCGAATCCGTCTCAGCCGCAAGGTCCCGCGGCTTGCTTGTAGATAAGGCTAGGTCCGAGGCCGGAAGGATAGGATGGGAGTACACCGGCAGGGAGTGCCTCAAGGAAAGGGTTAAGGATGCCCTGCTCGCGGACGTGCTTGTATTCGGATCTGACGGAGTCAGGCTTTCCAGGTACGCGGAAGGGCTTAAGAAGGCCAGCTTCAGGTTCCATCCGAGCACCGCACCGCTTCGCATCGGTAACCTCTTGAAGGGAGGCTCCGACGTGATGGCAGGCGCCATGGGCCTTGGAGACGGCGACGCTGTGCTTGACTGCACCATGGGGATAGGCTCGGATGCGATTGTCGCATCCTTCGTCGTCGGGTGCCGGGGAAGCGTGAAGGCGCTAGAGGCAACCGAGGAGATTTTCACGGCAGTCGACATGGGCATGCGGGAATACAGGGGTGATGCTCGCATCGAAAGCGCCATAAGCCGCATCCTGAGGAGCAGGGAGAGCTACCGCAAGGCGCTTATGGGCATGCCGGACGGATCCTACGACATAGTCTACATGGACCCGATGTTCCAGACCAAGGTAAGCTCGGCGAACCCCATAGATGCCATACGCACATGGGCTTGCGGGGATTACCCCTCCCGGGAGGACTTCCTTGAGGCGGCCAGGGTCGCCCGCAGGAGGTTCGTCATGAAGGTGAGGAAGGGCGAGAGGGGCTCGTTACCATATGATATGGGGAGAATGACAGTATTTCATTCCAGCCATGCCGGGCCGGTGGAGTACATAGGCATAGAGAAGGGCGGGATGCTTTAGTGAAGGCGCAGGCCGCCATAGTCATCCTGGGCCCCACTGCCTCAGGGAAGTCCGATGTAGCCATCAGGCTCGCCGAAAGGCTGGGAGCGGAGGTCATATCGGCGGATTCCATGCAGGTCTACAGGGGCATGGACATCGGCACAGCTAAGCCTCCCAGGGAGGACCTGGAGAGGGTCAGGCACCATCTCATCGATGTCTGCGAGCCTGATGAGCCGATGACCGTCGCCAGATACTGCGCGCTCGCCATGAAGGCCTATGAGGATATCACAGGAAGGGGCAAGCCTGCTATAGTCGCAGGGGGCACCGGGCTATACATAGATGCCCTTACCAGGGGATTCCTGTTTCCTGACACGGATGCCGACCACGAGTTAAGGCAGCAGCTCTACTTGAAGGCGGCGGAGGATGGCGGTACGGAGGCGCTTCATGGGGAGCTTGCCGAGGCAGACCCGGTCTCCGCGTCCAGGATACACAGAAACGACGCCAGGAGGATAGTAAGGGCCCTGGAGGTGCTTAAGAAGACCGGAAGGCCCATCAGCGAGCTTCAGGCGGAAGCCCCGGAAGCATCAGGGATACCGGCTGTCTTCTACGGCCTTAAGGCCGACAGGAAGATCATCGTGGGGAGAATTGAGCGCAGGGTGGACGAGATGCTGTCAAAGGGGCTTCTTAAAGAGGTTGAGGGGCTTATTGGGCTTGGATACGGAAACTGCAGGGTCGCCATGCAGGCGATAGGATACAAGGAGCTAATCGCCCACCTTGAGGGCTCAATGAGCCTTGATGAGGCGGTCGCTAGGATTAAGGCGGAGACCAGGAAGTACTCCAAGAGGCAGATGACGTGGTTTAAGAGGAACAGCAAGACGAGGTGGTTCGACTCCGGCACCATGGACGCGGACGCCATTGCCGGGTGCATTTCCTCGGACCTGATAGAAAGAGGATTACTTGAGAATGGGTCATTTCGACAGGATAGCTAAGTACAGCGGCAGGGTGAGGGGCATAGCCGAGGCGGCTATAAGCGAGTGCGCCCTGCAGCAGGCAGGATATGAGGAGATCAGGAGGATAAACACCATTAGGGTGCTTGATGCCTTCAAGCAGGCGGGGATTTCCGACTACCAGTTCGGAGGAACCACCGGCTACGGCTACAATGACGCCGGCAGGGAGGCGATAGAGGCGGCCTTCTCGCTCATCTGCGGCAGCGAGGCCGCACTTGTAAGGCATCAGATAGTGTCCGGTACGCATGCGATATCGCTGGCGCTCTTCGGGGTGCTAAGGCCTGGCGGCAAGCTTATGGCGGCATACGGCAAACCATATGACACGCTCGACGGGATAATCTCAGGGGACGATGGGCATGGCTCCTTGAAAGAGCTCGGCGTATCCTACTCGCAGGTCGAGCCGGGCGAAGGCGGCGGACCGGACCTGGACGGCATATCAGATCAGGCTAGGGACTCCGATGCGGTGCTGGTGCAGCGCTCAAGGGGATACTCCACAAGAAAGCCACTATCCCTCAAGGACATATCCGCGATAGTGGAAGCCGTGAAGAAGGCCAACAGCAGCGCAGTAGTGATCGTAGACAACTGCTACGGAGAGTTCACAGACCTCATGGAACCGACGGAAGCAGGAGCCGACCTCATCGCCGGCTCCCTTATAAAGAATCCCGGGGGTGGGATCGCCCCCGCAGGCGGCTATGTCGCAGGAAGGCAGGAGTACGTGGAGAAGGCCGCATCAAGGCTGACCGCCCCGGGCCTGGGTTCACACTGCGGGCCCAGCCTGGGCATGAACCGCCTTATAGCACAGGGGCTGTACTTCGCACCCATGATCACCTGCGAGGCGATGTGCTCCTCTGCGTTTGCGTCCTGCTTTCTGGCAAGGCTGGGCTACAAGGTTGACCCGGGTCCGCTTGAGGACAGGGGGGATTCGGTCGTGCGTGTTGAATTAGGCAACAGGGAGAATCTTCTGAGCTTCATGAAGGCGGTCCAGGGCGGCTCGCCGGTGGATGCAAAGGCGACTCCCATACCTGGCTTCATGCCGGGCTATTCAGACGACGTCGTGATGGCTGCAGGCGCTTTCGTGCAGGGATCGTCCATTGAGCTGTCCGCGGATGCTCCGATGCGCCCACCGTACACGGCGTACCTTCAGGGAGGCCTCAGCCGCCATCAGATGGAGGCGACTCTTATGGCCTTCGCGGAAGAGAAGATAGGGAAGGGGTTGAGCGACTGATGCCGGTTGCAAAGAAAAACACCTCGAAAGCAAGGCTCGCTGCAACCATATTGCTCACACTCGTTTTAGTGACGGCGGCCTCCGCATATGGCGGGACGCCGGAGTCCATCCCTCCTACGCAGGGAGTTCTGGATGCAATGGCCCCTGCTGTGTCGGATGTGAGGGTCCTTGCCGGCAATAAGGGTGCCGCGCTGGTGACATTCAGGGTTAACGCTGAACTTAGTCCGGGAATCTCCGTTGTGGGCCCAATAGAGGCTGATGGCGGGATGCTAACCCATACGCTTCAGATACTGCCACTGTCCGAGGGCTTCAGCATGGAATCCGCCAGCATAGAATACTCCGGCGGGGAACCCTTCGCATACAGCTGGAGCGTCCTCAGCGAAAACGGCGGGGACTGCACATTCCAGGTCATCTATATGACCGAGAGCATCCATTGGAATGTGGGCGGGCAGCTTACAGCCGGCAAGGCGATGCTAATGGACGGCAGGTTCTACCTTGGGATAAGAAATGAATCGCAGATAGGATACGATGCAGCGGAAGTCGTCCTCGTCGGGACCGGCGGGGCGATCCAGTCGTCTAAGGAGGCAATAGCTGGCGTCGAGCTCTGGAAGGTCATTAAGCAGGCGGGCCAATCGATCGACCTTACCCCTGACAGCGAGACGAGGCTCCTGCTGGCCGAGCTGAAAGGTGCCCCTTACAAGACTTACGTTGGAGGATCTGTGGGGTCCGGCTTGAAGGGGTATCTGGGGAAACCCGCGGTCAAGGAGCAGATTAGGATGGACGTCTTCGCTGAAGTGGCAACAAGCCCCTCGATAGACGAGCTTCCGTCAAAGGCATTTGCCCTGGCTCTGTACCAGAAGGAGGCAGATAACTCAGTTACGGGGGCAAACAGCATAGCCCCTACAGAGGTCCTTGTCGCAGGCGGCCTCCTCTCTGTGAAGCTGGGTCAGTCCGCGGACGTCACAGCCGAGATAGAAAGGACTGAGAGCAAGACAGTCGGCACCAGTTCATTCGAGGAGTCGTTCAGAATCACGATAAGGTCGAATTCTGCCACATCGACAGAAGTCCAATTGACCGAGAGCTTCCCCGGTGAATGGACGATGATAAGCAATACCGGGGCTGAGTGGGTAAGAAAGGACGGCAACACAGCAGTGGCCAGGTTCACAGTGCCTGCGAAAGGGACCGTATTCCAGATGTACAAAGTGAGGTACACATATTCCAAATGATCAGCGACTACGAGCACATACTAAGAGAGAGCACTCTTAATGGTGAAGTGCTCTGTAACAGCCTAGGGAAGTTCACACTCATTGAGAACGAGCTTCCGCAAGTCGACGGGTTAAGGTACGAGGATTACTTCGGCCTTCACTTCCTGGACATCGAGACTACCGGGCTATTCGGGGCTGAGCAGCCCCTGTTTCTCATCGGGCTTCTGAAGGTTGTGGAGCAAGGCCTTGTCTGCACTCAGCTTCTTGCCAGAAACCCAGGCGAGGAACCGGCGGCCCTGTTACATCTTCTCTCATACATCAAAGATGGTACCGCCGTAATGACTTTCAACGGCGACAGCTTCGACATCCCTTACATAGAGAAGAGGATGAGCTACTGCAACATCACCCTTCCGGAGATTGTCTCTGTGGACCTTCTCAAGCCTGCAAGGAAGAGGTACAAGGACAAGCTTGCGAGCTGTTCGTTGCAGTCGCTTGAGAGGAATGTCCTGGGCCTGGCCGACTGGAATAGGGAAGACGATATCCCCGGCGGCAAAATACCACGGGTCTATTGGGACTATGTGAACACTTCGGAATACTCGCTGCTGCTTCCGATCATCAAGCACAACATCATGGATTTGATATCCACTGCCCGCCTTTGGGCCATACTATCAAGGCCATAAACCAATACTCGATATAAAAGTAGACATAATTATATGTCTACTTTAGCCTTATTATCGAGTATACGGTTGTGTATTGCGATGTATAAACGTTATGGTTTACATAAGTGAAGATGTAGGAGACCGCTTGAAAAGGATAACAATCATATTGAAAGCGGGCATTGATGCTGGTATTATATTGATTGTTAGCGACGGGGCGTGGCGCAGTTTGGCTAGCGCGCTTGCTTGGGGTGCAAGAGGTCGGGAGTTCAAGTCTCCCCGCTCCGACCAAATAGGACAGTCCGAAAGGGCTGTCCTATTCCTATTCCTAAGATTCCCCAGGTTACTATCAATTGATATAATCCACTTAGGCGGAGGTGGTCCCCGTGCTGGACAGCATAGCTCATGTCCTCTCTGACGATGAATACCTGAAGGTATCAAGAGGCAGGGTTGCATTGATCAAGAAGGGGATAAGAAGGAAGACCGTCGGCCTTGCACTTGGCTCCGGCGCTGCTAGAGGGCTGGCGCATATTGGCGTCATCAAAGTGCTTGAGGACAACTCAATTCCTATCGATGCGATAGTTGGCTGCAGCGCAGGCGCCCTTGTGGGTGGAGCATACGCTTGCGGGATGTCAGTAAGAGAGATGACTGACTTAGCGCTTTCCATAAGGCAGCCGGATATAATCCGTTACCTTGACCTCGGTCTGGCGGGCAGGTATGGGCTTTTCAGGGGCAATAACGTCACCAGGCTGATCAAGGACCTTACAGGAGGCTGCAGCTTCATAGAGACGAAGATGCCATTCATAGCAGTCGCAACCAATATCAAGAGCGGAGAGGAGATGGCATTTGAGACAGGGGAGATATGGAGTGCCATCAGAGCTTCGATATCGATACCGGGGATATTCGCTCCTCACAGGATCGAAGGCGAATACTACGTCGACGGGGCGGTGTCAAATCCCGTTCCAAGCGACTATCTCACTGCAATCGGCATAGATGTAGTCATCGGGGTTGATGTGGTGCCGGATGTTGCAAAGACAATGGCGGAAGGTGCGCCCAGCCTTGTTACCGTGCTTCTGAACAGCTTCGACATCTTCCAGGAGAGGCTTGTCAAGATGGTGATCCATCACAGCGATGTTAGGATACGGCCATCGATCGAGGGCATACAGGCCCATGAGTTCTACAGGGCAGGTGAGATAATAGACAAGGGTATGAGAGCCGCGATGGAGAAGATTGATGAGATAACCGGGGCGATGCTGACAGGAGAGCACAGAGGCGGATGAGTGGCGGGCATTCCCACTCTGAAAAGCAAAAAGCGGGAGATCCCCGCTAATCTGCCTTAATGCGTTATGGTGCGAGAGGCGGGACTTGAACCCGCACGAGTCACCCCGCCAGATCCTAAGTCTGGTGCGTCTGCCATTCCGCCACTCTCGCAAGAAATGGTCGAGGTGCCGGGACTTGAACCCGGGGCCTCTTGGTCCCGAACCAAGCGCGCTACCAAACTGCGCTACACCTCGACTAAAATCAGACAATAGTTATTCTATAACAGAATGCGATTAACTTCAATTGCTTTCTCAGGTATATTGCAGGGTGTCGGAGTTGATTAGGCATTAACCGGGCTAGGATTTAGCCCTATGGACCAGAAGGAGAAAGGGTTGAACAAGATATGCAGTACAGCCTTTTTCAGAAAATAGACAAGCAGGAAGAGGCCGAAGGGTCTCCCGCAGCTAACAAGAGGCAGGTCATGCAGGAACTTGAGAGGCAGGTATCAGGCTGTACCAGATGCAGGCTTCACGGCACCAGGACCAACACGGTTCCAGGCGAAGGGAACCTGGATGCCTCCTTGATGTTCGTCGGGGAAGGGCCTGGCGCAGATGAGGATGCGAAGGGAAGGCCATTCGTAGGGGCTGCGGGGAGG
The DNA here is from genome assembly GCA_964577435.1 of uncultured Clostridia bacterium. Classification (GTDB taxonomy): domain Bacteria; phylum Bacillota; class DTU025; order DTU025; family MWDF01; genus MWDF01. Next base: position 22,025 of record CAZNZD010000019.1, read on the forward strand.
CTTCTGGACAACATCATCGTCGCCATGGGGATGCACCGCGAGGATGTGTACATCGGCAATGTTGTTAAATGCAGGCCGCCGGCGAACAGGCTTCCTGAGAAGGATGAGATGGACAGCTGCCTTCCTTACCTGGAAAGGCAGATCAAAGTCATAGATCCGAAGGTGGTCGTGCTTCTCGGATCGACTGCTTACAAGGCGATCATCAAGGAAAGCAAGGATGGGATTACTAAGGCCAGAGGTCAGGTGATAGAGCTTGATGGAAGGGTCTACGTTCCTACATTCCACCCGGCAGCCCTGCTGAGAGACCCTTCAAAGAAGAAGGACGTGTGGGCCGACATGAAGAAAGTATTATCCTTATTGGGAAAGGAATCTTGAAGAAATATCGTATAATAGGAATAGGGAGAATATCAACCAGGAAGGGTGTGAGTGCCATGAACCTCATATCAAGCGAGGATATCCTGCGGGGGCTCGAAAGCTTCAGGGCAATCGCAAAACAAGATTTCCTCGCTGCGCAGTTAACGGAGAACCCAGATTTCTGGGCGAAGCAGGCCACTGCCAGAAGGACAACTTATGACAAGCTCATCGGCGTAATAGCGAACGATGGAGTCGAAAGCGCAGTCCTCTTGGCGAAAAAGTGGTATCAGGATCTTCCGACGCTATATGACCGTCCGCAGATGAGCAGCCCTGAGGAAAGGGGCGCCAAGCAAGCTTTGGAGATATTCTTCAAGGCGTGCGGAGTTGAAAAGAAGGAATTGAAGGAGACCTCATCGGCGAATTGATGGGGGTATCCCAATGTAATAAGTTAAGCCCTGCTTTATAGCGGGGCTTATATCTTTCTCATAAGGCCGATGACTTTGCCCATAATGCTGATGTTTTCGGAAGTGATGATGGAATAAGAAGGGTTCTCTGGGTGCAGCTCTATGCGGCCCTTGACCTTCTGAAGCCTTTTTACTGTCGCCTCGTCCTCAATGAGGGCAACTACTATATCGCCGTTTTGGGCATCCTGCTGACATCTTACGATGAGCATGTCGGAATCGAATATTCCTGCTCCGATCATGCTGTCGCCTTTGACATTGAGCATGAATACGCTGTCCTCTCCTACCCAATCCTTGGGGAGGGGGATATAGTCAGATATGTTCTCAGTGGCAAGAATCGGGATACCAGCAGTGACAGCTCCCACAAGAGGGACGCTCTTGGCTATTTTACGTACGTTCTGCATCTCGTTTCCGCATTGCAGCACATCTATTGCCCTGGGCTTGGTGAGATCTCTTCTTATATAACCCTTACGTTCCAAAGAGTTAAGATAGCCATGCACTGTTGATGTGGACTTCAAACCGACTGCGGAGCAGATCTCCCTTACAGACGGGGGGAAGCCCTTCGCGCTCGCCTCATTGTTGATGAACGTCAGAATGTCCTTCTCCCTGGAGCTTAGGTTTTCCATGATAACACCCCTTAGGCTTTATAGTTCAAATATATCAGAACATGACCGCATATACAAACATTTGTTCTATTTGGTATTGACCTTTCAGCCAAGTGCCCTTAGAATTGAGACAGAACATATGTTCTATAAGGGGTGTGCGGCATGATAGGTATGATCTACTTCAACAAGAGGAAGCAGGACACGTCCTTCAGAAGGATGATGGTCATCTACTTGATTGCGGCAATTGGAGTGCTTCTGATAGGGCTTGGTGCCGCTGCACTTACAAGGGGATACAGAGAGAGCGTCAGCTTCGTGGAAGTGACCATAGAGCCAGGAGATACGGTCTGGTCCTCGGTAAGGTCAATCTACGGTGAGGGTGTAGATATTAGAGCGATAGTCGATGATACGATTGCTTCGAATGATCTCGACAGCAGAGCCCTTATAGCTGGGATGGTCATTAGGATACCG
>CAZNZD010000020.1:0-23791 GCA_964577435.1 uncultured Clostridia bacterium
ATATTCAGCTCTTTCTGTCCCTAAAAAAGACTGGGATGTCTTCGTGGTCTTCCGCGTCCGGCGTCACAGGGGGCTTCCTGGTAACCCTTTGTTCTTCGGGCTGGGGCCCGCTGGCCCGCGTTGCAAGAGGCCTTCTTGCGCCCCTGGATGACTGGTCGGAGAAGCCGGCCGCTATGACTGTGATCTTGACCTTGCCCTCCATGCTCGGGTCGACCACCGAACCGAATATCACCATGGCATCAGGGTCGACGCTTCCGTGGATGTGGCCTGCAGCCTGATAGACCTCGCTTAGCGTCAGGTCGTCGCCTCCGGTCACGTTGAAGAGCACGCCCTTTGCACCCTGTATGGATGCCTCGAGAAGCGGGCTGGAGATGGCCTCCTTCGCCGCGACCAGCGCCCTGTCCTCGCCGCTGGCTATGCCGATTCCCATGAGGGCCGAACCAGCGTTTGTCATTATCGTCTTAACGTCGGCGAAGTCCACGTTCACCTCGCCGGCCTTCACTATCACGTCCGTGATGCCCTGTATGCCCTGCCTGAGCACATCGTCGGCCACCCTGAAGGCCTCCGAGAGCCTGGTGTTCTTCTCGACTACGGTAAGCAGCCTCTCGTTGGGGATTATTATCAGGGTGTCGACCTTGCCCCTTAGCTCCTCTATGCCCTTCTGGGCGAAGTCAGCCCTCCTTGCGCCCTCGAAGTTGAAGGGCTTCGTGACTACGCCTACCGTCAGCGCGCCGGAAGCGCGCGCGATTTCCGCTATGAGGGGGCTTGCTCCTGTGCCGGTCCCGCCTCCCATGCCGGCGGTGACGAACACCATGTCGGCTCCGGAGAGCGCATCCGATATGCCGTCCTTGCTCTCCTCGGCGGCCTGCTTGCCGACCTCGGGGTTGGCCCCTGCGCCCAAGCCCTTGGTGAGGTTCGCGCCCAGCTGGACCTTCTTCGGCGCAAGGCTTCTGGATAGGGCCTGCGCGTCCGTGTTCATGCTTATGAACTCGACGCCGTCTATCCCCGCGTCGACCATCCTGTTGACCGCATTGCATCCTGCCCCGCCTACGCCAACGACTTTTATCTTCGCCGATCCCAGGCCATCCGCTTCAACTACGAACATCTATAATCCCCCTCATGTCTGTTAAGCTCAGTCTATCAGTCCCCTGAGTAGATCCTTTACTCCCCTGCCCTGCGGCCTGTCCTTCTTGCCGGGCTTCACGTCCGCCATTGGCATCGCCATCTCCGCTGAGACCTTGACAAGGCCAGCCGCCGCCGCCATCTGCGGATACTGCATCCTCTCGGAGAGCCCGAACTCGCGGCCCGGCTTTGCGACCTTAGCGGGCACCTTCAGGTTCTCCAGCACATATTCGCAGAGGTACGGCATGAGGCTTCCTCCGCCTGTAAGCACTATGCCGGAGGGGAGCCTTCCGAGAAGCCCCTCCGCCTCCAGCACCGAGGCTACGCTCTCCAGCATCTCATAAAGCCTTGCGTCGATGATCCTGTGAAGCTCGCCCCAGGAGACGGCCGACCCGACGGACGCATCCGCCCCGACCGCCATCGTCACAGGGTCGATGACCTCGTCTGACCCCTTCAGGGCGGGCCTTGAGGCGCCGAACTTCATCTTCAGCGCATCTGCCTGCTTGAACGGTATCTGAAGCGTCTCCGCTATGTCCTTCGATATGTTTGAGCTTCCGACCGGAAGCACCTCCATCCTAAGAAGGCTCCTGTCGGAATAAAGGGCGATTCCGGTGGTGGCGGAGCCGATGTCCACCACTGCCGCGCCCCATTCCTTCTCTTCCCTGCTTAAGACCGCCTCTGCCGAGCAGACGGGATTTGCGAACTTGCCCGTTACGGGAACGCCGATTCTCGCCACCGCCTGGTCGCACATGTCCATCTGCGCGGTTGCCGCGGACATGACCGTGGACCTGACGTCCAATCTTACGGCGCTCATGCCGACGGGCCTGTCGACGCCCCTCTGGCCGTCTACTATGATGTCCCTGGTGATGAGCCCGAGAAACGAGGAGCCCTCGGGGAACCTCATTATCCCGGAGTAGCTGGTAACCCTCTCCAGGTCCTCCTCGGTGACCTTCCTCGGCCCCTTGTCCAGGGGTATCATGCCCGTGGACTTGTGCGAGGCGAGGTGCCTGCCGCCCATCCCCACTACTGCCTGGCTCGCTATCATGCCGCCGCTTACGCGCTCGGCCTCGTCCACCGCTGCGGCTATGGCCTCCGAGAGCGCATCGGCGTCCGTTATCATGCCCTTCTTAACCCCGTCCGAGGGGACCACCGCGTGGCCTTCTATCGAGGCCCCGCGCGCCTCGGGCGTAAATAGGAGCACCGCTACCTTGCTGGTGCCGATGTCTATCGCGGCTATGCCTTTCCTGTCCCTGTTTGCCATCAATCCATGGCCGAAGGCTACTTGGTCCCCAGGACCGGCCTTTCGGCTACCCTCACATCAATGTATTTGAACGCCTGCTTCCTCGCCCTTGCCCCTGAGAGAATGTCCAGGGCCATGGCGAGCCTGACTGAGATTCCGTCAGATGCGCCCAGCATTATCCTTGAACCGTCATTAGTAATTATAACAATATCCTGCATGTCTTTCACGTTAACTTCGGAGATGCCCGGGACCTTCCCCTCGGTCAGCTTCGAGCCCAGCATCGAGGCGAGCTGCGCCTCTGATGATGGTTCGACGGAGGCGCCAAGGAGCACAAAGGTGGGTGTCATCCCCGTTATTATAGGCACGTTCGGGTCGGTGATCGCCTCGGAGACGCCGATTGCGCGCGCATCCTCATCCAGGTCTATGAAGAAGCCCCCATAGGGCAGGTACGCGACCGTGGTGCGTTCCGTCACGGTTATCTCGAGCCTTGAGGGGTACTTCTTCCTGATCTCAGCGGATTGCATCCTGGGAGCGCTCAGTATCCTCGCGATTATGCCATCCGACCTAATAAGTAGCATGTTCCTGGACATGGGCACCCTTGCGAGCGCGACGACCTCCTGCTCGGAGAAATAGGCGTTTCCCTTCACCGTCACCTCGCGCACGTCGAAGGCGGGCGAATAAAGAAACGTCACTATGCCCAGAAGGACGAATACGGCGAGTATGGGCAGGGCTTGCGGCCTCGGCCTCCTTTGGCTGCTGCCGGTCCTTCGCGCGCGGGCTATCTCCCTCATGCTTGCGCCATTGCTCTGATCAGGCATACCATTCTCCTACGAGCCTAATCTCAGGCTCCAGCCTCTCTCCGAACCTCTCGAACACCTTAAGGCTTACCTCGTCCATTAGGGCCCTGACATCGGAGGCCCTGGCCCCGGACGCGTTTACTATGAAGTTGGCGTGCTTCGGCGAGACCATGGCGCCACCAAGCGCCCTTCCTTTCAAGCCGCAGGCGTCGATGAGCCTTCCTGCGCCCGAGCCCTGGGGATTTTTAAACGCGCAGCCTGCATTAGGCACCTCCAGGGGCTGTTTCAGGGCCCTTTCGGCAAGAAGCGCCTTCGCCTTCTGCTTAAGCTCGCCGCTGTCTGCGCATCTGAGCTCGGCTTCCATGCTGATCGCGATGTAACCTTCCGTCATAAGGGCGCTGGATTTGAGCCCGAAGCGCATGCCGTCCCTATCTAGCTGGAATGTCTCGCCGTCGGGCCCTGCGCAGAGCACCCTTCTTGTTACGTGGGCGATGTTCCAGCCGTAGGCTCCGGCGTTCATATGAAGCGCGCCTCCCAGCGAGCCCGGTATCCCGCAAGCCTCAGTGAAGCCGGCCATGCCGGCATCCGAAAGCGAAGCGGAAAGGGCGGGAAGGAATACCCCTGCCTCGGCTTTGAGCACGCTGCCCTCCACATGCCAGGCCTTAAGCCCGGCAGTGCTTATGACCAGGCCCCTTATCCCCTTATCGGCGACGAGGAGGTTGCTTCCTGCCCCGACGACCAGGTGAGGCACGCTGTTCGCATACGCCCATCTTATGGTGGCGGCAAGCTCCCCGGTGCCGGCCGGGCTTACCATGTAGTCTGCCGGCCCTCCCAGCCTGATAGTCGTATGAAGGGACATGGGCTCGTCGGCAATCGCCTCTGAGCCCGCCGCCTTCTCGAGCTCCGCAAGGGATGCGGGGCTTAGCCTTAGCTTATCTGCCATCTCTTTGCGCCAGCCCTTCCGCCACCATGCGGGACGCCTTCCATATGTCGCCCGCGCCCATGGTGACAACGGTATCCCCCGGGGCTGCAAGGCCGAGGGCCCAAACGGCGGCCTCGGCAGGCTCGGCAGCAGTCGCTACCTCCCTGCCCCTTTCCGAGGCGATCGCCCTTGCAAGGACCTCCCCAGAGACGCCCTCTATCGGGCTTTCGCCCGTGCCCTTCGAGTAGATCTCCGTGACCAGAAGCTCGTCAGCGTCCATGAATGCCTTTGCGAACCTGTCCATCAGAAGCTTGGTCCTGGTGAACCTCTGCGGCTGGAAGACCGCGATCAACCTTCCGGACGTGATCTGCCTCAGCGCGGCGAGCGTGGCCTTTACCTCCTCAGGATGGTGGGCGTAGTCGTCTATAACGAGCACCCCTGCCGTATCGGCCACCTTCTGGCATCTCCTGTCTGCCCCGCGGTAGGCTGATGCCCCGTCCCTCACGGCAGAGGCAGGCATTCCAAGCTCGAGGGCGAGGGCTGCGGCGCCGACCGCGTTAAGCACGTTGTGGCTTCCAGGGACGTTAAGGTGCATTTCCGTGACGTCCTCTCCGGCCTTTGTGAGGATGAACGAGGCGCCGAGGCCTGAGGGCCTGATGTCCCTTGCCGAATAGCCGTCCTTCTCTTTGAGCCCATAGGCGGCGATCCTCGCTGAAGCCGCCTTAGATGCTGCCACGGCGTCCTCGGAATCGGTGCACACCGCTATGATCCCGTCAGCTCTCACCTGCGAGGAATACCTGGCGAACGCCTCCTTGATGGCGTCATATGTGCCGTAATGGTCCCTATGGTCGTCGTCAACGTTGGTAATCACCGCGGCGAACGGCTTCAGCCTGAGGAAGGTGCCGTAAGCCTCGTCCGCCTCCACGACCATGTAGCCGCCCTTTCCAAGGCGCCCGCCGGTGGGCATGTCGTAGAGCCCTGATCCCACAAGCGCCATCGGGTCCCAGCCTGCCTCTATGAACATGTAGGTCAGAAGTGCGGTCGTGGTGGTCTTCCCGTGCGTCCCTGTGACGCCTATGCCCTTCGTCGCGTTGAAGAGCTCCGCAAGAAGCTCGGCCCTCTGCAAAACTTCAATGCCCAGGCGCCTTGCCTCAACAAGCTCGGGGTCGTCCTGCGGCACCGCGTTCGAGTAGACCACGCGCGACGCAGAGGCGAGCCTCGCCGCATCGTGCCCGACCCAGACTTCCGCCCCTAGGGACCGAAGCTCACTTAAGCCCTCGCTGTCCTTGATGTCGGAGCCTGAGACCTGCCTTCCCATGCTGAGGAGTATTGCGGCAAGCGGCCTCATGCCGTATCCGCCGGCGCCTATGAAGTGGACCTTACACTCACTCACCTTTGGCCACCTCCCAGCATGTGCCTTTCGGCAAGGTCTGCCACCTGACCCGCGGCATGGGGCATTGCCATCTTTCTTGCCGCAGCAGACATCCCCTCAATCCTGCCGGGATCGGAGATAAGGGCGGATACCTCGGTGAAGAGCCTCTTTCCGTCCAGCTCGGAGTTCTCGATTACGACCGAGGCGCCCGCCTTCTGCATGGCATAGGCGTTCTTGCGCTGGACGTCGTCGGGAACGTAGGGGTGCGGGATAAGCACTGACGCGATGCCCCGGGCGGTAATCTCGGCAAGGGTGAGCGCCCCGGAGCGGCTTACCACAAGGTCCGATGCCGCAAGGGCGGATGCCATGTCGTGAAGGTAGTCAAGCACGAAGAAGCGGGAGCCCCCTGCAAGCTCCTCCGAGAACTCAATCCCCCTTGATCTGGCCTCCTGCATGGCGCTTTGCCAGTTGGCCTTGCCTGTGGCGAGTATAACCCGGACCGCGTCCCTCCCGAAGAGCTCCATCATGCCCAGCGCAGCTTCGGTGATCTTCACGGCGCCCTGGCTTCCGCCGAACACGAGTATGGTGGTCATGCCTGGAGCAAGGCCGAGCTTCTTCATCGCTTCCTCGCGCGTGGTCGAAACTATCTCCTGCCTTATGGGGTTTCCGGTGTGGACGAGCTCGGCTCCCCCGCTGAAGCCCCTTCTCGAGTCCTCCCAGCTTATGGCTATGCCCTTGGCAAATCTACCGAGCATCCTGTTGGCAAGCCCGGGATATACGTTCTGCTCGTGCAGTATGAGCGGCACGCGGGTAAGCACCGCCGCCGCCCCTACGGGAAACGAGGCGTAGCCGCCCGTTCCTATCACGGCATCTGGCGCAAACCGCCTTATTATGCCCATTGCCTGGCCCACCGAGCCTATCGCCTTCCATGCGGAGACCAGGGCCCCGAAGCTGAGCTTCCTTTCCATGCCCCTTATGTCCAGGGCGCGGAAATCGTAGCCCTCCCTGGGCACGAGGTCCTTCTCAAGCCCCTTCTGCGCGCCGACGTAGAGGATCTCCCCCTCAGGGTGCCTCCTTCTGAGCTCGCCTGCCACCGCAAGGGCCGGATATATGTGGCCGCCGGTGCCCCCGCCGGTCACTATGAAGCGCGGATGCCGCATCGTTTCCTCCTGTCTCATGCGCTCCTCGATACGTTCAGGAGGAGCCCTATCGCCGCCATCGTCGGAATGAGAGATGAACCTCCCGCGGATACCAGCGGCAGCGTCATGCCGGTGACGGGAAGAAGGTTCGCGACCACGCCCATGTTTATGAAGGCCTGTATCGCAAGCCATATCGAAAGGCCGTAGGCAAGGTTGGACCTGAACACGTCGCTAGACAGGTTTGCAAGCCTTAAGCCCCTTATCGCGATGATAAGATACATCACGGCGAAGCCGCCGGTGCCGATAAGGCCCAGCTCCTCTCCCACGACCGCGAATATGAAGTCGGTGTGCTGCTCGGGGATGTAGTACATCTTCTGCCTGGAAAGGCCGAGGCCTAGGCCCTTCAGCCCTCCCGAACCGAGGGCGTACAGCGTCTGGATTATCTGGTAGCCCTTGTTGCTGGGATCCTTCCAGGGGTTAAGGAAGCCAAGTATCCTGTCCCGCCTGTAGTCCTCCTTCAGCGCCCAGATAAGGCCCGTCAGCACTATCGGACCGCCTACTACCGCAAACACTGCCTTAAATACGGTGTTGATGAACACCATCGCGAGGCCGATTACTATGTAAAGCCCCATGGTGCTGAAGTCCGGCTCTATCAGTATGAGTATCGCCCCGACGCCCACAAGCCCCGCCGGCACGATCACCGACATCAAAAAGCCCCTGCTTTCGGACTTCTCGAGCATGTCGTAGTACCATGCCAGGAAGAACGCCAGGGCAGGTTTCGCAAACTCCGAGGGCTGTAGCGTCCCGAGCCCAACGTCTATCCAGCGCTTCGCGCCCCCTATTGTCTTTCCGATTATCATGACTGCCACAAGGCCTAGAAGCGCACCGGCGTAGACGTAAGGCGCGAGCTTCTTGGCATTGTCCAGGTTAAGCCTCATCATGAGCAACATCGTGCCGATTCCGAGCGCTACCCAGACGATCTGCCTCTTTATGTAGTGGAACATGTCGCCGTAGTCCGCGAGCGCCTGCATCTGCGACGCGCTGAAGACCATGACAAGGCCGGCGCCGATTAGAAGCGCCGAAGGCACGAATATCCACATGTCGTATTCCCTGCGCCTTATGTCCCTCATATCATCCTCTCAGGTAGATGACGAGGCTTAACGCCCCGCATATGGCAGAGAAAATCCAGAAGCCTGCCGCCACGTGGGCCTCGGGGTATCCCAGGAGCTCGAAATGGTGGTGTATCGGCGCCATCTTGAACAGGCGCCTGTTGAGCTTCCTTATGTAGTAGACCTGTATCACCGAGGAGAGTATCTCTATCACGTACAGCAGCCCCACCAGGGCCAGGAGCACCTCGTTTCTGGTCAGGACCGCAAGGGCGCCTATCGCCCCTCCCAGCCCCAAGGAGCCGGTGTCGCCCATGAATACGCTGGCAGGGTGCGAGTTGAAGAGAAGGAAGGCAAGGCATGAGCCCACTAGCGCTGCGGCAAGTGAGGCCAGGCCCATCTGGCCCTGCAGGTATGCCATCACCCCGTATGTCGCGATGGACATCGCGGCAGCCCCTGATGCCAGGCCGTCCACCCCGTCGGCGAAGTTCACACCGTTGGCTGCCCCTATGACTATGAACATCGCGAACGGGATGTAGAAGTATCCGAGGTCTATGGGTCCGGCGACGAACGGTATGCCGAGCATGCCGCCTCCCGTCCTGTAAGCATATATCGCAAGTACGGCGGAGAAGGCGACCTGCCCCAGGAACTTGAACCTGCCCTTTAACCCCAGGGATGCCCTGTGCCTCACCTTCAGGTAATCGTCAAGGAAGCCGATAAGCGTGAAGCCGCCCGCTGTAAGCGACATTATGTATACTTCGGCACTCAATGGCACGAAAAGGAGCATGGCGACGCCTGCGGCAAACGCCATTATAAGGCCCCCCATGCTGGGGGTCCCCTGCTTGACCAGGTGAGTGCTCGGCCCGTCGTCCCTTACGAACTGCCCCAGCTTCAGCTTCCTCAGAAGCCTTATCGCATACGGGGCGGCAATTACTGCCGCCAGGCACGATGCCGAAAACGAAAGGAATATGCTGTCCATCTCACACCTCTAGCTAATGTGCTTCCTTGTGGCCTGTAAGAAGGGCAACCAGGTTGTCCAGACCTACCGCCCTGCTTCCCTTCACCATGACGAGGGAGCCCGGCGTCGCCATCTCCGTTATCCTGTCCCTCGCCTCCTCATATGTCGTGGTATGTACTAAGTTCTTGAAGCCGCCCATCTGAAGCCCCTCGTAGGTGCCGTGGCCGAGCGTGCCCATCGTCACTATGCCCGCAATCGGAAGCTTTGCAAGCTTCATGCCCAGCTCATGGTGCATTTCTATGGAGCGGGGGCCCAGCTCGACCATGCCTCCGAGCACCATGAAGAGCTTCCTTCCCGCCGCCATGGCGAATGCCGATTCCGTGGCAGCCGGCACTGATTCCGGGTTCGCGTTGTAGGAATCGTCCAGCACCTCGAAGCTGTACAGCGACTTCTTGAGTGTCATTCTCATCGCAGAAGGCACGAATTCCGCGATAGCCTCCCTGGCCTTCTCGGGGCTTATGCCCTCCGAGAGTCCCGCGCATACCGCCGCCAGCGCGTTTCTGACCTGGTGGGCTCCGGCAAATGGCACCCTCATGCCCTTAATCCGGCCCTCCTTCTGATGTAGAAGGGACTTGGCCTTCTCGGAGAGGACGATCTCGAATGATGTTCCAGCCGAGTCTGTGGCAAGCTCGACGCCCCGGACGTCGGCGTCCTGGTCGAGCCCGTATGTAAGGTAGGGGCATGCGGCATGCGAGCGCATGTCGTAGACCCTCTGGTCGTCCCTGTTCAATATCGCGAGGCCATCTTCGGGGAGCGCCTCCACAAGCTCGCGCTTCGCCCTGGCTATCCCGTCCTGGGAGCCCAGAAACTCCATGTGCATGCTTCCGACTATGGTTACTATCCCCTTCTTCGGCCTTGCAAGCTCGGTGAGGTACTTGATCTCACCGAAATTCAGCATCGCCATCTCGATGACTGCGACCTCATGCCCCTGCTCCATCCTAAGTAGCGTCAGGGGGCAGCCAATCTCAGTGTTCAGGTTTCCCATCGTCTTCAGCACTTCGAACTTCTTCGAAAGCACCGCCGCTGTCATGTCCTTCGTGGTGGTCTTTCCGGCGGAGCCGGTCACGCCGAAGACCAGAGGGCTGAACTTGGCCCTATGGAGCTTGGCAAGCCTGCCCAGCGCAAGTATGACGTCGTCGACCAGAATCAGGCTCATGCCCTCCGGGACGTCTTGCGAGACCCTCGATACGATCGCGGCCCTTGCGCCGTGGGCGAAAGCCGACGCAAGGAAGTCATGCCCGTCAAGCTTCTCCCCCTTAATCGCCGCGAATACCCAGCCCTCCGCCTTATGCCTGCTGTCAGAGGCAAAGCCTGTGAAGGAGCCCTCATCTGGGCCTCCGACCAGCCTTCCCTCAGATGCCTTCAATACCCAGTCCAGCGTGAATGCCATCTACATCCTCTCCTTTATGGCCAAGGCAGCTTCTTCCCTGTCGTCGAAGTGGATGACCAGCTGCCCAGTCTTCTGATAAGTCTCGGCCCCCTTGCCCGCGATGAGAACTGTGTCTCCCTTTCGCGCGCCGCCTATCGCCTTTCTTATGGCGATCCCGCGGTCCGGCTCTATCACATAGGGCGTCGCCAATGTCAGCCCCGCCCTGATGTCCGATATGATCCTCGCCGGCTCCTCATCCAGGGGGTTATCGTGAGTCACAATGACGCTGTCTGCAAGCTCCTGGGCAATCCTTGCCATCCAGGGCCTGTTGGTCCTGTCCCTGTCGCCGCAGCACCCGAACACGACGGTGAGCTTTCCGTCAGTAAGCTCCCTTGCCGTTTGAAGTGCGCTCTGAAGGCTCTCCGGATTGTGGGCGAAGTCCACTATGACGTTGAAGTCCTGGCCTGCCTCAATCCGCTCGAACCTTCCGGGTACGCCCGCAAAGCCTGCTATTGCCGCGGCAGATTCCTTGAGTCCGATGCCCATGGCAAGGGCGGTCCCGATCGCCGCCAGGCAGTTGTAAATGCTGAACACCCCGGCAAGGCCGGTCTCAACCCTCGCGCTCTCCCCGTCCATGGTGGAGACGATGAACGCGGTGTGACCCGCTTGCCTTGCGATTTCCGTCGCCCTGAGGAAAGAGCCTTCCCCCAGGCCGTAGCCGATGCTTCTCGCCCCCGCGTCACGGGCCCTTCTCTGCATATAGTCGGCATACTCGTCGTCAGAGTTGATGACGGCGGCTTTCATTCCCTTCAGCTCCGCGATGCCGTCCGGGCACTCACGCGAAAGCATGCTGAAGAGCCTCGCCTTGGCCATGAGGTAGCCCTCGTATGTCAGGTGGAAGTCCATGTGGTCGTGCCCCATGTTGGTGAGCACGCCGATGTCGAAGCAGACCTCCTCCACCCTTCCCAGCTGCAGTGCATGGGATGACGCCTCCATGACGCAGGCCTTGCACCCGGCGTCTGCCATCTCAGCCATATAGCGTGCTACGTCCAGCGATTCCGGGGTGGTGTTCACCGCATTGATGCGCCTTAGGCCCGTCTTGTACTCCAGCGAGCCCATGAGGCCGCATCTGATCCCCACGCTTTCGAGTATGTGCTCTACAAGGTAGGCTGTGGAAGTCTTGCCCTTGGTCCCGGTGATGCCTATTACCCTGAGCTTTCCCGATGGATGTCCGTAGAACCTGTCGGCTATCTTGGAAAGGGCTGCCCTTGTGTCCTCCACCCTAGCACCCGCCACGCCTTGTGGAAGGGGGATGTCCCTGCTGTGGACCACCGCCACAGCGCCGCCGGCGACAGCCTGCGGGATGTAGTCATGCCCGTCGGCCTTCGAGCCGATCAGGGCGACGTACAGGTCCCCCGGGCTGACCTTCCTGGAATCATAGCTGACTCCGGTCACCTCCGCGTCATGGGACGGTTCCTTGGCTATTCCCCTTAAAAGATCCGAAAGCCTCATCGTTCACCTCGCGCGTAAATCACTGCTGTCTCAGCCAGACTGTTATCTGGGAGCCTTTTAGCTGCCTTGTTCCGGGAGCCGGCTCCTGCTTGTAAACTATGCCGCTACCTTGCGGGCTCAGCGAGAAACCGGAAAGGCCGGCCGAGATTGCGGCGTTCTTCAGGGTCTTCCCCCTTAGGTCGGGGACTGCGGCATCCAGCTTGTTGCCCGATTCCCCCGAGCTCTCATCCTTGAAGTACACGACGACCGCGCTTCCCTCGGAGGCGCTCATGCCTGCCCTGGGGACCATCTCCGTCGCCCTTGCCCCAGTGCCCTCGGCTGCCATCACAAGCCCCGCCTTCCTGATCGCTGACGATGCCTGCGCCTTCGTCATGCCGATGACGTTCGGGACCTGCTTAAGCGCCGTTGACGCGGATTTCTTCTCCTCGTCCTTCGGCGCTATCCCCATATATCTCATAACGTCCGCGGCGACCGCTTTGAACACGGGGGCCGATATCGTGCCTCCGTACCTGTTGGAGGACTGGGGTTCGTCAACGGAGATGAGCACCACGATCTTCGGGTCTACGGCGGGTATGTACCCTATGAAAGAGGCTATGTACTCCGAGCCGTATCCGCCGGTGCCTGACGGCTTCTGGGCGGTGCCCGTCTTACCCGCGATGTCGTAACCTACGGGTATCGCCTTGCTTCCGATGAGAAGCGTCACCTCGTGCATCATGTACTGCATCTCTTTGATGGTCTGCTCCGAGAGGACCTGCCTTATCTTTGTGGGCTTGAAGCTCTTCACAACCTTGCCTTCGGAGTCTCTTAGCTCCTTGACCAGGTATGGCTTCATGAGCGAGCCCCCGTTCGCAATCGAGCTCATCGCTGCCACCAGCTGTATGCCGGTGACCGATATGCCTTGGCCGAAGGCCGATGTCGCCTGCTCCACCAGCCTGAAGTTCTCGGGCTTGTGCATAATGCCGGCGGTCTCGCCGGGGAAGTCTATTCCCGTCTTCTTCCCGAAGCCGAAGTCCTCGAAGTAGTGCGTAAGCCTTGCCGCCCCCAGGTCCAGCGCAATTGAGGAGAACACGGGATTGCAGGAGTTTGCCATGGCCTCCACCATTGTCTGCTCGCCGTGGCCAGGAAGCTTCCAGCATTTTATCCTCGCATCCGCGACTTTGATGTAGCCCGGGTCGTAGAACTTCTCGTCGAGCTCGACTATCCCGTCTTCAAGCGCCGATGCCGCTATGAAGGTTTTCATGGTGGACCCCGGCTCGTATTGGTCGGTGATCGGGAACACCCTTCTCTCCCTGCTGGATGTCTTCAGGGGTTCGTTCGGGTTCATGAAGGGGTACTGGGCGATGGCGAGTATCTCACCGGTGAAGGGCTCCATAGCGATGGCGAAGCCACTTTTGCCGCCGAACTCCTTCACCGCGCTTTCCAGGTGCTTCTCGCAGCTGTACTGTATGTTCTCGTCGATTGTGAGCACGACGTCCAGGCCGTCTACGGGAGGCGTGAATATCTCCTGCGCGCCGGCTATCGTGTTTCCCTTCGCGTCCTTCTCCACCTGTATCATCCCTGGCGTCCCGGACAGCACGTCGTTGTAATATTCCTCTATGCCCTCAAGGCCCTGGTTGTCAGTGCCCGTGAAGCCGAGCACCTGGCCCGCCAGGCTTCCCTTGGGGTAGAAGCGCTGGCCCTGCTGAAGCACGGATAGCCCCGTTATCCTCTGGGACGCTATCGTCTGCAGCATCTCGACGGTGACCTTCTTGGCTATTATGCTGGGCCTCTGGCCTTCCGCCAGCTGCTGAGTGAGCTTCGCTTTGTCGAGGCCGAGTATGGGGGCAAGCTTTGATGCGGTCGCGGTGTTGTCTGCAAGGTCCTGCGGCCTGACGTATATCGAGTTGGAGGTGATGCTGTAGGCAAGCTCCGCGCCGTTTCTGTCCAGGATCCTGCCCCTTACAGGGTCGACCGGGGCGGGCCTTGCCCTTTGGGCCATGGCCTCCTTCGAGTACTCGGCCGCCTTGAACACCTGGATGTAGGAGAGGCGGATGAAGAGCACCGCATAAAGCAATATAACCAGGATCAGAGACATCCAAATGCCCTTGATCCTGGTCGTGCTCGAAGAATTCCTTCTGTCTCCCCTTGGATTATGCCCGCCTGACGGGTTCACAGCAGATCAACCCCAAATATCACTGCAGGACATCCGGCAGGCTGCTCGCGGAGTTCGCATGCCATGTGGATATCATGCTGGAAGTAGCGCTTATGGCAGTGCTTTTCAGCCATGACCCGAATGCCGCGAGCATGGTCGGCACCTCCAGCTTGAGCCTTGCCACCTGCCCATCGTTCGGCTTGGGGGCGGAGGCGGCCTGGACAGGTTCCGGTTCGCCGGCCACCAGCAGCACGGCTACTTTCCTTGCATCGACCATTCCCAGCTTCTGCCTTGCGAGCGTCTCCACCTTGGCTATCGAGGTGATCTCGGCAAGCTCCACGCTTCTTTCGTTGCAAAGCTGCTTGAGCTCAGAGATCTGATCCTTCAGGGTCTCCATGTGCGAGTAGGCGATGACAAGCGCCGACCGCTGCGCGAGATAGCCCATGGCGATTACGACCGCAACGAATATTATAGCAGAAACATACAGCATCATCGCATTGGAATTGGCAGCCCTGGCGCGCCTTGCGGCCTTGGGGTCCGCCTTCCTGGAAGGATTGGGTCTCCTCTTTGCCATGACGGGGGCAGAACCTGTATATATCCTCATCGCAGCACCACTCCTGCTATCTGATTTTCTCGACCGCCCTTAGCTTCGCGCTCCTTGACCTCGGGTTCGCCTCGATCTCGTCGTCCTTCGGAAGGACCGGTTTCCTGGTCAGCACCCTCACTTCAGGTTCAAGCCCGCAGACGCAGACCGGAAAGTCCGGGGGGCATGTGCACGGGTGCTCGCGCTGTCTGAAGAGTTCCTTCACTATCCTGTCCTCAAGCGAGTGGAAGCTTATCACCGCAAGCCTTCCTCCCGGCTTAAGGGCGCCAATCGCCTTGGGTATCGCCGCCGATACGTTGTCAAGCTCAGTGTTTACCGCTATCCTTAGGGCTTGGAAGGTCCTTCTTGCCGGATGGATCCCCTTCTGCCTTGCGCCTTTTGGCACCGCCGCCTCGATGATGCCGATAAGCTCCCCCGTGGTGGTTATCGGCTTTCGGGCCCTTGCCTCGGTTATGAACCTGGTTATCCGAACCGCCCAGCGTTCCTCCCCGAAGTCGCTTATGATCCTGGTAAGGGCCCTCTCATCGGCGCTGTTTATGAGCTTCTCGGCGGTCATCTTCCCTGACTTGTCCATCCTCATGTCCAACGGCGCATCTTCCCTGTAGGAGAAGCCCCTTTCGGGCTCGTCCAGCTGGTAGGAGCTGACCCCCAGGTCGAAGAGAATGGCATCCACCGCCTCGATGCCGATTTCCGAAAGCACCCTGTCAAGCTCTACATATGAGGACTTGACGACGAAGACCTCGCACTCGGCGGAGGAGAGCCTGTTGCCTGCCGATTCTATCGCGTCTTCGTCTATGTCCAGCCCGACTACCGTGCCTCCCTCGCCCACAAGCTCGCAGGCGATGGACGCATGCCCGGCCCCTCCGAGGGTGCAGTCAAGGTAAATGCCCCCTGGCCTAAGGTTTAGGATCTCAAAGACCTCACGGGGCATGACCGGCTCGTGGGAGAAGGCGCTCATCTCTGGCTTCCCATGCCGGCCAGACCCTCCGCCAGCTGCTCATACTGAGGCAGCGTCTCATCCTCGTACCTGTCGAACTCGGAGGCGGACCATATCTCGAAGCGGTTGTTTGCGCCCACCACGACGATCTCCTTGTCTATGCGCGCGGCGTCCCTCAGCCCCTGAGGGAGCACAACCCTTCCCTGCTTGTCTATCTCGCATTCGACCGCATTTGACGATATTATCCTTATGTACTTCCTTGCTTCCTTGTGCTCGATTGGCATGGCAGCAAGGCCGTTCATGTACTTCTCGAACTCCTCTGTGGGATAGCATGCAAGGCAGCCGTCCAGTCCCCTTGTGGCGATGAACCTGCCCTGAAGGATGGATCTGAACCTGGAAGGGACGATTATCCGGTTCTTCTCGTCGAGGGTGTGCCTGTATGCCCCTATGAACACCGTCCCACCTCCGTTCCTTGTCCTCCATTTTACTCCACTTCACTCCACTTGACTACCATTTTCTATGCTTGCATGCGAAATCCTCCTATGAAAAACAAAAAAGCGCCGAAAAATTCAGCGCCTCATGAAATGCCTGATAATGAGCTACATCAAAGTATCATGTTTATCCTGTCGATGGAGCGGGCCCTTCCGGTGGAGTGGTCTATCTCGATGACGACGCCGTTGACCATGGGCGAGCCGTTTCCGACTTCGAACTTGGTCGGCATCCCGTTTAAGAACCTCGGTATGACAGTTTCGCTCGCCATGCCTATCACAGAATCCAGCGGGCCGCACATCCCCACGTCGGTGATGTAGGCTGTCCCGTTAGGAAGAACCCTCTCATCCGCCGTCTGGATATGCGTATGGGTTCCAACAACCGCGCCCGCCCTGCCGTCCAGGTATAGGCCGAGGGCGACCTTCTCTGATGTCGCTTCGGCGTGGAAGTCCACCAGTATCGCGTCTGCCTCCGAGGATATCGAGCCGATTATCTCGTCAGCCTTCCTGAAGGGGCAGTCGTTGCCCCCCATGAAGACACGCCCCTGGAGGTTCACGACGGCAAGGGCGTACGAGTTCGACCTTACCACGACATATCCTCTGCCAGGCACCCCTGGAGGGTAGTTGGCCGGCCTTATGATCCCATCCATGTCTGAGATCTTCTCCGCCATCTCCCTTTTGCTCCAGACGTGGTTTCCCGTCGTAATCACATGCGCCCCGAGGTCTTTTATCTGCTTCGCCGTCTCCGGGGTTATGCCTATGCCCCCCGCCGCGTTCTCCCCGTTGACGATGATGAAATCGGCGCCCTCGGCCCGCACCTTGTCGATGCCTGCCTCAAGCGCCGTCCTTCCAATCTTTCCGACAACATCGCCGAAGAAGGCCACCTTCATTTCGCGGCGGCCCCTTTGGCTCCCATAAGCGGCTTGTCGAAAACCACTATCCTGCCCTCGTCCCTGTATCCGATTATGTTCTTCTCGCCTGTCGAGGTCTTGACGTCTATGATCATGTTATTGATCGCCTCGTCGCTGGGAAGCCCGTCGTAGTCATCGTCCTGGTTGTCCCTTAGGAGCCCTGTCTCGAAGAACTCCTCCATGATGCCGACTATCAGGGCGATCTCCTCGCTTGAGAGGCTGGAGATGTCCCTTAAGACCGTGAGCCTCGTATACTCCCCAAGCTCCTCAACCTGAAGCTCATGCTTAGTGCCGCTGGGCATGCGCAGTATGTCCCAGATGGCCTCGATGCTGTGGACAAGCCTGTTTCTCAGGGCTGACAGCTCGTCTGATCCGACCTTCCTGCAAACGAGGTAAGCCATGCTGAGAGAGGCGTCTTCAGGGGTGTAGGTCGCGGAACATATCTCGTTGTGCCTGGTCAACAGGGAGAAAAGGAGGCCAATGCCGCTGTTAGCCGGTTCGTAATCCTGTCTTGCCGTGTCCTTCATGATCTCCCCTCCCCTTCAATGATAATCCGGCCGGACGGTCTCCCGCCCGGCCGACGCGCTACTTCGCGAAGTCGACTGCCCTGGTCTCCCTTATTATCGTCACCTTTATCTGGCCGGGGTATTCGAGTTCGCCTTCGATCTTCTTGGCTATGTCCTTCGCCAGCGTCAACGTGGTGTAGTCGTCCACCTTCTCAGGCTTGACCATTATCCTTATCTCCCTGCCAGCCTGGATTGCGAACGCCTTGTCCACGCCGTCGTATGAGTCTGCGATCTCCTCGAGCTTCTCAAGCCTCTTGATGTATGTCTCGAGCGTCTCGCGCCTTGCGCCGGGCCTTGCCGCCGAAATGGCGTCTGCGGCCTGCACAAGTATCGACTCAACGCATACAGGCTCCACGTCGCCGTGGTGCGACTCGATGCCGTTTATAACCAGCGCGGACTCCCTGTATTTCTTGGCGAGGTCCGCCCCGATTGTCACATGCGGGCCTTCGACCTCATGGTCTATAGCCTTGCCTATGTCGTGCAGCAGGCCGGCCCTCTTGGCAAGCGTTACGTCAGCACCAAGCTCGGAGGCCATAGTGCCTGCAAGCCTAGCCACCTCTATGGAATGGTTCAAGACATTCTGCCCGTAGCTCGTCCTGAACCTCAGCCTGCCGAGCAGCTTCTGAAGCTCCGGATGAAGTCCGATGACCCCGGTCTCGAGTATGGCCCTCTCCCCTTCGTCCCTTATGACCATCTCTACTTCCTTCTGGGCCCTTTCGACCATCTCCTCGATTCTCGCAGGCTGTATCCTGCCGTCCTGTATGAGCCTCTCGAGGGCGATCCTCGCGACTTCGCGCCTTACCGGGTCGAAGCTTGAGAGTATGACCGCCTCCGGTGTGTCGTCGATTATCAGGTCGACTCCGGTCAGTGTCTCCAGGGCTCTGATGTTCCTGCCCTCCCTGCCGATTATCCTTCCCTTCATCTCGTCGCTGGGAAGGGGCACTACCGACACTGTAGTCTCAGTCACATGCTCCGCGGCGCAACGCTGTATCGCCTGGGTGATGATGTCCCTGGCCTTCCTGTCGGCGTCGTCCTTGGCCTGGGCTTCTATTTCCTTGATCATGATTGCCGCATCATGCCTGATTTCGGTCTCAATTTCGCTGAGCAGCTCCCTTTTCGCCTGTTCGCTGGTCAGCCCGCTGATCCGCTCCAACTCCAGCCTGTGCTTTTCGTAAACGGCCGCTATGCCGTCTTCCAGCTTCTTGACTTCCTTGTCGCGCCTTTCCAGGTCGCTTTCTTTCTTCTCGATGCTCTCGGTCTTCCTGTCGATGGCCTCCTCGCGCTGAAGGAGCCTTCTTTCCACCCTCTGCATCTCAAGGCGCCTTTCCTTGTTCTCCCTATCGGCCTCGGCCCTCATCTTGACGGCCTCTTCCTTAGCATTGATGAGAAGCTCGCGCCTTTCAGCTTCCCCAGCCCTCTGCGCCTCCGCAACGATCTCCTTGGCCCTTTCTTCGGCAAGGCCGGTCTTGGCCTCGGCGAACTGCTTCCTTAGGAGATACCCACCTGCGAAACCGATTGCGCCCGTGGCTATCGCTATGCCGATTACAATCAATGTATCCAGCAAATCCACCTCCAGTTTTCAAAGATCAGATGAATGGCACGGGTGCTTCCGCCCGGCCATGGGTTTCACTAAGTCCGCATTATGCGGATTATTACAAATTTAACAATACAACGGCTGGCCTTTATAGTCAAACCGGACGAGCCCTTCCTCCGCTAATCGGACAGGCGCCTGAGGCACTTGGCAATATCCTCGGGGCAGAAGCCTTTACCTGCAAGAAGCCTCGCCGCCTTGGCTGCCCGCTCCTTTGGCGCCTCGTCGCTTCCACGCATGGCATCATCGGCGAGCCGGCAAGCTATGGAGGCATCGTCCCTTTCTTTCCACGCCTCATCCACGGCACGTGCCGCAAGTGCCGGCGGCACGCCCCTCTGCGTTAGCTTCCTAAGGGCCTTGAGCGGGCCTATCCTCTCATCTTCCGCGAGCTGCATGGCCCATCTAGAAGCCACTGCCTCGTCGCCCAGGAGCTCCTCGCCTGTAAGCCTTGCCGTCGCATCATCGATATCGGATGCGCAGTGCCCCTTCTTAGCCAGGTGGCTTCTCACCTCGGCCTCGGTCCTGGTCCTTGCAGAGAGGTATCTGACTGCATCCTTGATGGCTGAAGAATCAGGCATTTTCTTTGGGGGCGTCAGGCTCCTCCCTGGTTATGCCCGTCCCTCCCCAGGCAAGGTTGAGCTTCTCCTTGATCTTCGCCTCTATCTCGTCGGCTAGCTGCTTGCTGGCCTTCAGTATCTGCCTTGTGTTCTCACGGCCCTGAGCGAGCCTTGTCTCACCGTATGAGAACCAGGTGCCGCTCTTTGTGAGAATCCCGTTGGCCTCGCCTATGTCGATCAGGGAGCCCTCCCTCGAGATGCCGTCGCCGTAGATTATGTCGAACTCGGCCTCCCTGAAGGGGGGCGCCACCTTGTTCTTCACGACCTTCACCTTGGTCCTGTTGCCGTATATCTCCGAGCCCTGCTTCAGGGACTCTATCCTTCTTACTTCGATGCGAACCGATGAGTAGAACTTAAGGGCCCTTCCACCAGGGGTGGTCTCGGGGTTTCCGAACATGACCCCTACCTTCTCCCTTATCTGGTTTATGAAGATCACGCAGCAGTTGGACTTGGAGATGCATCCGGTAAGCTTCCTTAAGGCCTGTGACATGAGCCTGGCCTGGAGTCCGACATAGGAGTCTCCCATCTCGCCTTCGATCTCGGACCTTGGCACAAGTGCCGCGACCGAGTCGATGACTACTATATCGACCGCACCGCTTCTGACCAGGGCCTCTGTTATCTCAAGGGCCTGCTCGCCGGTGTCGGGTTGAGAGACCAGGAGGTTGTCTATGTCGACTCCGAGCCTCTTTGCGTATTTGGCATCCAAGGCATGCTCGGCGTCAATGAAAGCGGCTATGCCGCCGGCGGCCTGGGCCTGCGCAATGGCATGCAAGGCGACCGTGGTCTTGCCAGACGATTCCGGCCCGAAGACCTCAATCACCCTTCCCCTAGGGAAACCGCCGACTCCCAGGGCGATGTCTATGGCAATGGAACCGCTTGGTATAACATCAACGGCCTTGACGTCGGCCTCCCCGAGCCTCATGATCGTGCCTTTACCGAACTCCTTGTCAAGCTGAGCAAGCGCAGCGTTTAGGGCCTTATTCCTGTCAGACAAATCAAACTCCCCTTTCTGTTAGGGCTATGAGAAGATTATAGCACATATGTTCGGTCCGCTACCTCTTTTCGAAGCGGAAGGATGCCTCTTTGGTGTAAATCGACCCTCCGGGCGAGAGGACGCTGCTGTATAGGAATAAGCCCTCATGGACGACCTCAGTGCCTTCCCAGCTTATAAGCCTCCTGATATCTTCCCACGGCGGAAGCGACAGCGGGTCTCTCACTCTTCCGAGTGTGATGTGGGGGGAGAACTTCCTCGCCTCCCTGGGGAAGCCGCAGGCGACCGCCGCCGACTCGGCAGCATCTGCGAGCGTCGAAAGCTTCCCGCTCAAGTCCTTTACTCCTAACCAGACTACCGACATGGTCTGTCCCCTGCCGAAGCTGCCGACCCCCTCGTATGCTATCCTCATAGGACCGAACCCTGCGGCCGATGATTTGAGCTCCATCTTGATCCGCTCTTCCTGCACCCTGTCCGTGTCTCCCAGAAACCTGAGGGTAAGGTGGAGGCCCTCCGGACGGACCCAGCCTATGCCCCTGTACTTCTCCCTTGCCGCAGAGATAGATTCCATCATACGCAGCCTTGCTTCCTCGGGAAGCTCCAAAGCGATGAACATCCTTTTCACTAAGCACCTCAATGACATAGCCTGATAAGTTTGATAGTATAACTATGACCATTTTACATCAGCAGTGGATGTTGACATCGGAGGAAATTTGAAATCTGTTCTTGGAGCCATCATCACAACACTGGGCAAAGCGGTGCCCCCGATCTACTTCGCGATCTTCGGAAAGACAAGGAGAGGTTCGGTGGACCTCTCAGGCATTAAGCCCCCGTTCCTGCTTGTCTCCAACCATCAGGCCACTATGGACCCATTCTTCATCGGGGTTATGCTTCCCTGCGTCACGAGCTTCGTTGCTACCGACATGCTTTTCAGGCTTCCCGTCATGAACTACCTTATGTCCGCCATAGGGTCGATTCCGAAGAGCAAGTTCGTAAGCGACGCTACTGCGGTAAGGATGATGCTCAGCAAGATCCGGAAGGGGCAATCTGTAGGCATATTCCCCGAGGGGCAGAGATGCGTTGCCGGTTTCACCGACCGTGTCATCCCGGGGATAGGCAAGCTTGTAAGGATACTGGACGTGCCTGTCGTCCTGGCCAGGCTGGAGGGAGGATTCCTCGCAGACCCGAGATGGGCGATTAAGAAGAGGAAGGGTCCTTCCACAGTCAACATCAGGCTCCTTCTGACGCAAGAGCAGCTTCGCAGCATGGATCCGATGGAAATCGAGGACCTAATAAGCCGGGGCATAAGCCACAGCGACTATGAATGGGTCAAGACGCAGCCCGCTCTGCGCTACAAGGGAAAGGAAAGGGCTCTGGGCCTTCACAATGTCATGTTCAAATGCCCCGAGTGCGGAGCTACCGACTGCTTCCTGACGGAAGGCGACATCGCCACCTGCAAGGGTTGCGGTTACTCGGTGAGCTGGGGCGACAGGGGAGAGTTCTACCTTGTAAAGGGCTCGAAGCTCCATTTTCCTGACCTTCAGCAGCATGAGATGTGGCAGAGGGGGCAGATGGACGCCCTGGTTGCCGGGCACCTGGCATCGAAGCCCAAGGGAAGCCCGCTGTTCGGCCCGTTCGAGGTGACCATCAGAAGGAGCAGGAAGTCAAAGCCGCTGCATCCGATAGGAACCGGCGAGATGAGCCTATTCGACGACAGAATCGAGCTTAAGACGGATGCAGATTGCCCTTCGGCCTTTGGCTTCGAAGAGATAGAGGGCTTCACTGTCTCGGCGATCAAAGGAAAGCATCACAGGATAGTGGAGTTCATGCACAACAGGGTCGCCCTTTACAACATGGTGTTCCATGACCCGATGGAGAGCACCTACAAGTGGAACATGTGCGTAGACCGGCTGAAGACCGCAACGAAGAACCAGCCATCCTAGTGCAGCGATTTGAGTCCCGCCCCGCACATCGGCACGACGCTCGTGCCATCGAAGCCGGTCTCTTCAAGCCATGATCTGAGCCCGGCTAGAGTGGCGGCCGATGTCGGCTCGACGAATACGCCTGAGCCGGCAAGCTGTTTTCCGCAGGCATCGATGGCATCCTCTGGCGCCGTTACCACGCTCCCGCCGAGCTCCCTTAATGCGGCTAACATGCTTGCCCCCCTCTTTGGGGCGGCAATGGCAATGCCTTCTGCTGCGGTCCCCCTGTTTACGACCGGCTCGACAACATCCTTGCCGCTTATGAAAGCCTCGTACAGAGGCGCGCACCTCTCCGCTTGCACCGCCACCACCTTCGGCACTCGCTCTATCGCGCCGCCTTTTACCAGCGACATCAGGCCGTGGTATGCACCCAGCAGGAGCGTGCCGTTTCCTACGGGAAGCGCGAGCACGTCGGGAAGCTTTCCTCCCGTCTGCTCCCACAGCTCATACACGTAGGTCTTGGTACCCTGATAGAAGAGCGGGTTATAGACGTGGCTCGCGTAATACCTGCCGGACCTGGCCTGGCTCAGCGCCTCCGCGGCGGTATCCTCCCTCGTCCCCGGTACAAGGGTCACCTTCGCACCGTATGCCCTTATCTGCGAGACTTTATTGGGTGAGGTGGATTCGGGCACGAATATCTCGCAGCCGATGCCAAGCCTTGCGGCATATGCGGCGACAGAGTTGCCTGCATTGCCGCTGGAATCTTGTATGACCCCGCTTACGCCGAAGCCCTTGACCGAGGCCATGAGCACTGCCGCGCCCCTGTCCTTGAAGCTAAGGGTCGGCATGGCGAAGTCCATCTTCGCCGAAATCCTTCTGCTGCCGTCTATCTCGACAAGGCCCGTCAGGCCCTCCCCCATGGTCGCCGCCCTCCAGAAAGCATCCACCGATGATGGCATCATGCTTCGGTACCGAAAAATACCGTGGGCATGGCAGTCGATTGCATCGGGGTCGAACGCGTCATCAAGGCCCGCGACGTCGAGCAGCCCGCCGCAGGAGCACTCGAATGCGCTCCCCCGCATCTCCTGCTCCCTGCCGCAATCCGCGCACCTGAGGAAAGCGTCCCTGTTCGCTGCCATCTAGCTCCTCCGCTCGGCTACGAAGTCCATCTCGACATCGAGGCCGTAATGCAGCTTACCGCCAAGGGGAAGTATGGTCCTGGCAGGTTTGTGGTCGCCGAAGAACGCGCAGTAGGCGGCGTTGAACTCGTCCCACAGCGCGATGCTGGAGATATAGGCCCCTACCTTAACGACGTCGCCTTTAGCGCAGCCGGAAGACGCAAGCAGGCCGCTGATATTGTCGAAAAGCTTCTCGAGCTGCTCGGAGAAGCTTCCATGGACGGCTGAGCCCGTCTTGTAGTCGATGGGGAGTATGCC
>CAZNZD010000021.1:0-23215 GCA_964577435.1 uncultured Clostridia bacterium
GGCTCCTACACCAGCCCTTTCGTACGAAAAGTGCGCGTCGTGCTGGCAGAAAAGGTGAAGGGCGAGTAAATGGCTCCCAGAGGGCACAGGAACCTGCAGAAGGGCCTTTTAATGTAGATGGCAGCAGCAATCACCGCTACTAATATCGCCACTTTCAGCACGAAGAGAAGGCCCGCCATCGACCTGATGGAGGCGTCGCCGATGACAAGCGGGATCCCAGCCTCGAGCGTGCCGGCAGGGCACACCTTGCAGAATATGGGTTGTCCGACCATTATCGGAGCCAATACCGCCAGCAGCAGGAGCACGGCATACCTAGTCCAGCCATGGCTGTTGGAAATGCTGATCTTCCTGACCTTCACCTTCGAGAGGAGGTCCTGTATGAAGCCGAACGGGCAAAGCCAACCGCAGGCGGCGCGGCCGATTAGCGCACCAACGCTTACCAGAAAGCCGATTATAGCCAGAGGAAGGTAGCCCTTGATTATCAGGTTCTGCAAGCTGCCCATGGGACAGGCGGTGACTGCCAGCGGGCATGCATAGCAGTTCAGCGCCGGTGTAGGGCAGAACTTCAGGTCTTTGAAGAAGTAGGAGTTCTGAACGATGGCTGCCCCTGTCTGAACATAAGTCCTCAGCCTCTCATACCCAGCCATCTACTGCACCCCGATGCAGGAAAGGCATAGAATCTTAGCATTGAGGAGGATGGCGGTGAACTCCCCGTTCAACCCGCCCGCCACCATCAGGGCAAGGCCGACACCGAGCAACAGCAGGGCTGCAGCCCATGTTCTTCCCTTCATCGGGATACCCCCAATCATATGCCCAGAAGGGCTTTTACGTTCGCCTCGTATATCTGGTCGTCAGCCTGCGTGTAACCGACCAGGAACATAGCCACCTTGCCGTCAGGCCTGATGATGAATGCGCTGGGTGTGAGGTTGATGCCGAAACCGATCGTCACCTTCCCCTGCTGGTCAGGTATAAGGGGATACTTCGGCCCCTTGTCAGCCCTGTACTTCTCGCTTCTGAGGACGCTCTCCATGACCCCGATTCCGAGCACGACAAGGCCTTTGGGTCCGTACTCCTCGTGCATCCTGTTAAGAAACGGTATCATCGTGGAGCAGGCGGAGCAGTTGGTCTGCCAGAAATAGACGATGGCGACCTTTCCGTCGCCGATTCTTATCTCGTTGCCCTGGCTGTCCTTGTACGCTAGAAACGGAGCAGTCTTCCCGACCAGGCCTTCAGGTGCTGCCTGGGTTAGCCCGGCGAACGTTGCCGCCAGCACGATCGCGGCAATAATGACCATCGTGAACCTTGTTGCGTTATTGTTTCCTCTCATCTTCACCAATCCCCGACAATTCGTAGAATAGTTTCAGCAAAGCCTGATAACCTAGCTCATCCCCGCCTTCAGCGCTGGCAAGGGAATTATACAGCGATAGCGCAAGCGATGAGCATGGCGCACAGACATTCGATTCCCTGGCCATAGACTGGACGATGGACAGGTCCTTCCTGTAATGCCTGACGTAGAAGCCCGGCTCCCAGTTCCCCTTGAGCATCTGGTCGCCCATGTTCACAAGCGGCCAGTTCGACGCAGTGCCCTTGGAAAGCACCGCAAGCGCCCTCTGCATGTCCAGCCCATGCTTCCTAGCCAGAGTAAGGCCCTCGCATAAGCCCATGATATTACCAGCCAGCACCGTCTGGTTGGCAAGCTTTATCACCTGCCCGGATCCGCTGGGACCCATATACGTGACGTTGCTTCCCATCGCGTCTAGGACCGGCTTGGCCTTTTCGAAAGCCACCTCGTCGCCTCCTACCATTATAGCAAGCGTGCCGGCTTTTGCACCCTTGACTCCCCCGGACACCGGTGCGTCAAGATGGCTTGCCCCCAGACTTGCAGCGCGCTCAGCGATCTTCCTCTCCTCATCAGGCATTATGGTGCTGCAATCCACGGTGACAAGTCCCGCATGGGCGCCTTCAAGTATCCCTTCGCGGCCGAAATAGACAGCATCGACATCTGCTGTGTCGCTCACGCATGTGACTACCAACTCACATTGCTCTGCAAGCTCAGCTGGCGTTCCGGCTATCTCCGCCCCTGCCTCGGTGAACGGCCTGAGCTTCTGCTCCGACCTGTTATAAACGGAAAGGCTGTGACCGGCCCCCATTATGTTCATCGCCATGGGGCTTCCCATGAGCCCCAATCCAAGGAATCCTACCTTCATCGGTTACCTCCGTCAAATATCCGGTTCGCCCTCTATCAATCCTTCTGCGTGCCTGAACTGCGCCTTCCTGTAGCAGTACATGTCCCTGCCCCCGTCCTTGGCGTCATACAGCGCCCTGTCGGCAGCGGCAAACATGTCCTCCACTGTAAGGTCAACTCCCGGCGTCATGCTTGTCGCGCCGACTGACACCGTAACATAAGCCGCAATAGGCGAGGCCTGGTGTTCCAGGCGCGCATCCTTCACTCTCCTGACGAGGTTGGCCGCAAGCTTTCTTGCCCCTTCCTCGGATGTTTGGGGCAATATGACATAAAACTCCTCGCCCCCATACCTGACAACCACGTCTGATGCCCGGTTGAAAGTGGCGCAGTTGACCTCAGCTATCCTTTTCAGGCACTCATCGCCCTTGGGATGCCCGTAATAGTCATTGTAGTCCTTGAAGAAGTCCACATCCACAATAAGAAGCCCGAAGCTTTCCCTCGTCCTTAGCGCCCTGTTCCACTCATGCTCGAGTATCGCGCTCCCTTTTAGCCGGTTGGCTACCCCGGTCAGGGCATCACGCTCGGAAAGCTGCACAAGCTTGTCATTAAGCCTTGCCAGCTCAGTGTTCTTCGATTCGATAAGGAGGGCCTTCTGCTCGCTTTCCTCCTTAAGGGCGCTCAGCTTCGCATTGCTTCTCCTTAGCTCCTCAGCAGCCCTTTCCGCCTCCCTGGTGGCATGATGCAGCCTCACCCTGCTTGCGTCCATTATGGAATATATGACTACAAGTATCAGGAAGAGGACTGTTACATTCGACATCTCGGCGAAGAACGCTTTACCAGCGCCGAACCTCTGGAAGACCATGAAAGCCGCCGCAGCATACCATGGAACCATGAAGAGCCTGTACCTGCCCGGCCTAAGCCTAAACATAAGGAGCGTGACTGTAAGCGACACATAGAACATCGACATGCCGCCGGACGTGTCTGCGCTTATATGGCTTGCAATGAGTGATCCGGCTATCACTATCGAATTGAAGGCGTAGTCTAGGTTAAGAGGAAGCGATTCGACATCCCTGCTTCTGAGAAGGTGAACGCAGTACAGGGAGAAGGCCAGCATAGTCCCGGCAAAACCCACTAATACGTAGGTGGTGGCCACGGAGTGCGAGCCCTCGTAACCAAGAATGCCAAGGTAGTGCAGCGGGGCGAGGCATATCAGAAGGAAGGCCGTTATTATCCCTATCGGGGCGATGAAGCGCAGGTATTCGGCGTACATCCTGGTTTCGAATGAACGCCTCTCCTTATTTGAGAGCGGTGCCTGCATGTTCCGCATCATATACGTGACCAACCTGTCCAGGATGCCCTTCATGCCGCTTGCGATCCTCACTGCTATGCCTCTCCTCCTTCCCGGCACATGCCTGATAGATGGGCAATTCTCGCTGCAGCCGCGTGGCAGTCTATGCCGTCGGTGTTCACTTGGGGCCAGCCGATCTCCGAATACAATGGCATCCGGTCGAGGCTGTCATGCAACTGCTGCCTGCTCCTTCCTTCCGCAAGCATCCTGGCTTCGAGGGCCTGAGGCGAGCAGGTCAGCACATAGGCGTTGAGCGTGAAATCCAGGCCGTCAAGGCCATCCATTAGCTCGTCGATTACCTCCTGCCTGTGAAGAACCCAGCTGAAGACCACATTGTCGAAGGTAGAGTTCTTGAGGTAAGCCCTCAGCATCCAGATAATGTTCGACATGGCCATCCGCCTGTTCTCCTCGCACATGTCCCACGGATTCATGAGCCAGCACCAGTCACCGTCAAGCCAGACGGTCCTGGGAGCCATCCTGTAGAGGGATGAGCATGTGCTGGTCTTTCCCACTCCCATCGTGCCGCTTACGATTATCAGCCTCTTCATCAGCCCGTTCTCCCCATCCAGCAATGCGAGGCGCAGGCTCCGCAGAGAGATCAGCAAAGCCTGCGCAGTTCACGCTCTTTTCGGTTACTCCTTGATTACATGCGCCTTGTCCGGAGGAACCGACAGGTACGCCTCGCCCGAGATTATCTCCTGGGTGTCGTGCTTGTCGATGATCCAGTCCTTCCCTGACGCATCCCTTGCCACATACCTTACTTTCTCACCTATGAACATCCCCTGCAATATGCTTACGGCAAGGCAGGATGAACCGCCTTGCGAGCAGCTGCTTTTCGATATGGTGATCGATTCGGGCCGGATCGAGAAGACCGCATGGTCTCCTGTGGCAAAGCCGCCGCCGGAGATCGCCCAGAAGTACGCTCCCGCATGTTCAATGCCGATGGACCCTGCGTCCACCTTGACCTTGCCCTCGAGGAAGTTCGACACCCCGATGAAGTCGGCGACGAACTTGCTGACAGGTTTGAAGTATACCTCCATCGGGGAGCCTACCTGCTCGATCCTGCCCTTGTTGAAAACCACGATGACGTCGGACATGGCAAGCGCCTCGCTCTGGTCGTGCGTAACATAGATAAACGTCCTTTTAAGCTGCCTTTGCAGCATCCTCAGCTCGACTCTGACGCTTTCCCTCAGCTTGGCGTCAAGGTTTGAGAGCGGCTCATCAAGCAGGAGTATCTTGGAGCGCATGACAATCGCCCTCGCAATAGCGACTCTCTGCTGCTGGCCTCCTGACAGCTGGTTAGGGTTCCTGTCCTTGTACTGAAGCATGTTCGTAAGGGAGAGGGCCTCCTCGACTCGCTCGGTGATATCCTTCTTTCCCATCTTCTGAAGCCTTAGGCCATATGCCACGTTATCGAACACGTTCATATGCGGGAACAGGGCGTACTCCTGGAAGACCATGGGAGTGTTCCTCTTATGGGCAGGCAGGGCGTCGACCCTCTTGCCGTCTATCCATACCTCACCCTTGTCCGGAGTGTAGAATCCGGCTATCGTCCTTAGAAGCGTGGTCTTGCCGCAGCCTGAAGGACCAAGGAAAGTGACGAAGCGCCCCTCTTCGAAACCCACGTTGATGTCGTTTAGCACCGTATTGGTGCCGAACACCTTATGTATGCCTTTGAGCTCAATAAGATACTTGTCCACGCATGTCACCCCTTGCATCAATCGAATACCTTGATCCTCCCGCGAGAGAGCAGATTAACCAGCCACAGCGTGCCGAGGATGATCCCCATGATGGCCAGCGACATTGCTCCTGCCTCGGAGTAATACCCTGAGTCAGCCCTGCTGTAGACTACGATGGAGGCGACGTTCCATTGCGGCGTCACGACGAAGATGATTACCGATACTGCGATCATCGCGGAAATGAAATTATAGACCGCCGATGAGATGAACGCCGGCCTTAGCATCGGAAGCACCACGTTTCCTATCGTCTTGCCCACATTCGCGCCAAGATTCGTGGAGGCCTCCTCAATGGACTTGTCAATCTGCTTGAAGCCCGACAGCGCGTTCCTGTAACCGATCGGAAGCTGTCGCACCGCCTGTATGACTATCATGATGAAGATCGTCTTGGTAAGCTTGGGCAGTATAGGGACAGGCCCCAGCATCAGCATCCTCTGGAACGACAGCAGGAAGGCCAGGGACAGGAACGTTGCCGGAAGCGTGTTGGGGAGTATCGCCGAGAAGTCCAGTAGGCGCTTTCCCGGGAACTCCTTCCTTGAGTTCAGGAACGCCAGCAGAAGCCCGACCACAGAGGCCAGTATGCCAGCAGCGGCGGCGATTATCAGCGAGTTCCTGAATGTATAGGCGTTAAACTGCATGGTCTCGGCGAATCCCTTAAAAGTAAGTACGAACCTGCCCGCATAATATGCCTTAGGATCAGCAAAGGCAAAGAATGCGACCACTCCGATCACCAGGAAGAACAGCGCCGCTATGAACATGACATAGACCTGTCCGGCGACTTCAGCGCCTTTGCTCATGGAGATCCTCCTGAGGCCTGCCACCGGCTTTCCTGTCACGGTAACGAACGACTTCTTCGCCATTATGTATGCCTGGCCGATGAATATGGCAAGAGAAGGTATCAGGAGCATTGCCGAAATCGTCGCCGCCATGCCGAAGTCCGCGTCCCCGGTCACAACCCCATACGCCTGTACTGGCGATGTCACGAAAAGCCCGCCCAGCAGCTTAGGGTTTGCGAAGTCCGACATAGCGTTTATGAATACCAGAAGGAAGGCCGACAGGACTCCGGGGGCCGCCAGCGGCAGCGTTATCGTCCTGAACAGGCGCAGCCCCTTGGCTCCGAGGTTCTGCGCCGCAATCTCGATGTTGGGCGATATCGCTCTGAGCACTGCAGATATAGCGACGAAGGCCATCGGGAAGAACGCCACGGTCTGCGCAAGCCATATGCCCGGCAAACCGTATATCTCCACCTCTACTCCGATAAGCTTGGTCGTAAGAAGCCCGTTTCTTCCGAAGAGCATTATGAATGCCATGCCCGTCATGGATGAGGGCGCCAGCATCGGAAGGAAGGCTATGAACCTGAAGAACTTCTTGAACTTTATCTCCGTGTACTCGATGGAATATGCATACAGGAAGGCGAGCGCAGTTGCCGTGAAGGCCGAAAGCAGGGATGAATATACCGTCCTTGCATATGCCCTTCCGTATGTCGGCTTGACGAAGAAGTTCCTCCACGTTTCGAGGGTAGTGTTCGCCATCAGTTTCCAGAGGGGGTAGACAATGAAGACCGCGACAATCGCGAATGCGATCAGAAGCATCGCAAGAAGCGACGGGTCCCTTATGATTCCTCTGAGCTGTTCGATAGCTCCCCTTTTCTCCCTGACGGGGGCTTGTTCCATAGCAGTCCCCTCATTTCGTAAAAAGCGGCGGGCGGAAATCTCGCCCGCCGCCGTCGTCATGTGCCTATTATAGGCCGGTAATCTCGCTGAACAGGTCCTTGATCTCGGCGTCCTTCAATGTGGTGAAATCGTAGTTGTACGCCTTAAAGTAGACGGTCTTGGAAAGCGGCTTGCCTACCGTAGGTCCGTCAGAGTTGGAGTTGCAGGGTATCTTCTGGGAGTAGCTGGAAAGGACGTTCCCGGCTGCCGCAGAAGTAAGGTAGTCCATGAAGAGCTTCGCGTTGACCTGGTTCGGAGAGTTTGCGACAGCGCCTACTGCACCGATCTCCCAGCCGGCCTCCTTGAACTCCACCACTCCTATTGCGGGGTTGTCGAGCTTGTAAAGGTATACGTCATGCATCGGGGTGATGCAGAACGTGAACTCGCCCTGGCTTACCGACTTCACAGGGCCGGTTCCTGAGGTCTGGTAATTGCCTACGTTCGGATGCAGCGCCTTGTACCACTCCTTGGTCTTGGCCTTGCCGTCCAGTCCGATGGAGTTGTAGTACTGCCACAGGCCGGAGATGAACATCTTCGCGGTTCCCGAGGACTTCGGGTTGGCGACGGTGACGTCCTTGATCCCGCTTGCCGCCACGACCTTGGTGAGGTCGTCAAGTGTGATCTGGCTCCAGTCCTTGCCCAGCTTCTCCTTGTAACCCTTCTCCAGGTACCTCTTCGTGTTGATTGCGATGGCGAGGGGTCCTACATACAGGCCATACCAGTATCCCTCGTTGTCCTGGTAGTCGGCAGGTATCTCCTTCGCGTTAGCGGGCTTGTACTGAAGAAGCGCCTTCTCCTTCTTCAGGATCTCGAAGTTGTCGGAAGGGCCGCCCAGGATTATGTCGAAAGTGGGATCGATCTTCTCTGCCTTGACCCTTGCAGTCCCCTCGGATGCCGACATCCTTAGGGAATCGACTGCCACCTTGGGATAGAGCTTCTTGAAGCCTTCAATTACCGCCTTGCCCTCTCCCTCCTGGATGATGATCAGGACTGACAGCTTGCCTGACGGTTCCGCGGCCGTTCCCAGCATTGCGGCGCCTATGATTATCATGAGCGCCAAAGACAGCGACAGGACTTTGCGCATTGGTTTCCCTCCTCGTATATATTTGGACTTTAGCTATATTATGCAACAATGTTTAGGATATTTCACCATCAACCAAAGTAGTGCTCGATGGCCTCGGCGAGCGCCCCCTCGCTGTTCTTTCTTCTGCACACGTACTTGGCGGCGCGCCTTGCCTCTTCCATCGCGTCAGCCGGGGCCGCAGACATGCCGGCCCTCTTAAGCATCGACACATCGTTCTCGCCGTTGCCGACGGCAAGCACCTCATCCTCGCCAATTCCCAGCCTGCGCGATACCAGAGCCATTGCATCGCCCTTTGTCGCACCTGAGAGGTTGAACTCCGCGAAATAGCCGGAGGACCTTGTTATGCTGAACCTATCCGAAAACCAGTCCCTAATGATCGGCATGCAGGTGTCCATCCTTCTCGTATCACCGGCAATTATGCACTTGAACAATGTGAACCCGATCCTTGAATCGATGTTCCTCAGGACCCTGAATTCCATCCCTGTGACCTTCTGGTCGAACCTTGTGTACTCGTTGTCCCTTGTTGCATGCATGACGCCCTCGGCGTCGTCGTAGAGCATCAAGTCCAGGTTAAGCGGCCTGACGAACTCATACAGGCCGTTGGCATCCTGGATTCGTATGGGCAGGCTGAATATCTCCGACTTCGTATCCGCCTCGACGATGCGCGCTCCAGTGAAGGCGATCAGGAAGCCTTTGTATTCATCGAGCCTTAGCCTACTGATGAAAGGCGACTGGCTGTACACACCCCTGCCTGAGACCAGGGCGACCCTGACGCCCCCCTCCTGCGCCTTGTTCAGCGCTTCCAGGTTCGGGGCTGGTATTGTGATATGGTCCTCGGTCACCAGTGTTCCGTCAATATCGGTACAGATAAGCTTCATTCCAGCCATAGCGGTTTCCTTTCCGGCATCGCCCTGCGTATTCCGCGTATTCTCTTTCGTCATGCATCGAGGCAGATGTGGCCGCATGGTTGCAGGTTAGCGAGAACGGCGTGCACCTCCTTGCATTTGCCAAGATAGCGCCCGCTTGTTCCTGTAAGACCATTATATTCCAATGGAGGTTGACAAGCACGCCAGGTGTCGTAGAATCGAAATAGAACATGTGTTCCGGAGGTGCGAATGATTTACGTCGGGACATCCGGTTTCAGCTATAAGGACTGGGTAGGCCCATTCTACCCGCCCGGCACCCCTTCCGATGGGATGCTTGATATCTATTCTGGCGAGTTCAGCACAGTGGAACTGGACTACACGTACTACGCGATGCCCAGCCCCAAGTCTATGGCGGGCTTCGTGCAGAGGACGCAGGCCGGGTTCATGTTCTCCGTAAGGACGCACAAGTCGATAACCCATGATTATGTAATCACAGGCGAAGAGGCAGCGACTAACGCGCGCAAGTTCGCAGATGCCCTGCTCCCCCTCATCGATGCAGGAAGGTTGGGGGCGGTGCTTGTCCAATTCCCCTGGTCCTTCAGGATGAGCAGCAAAAACCTCATGAGGCTGGAGCAGATTGCCTTAAGCTTCACCGGCATGAGGACGGCAGTCGAGTTCAGAAACGATTCCTGGGCAAACCAGTCCGCCCTTGACGCTCTTCGTGGGCTGGGGTTGGCGCTGTGCTGCGTTGACGAGCCTCGGATACCCGGCCTCTTCCCGCCTCTGGTGGCGGTCACGGCAGATTTCACCTACCTGAGATTCCATGGCAGGAATGCCCGCGACTGGTGGTCGCATGGGCCGGGCAAGGACCGCTACGACTACGAATACGGCGAAGACGAGCTCGACGAGTGGATTCCCGGCATCCACAAGCTTGAGAAGGCCGCTGAGGACACATACATCTACATGAACAACTGCCATATGGGAAAGGCTGCGCGAAACGCCCGCGCATTGAAAAGGAAGCTGATGGGAGATGCCTAAGGCGCTTCTTGACTGCGACGCCTTCTTCGCCTCATGCGAGCAGGCTCGAAACCCGTCGCTAAGGGGACTGCCGGTGCTCATCTCAGGCCCCCCCGGCACAAGAAGCGTTGTCTCTTCCGCCTCATACCCAGCAAAGAGGAAGGGAGTCAAGGCTGGAATGCCCCCCGAACAGGCATTGGAGCTTTGCCCCGGTGCCGTAATCGTAGGGGGCGATTTCAGTTACTACCTTTCCGTCCATAGAAGGATGGAGAGCCGGCTGATCGAGATGGGCCTGGATGTAGAGAGCTCCTCAATCGACGAGTTCTATGCAGACTTCCGAGGAACATACAGCGAAGCTCATGGTATTCTCGCCGGTTACTCCTCATGGGTCGAAGAGGCTTTAGGCATCACTGTATCCATCGGGCTTGCTCCTACAAGGGTGCTGGCCAAGCTTGCCTCGGAGATAGTGAAGCCCAGGGGGCTGTCCGTGCTGCTGCCGGAGGATCTGCCGGAGGCTCTGGACGGCTTTGCAGTCGAAAGGCTTCTCGGGATCGGAAAGGCGACCTCCTCCTTCCTTCATCTTGCGGGTATTCGCACGCTAGGACAGCTAAGACACGCCCCGGGAGAGGTCCTGGGTCAGTTGGGCCTGGACAGAGGCGCGATAAGCTCGGTGCTGTCAGGCACAGGCGACAGCGTTGATGATGACAGGGGCATTCCCCCTAAGAGCGTATCATGCAGGATGACGCTTCCTTATGATGTTGATGACCAGGAATCTCTGGAACATTGCATCTGCTACCTGGCAGACAGGGTTAGCTCAAGGATGAGAAGGCACAAGCAGTGCGCGAGAACGCTGACGGTGATACTCAGATACCCTGATTTCGTGACGGCGCACAGGTCCGTCACCCTTAAAAGATGCATTTACACCGGCTTCGAATCTGCAGAGCATGCCTTGGGAGCATTCAGGGAGCTGTTCGTTCCCGGGACCCGGGTCAGGCTGATAGGGTTCTGCCTAAGCAGCCTGTCCGGAGTTGAGGAAGCTTGCCTGAATCTTCCCCTGCTTGCTGACGACAGAAGGAAGCTTGATCTCACATCGGCCATGGACCAGATAAGGAGCAGGTACGGGGATTCATCCCTTTCGATCGCTTCTGCCTCAGGCATCGTCTGATTTCATATGCAGTTCTGAATACCGCTTCATAGTGCTATAATAATACCTTGTATAGGAGGTGCCGTCCCATGCGAGGCAGGTTGAAGGCACTTTTGATCTGTGCCTTCCTCATGGTTTCCACAGTGGTTGCGCAAACTGCGTCCGGAAAGGTGCCGCTGGTAGTTCAGACCAGGTTCGGCCCAGTAATCGGCGCGCTCGCATTCACCGGGCACAGGGTCTTCAAAGGCATACCTTACGCCGCTGCGCCTGTCGGCGAACTGAGGTGGAGGGCTCCAGTCGACCCTGAACCGTGGAAGATCCCGCTGTTATGCGACAACTTCTCCAGCAGCTGCCCGTCCTACCCGGCCTCCACCGACCTGGACCTGCAGCTCGAGACGTTCGATGAGGACTGCTTGTATCTTAACGTCTGGACTCCGGCTGAAAGCCAGGATTCAAGGCTTCCCGTCATGGTTTACGTGCACGGTGGCTCTTTTCTTACCGGCTCGGCGGCGAAGACCTTCTACAACGGCGCATACCTTGCGAAAAAGGGTGTAGTTGTAGTCACATTCAACTACAGGCTGGGCGTATTCGGTTTCTTCTGCCATCCCGGGCTTGCCGATCCTTCCACTGGCGGCTCATACGGCAACTATGGCCTTCTTGATCAGATTGCAGCCCTAAGATGGGTCAGGGACAACATCTCGGCCTTCGGCGGCGACCCTGACAACGTTACCTTCTTCGGCGAATCGGCAGGTGCTGTGAGCGTCCTTGCCTTGATGTCGTCATCCCTGTCACAAGGGCTTTACAAGGCGGCCATCGCTCAAAGCGGCGCCATACCTTTCAACCTGAGGACGAAAGAGGAAGCCAGCCGGTTCTGGATGG
Source organism: uncultured Clostridia bacterium (assembly GCA_964577435.1). Lineage (GTDB taxonomy): Bacteria > Bacillota > DTU025 > DTU025 > MWDF01 > MWDF01. The sequence goes on from CAZNZD010000021.1 coordinate 11,972, forward strand.
ATATCGCCGCCAGGCAGGGCATAACGGATAGCCCCGGCTCGCTGGAAGCTTTGAGGTCACTGAGCTGGGAGCAGCTACTAAAGATGACCCCGCAGAACGACGGGATGATGCCGGCAAGGAGCACCCTTGACCTCTTATGCATAGACGGCTACCTGTTCAATACACAGCCGCTCGATGTATGGAAGGCCGGAAACCAGATGCATGTCCCCCTCATCGTCGGTTCTACTTCCGACGAGCTGGGGATAATCGCCTCGGACGGACCAAAGAGCGAAGAGGAACATATTAGTTACCTCAATAGGTATTTCGGAGAGCACGCAGATGAGATCTCTGAGCGCTACCCATTCGATCAGACCGTACCTGGAAGGGCGTTCGCGACTTTGATGGCAGATTCCATCTTCTCTTACTCCTCGACCCTTGCGGCTATCCTGCACACCAAGGCAGGGAACAAAGCCTACAGATATGTCTTCTCATATGCAGGGAAGCTTCTGAAGTCGGCCGGCCTAGGGGCATTCCATTCCTCTGACGTCCTGTACCTGTTCGGGACGGTGGACAACGCAGTGTTTCCCGCACAGGAGAGGAACATGGCAAGGCTCTTCACCGACTACTGGACCTCCTTCGCCGGGCTTGGGTCACCCTCGCCTGCAGGGCTTCCCGCCTGGCCAGCATACGATGAGGATTCAGCTTACAGCATGGTGCTGGATTCCGAACCATATGCAGTAGAAGGTGCAGGGATCGATACGTTCATGTTCTGGGACGGAATCATGGCCGCAATGATTGAGAGCGGAAGCTTCAAGAGGCGTTAGCTTAAGTGGGATGCTCCATCTGGAATGGCAGAGTATGGCAGAGATAGTGTCGAGAAGCACAATATATTACATTTATAGGCTTGGGTGTATTATCATTAAGTTTGTAGCAAAATCGTCGAACGACGAAAATCCAAGGAGTTGGGCATATGTGGAAGTTCATAGTTAGGCGCGTCCTATCAGCTGTAGTCACGATATTCCTCATCGCATCGCTGACCTTCGTGCTGATGCGCTTCGTCCCTGGGAGCCCCTTTAACTCGGAGAAGGGCCTTCCCCCAAGCGTCATCGAGGCTCTGAACAAGAAGTACGGCCTTGATAAGCCGATGCTGGACCAGTACATCACATACATGAAGAACGTGGCAAGGTTCGATTTCGGGCCTACCATAAAATACAAGGGCAGGACTGTCAACGAGATAATCTCCGATAAATTCCCGATATCAGCCAAGGTGGGTTTGATCGCCCTCGTATTCGCCGTATCGCTGGGAATCCCTCTCGGAAGCCTCGCTGCCCTGAACCATGAGAAATGGCTTGACAGGTTGATTATGCTGTTCACCACCTTCGGCATAGCGGTGCCGGGATTCGTGATAGGCACCTTGCTGCTGATAATCTTCGGGGTTCTCTGGCCGATCTTGCCCACTTTCGGGCTTGATTCTTGGAAGAACTACATAATGCCGTCGATTGCGCTCTCGCTTTATCCCACATGTTACATTACCAGGCTCACAAGGTCCTCGATGCTCGATGTGATCAGCCAGGACTATATACGCACCGCCAGGGCGAAGGGCCTCAACAAGTTCCTGGTTATCGGAAAGCATGCTCTTAAGAACTCCGTGCTTCCAGTCGTCACCTACCTTGGCCCCCTTACGGCATACATCCTTTCAGGTGGTTTCGTAGTCGAAAGGATATTCACGATACCGGGCCTCGGCAAATTCTTCATTGACTCAATTAATGCCAGGGACTACCCGATGATAATGGGTACCACGATATTCCTGGCAGGCTTCATCATAATAATGAATCTTGTGGTCGACATACTCTATCCGCTGATCGATCCCAGGATTAAGCTCAGGTAAAGGAGGGTGCGGAATGAATAAGAACACTTTTAGCATGCAGGTAGACCCCGAGATGTTCGCACCCGTTCCCAAATCGGAACGTGTACAGCTTGCGACTATGCGACCATCGACTACATACTGGCAGGATGCCGGCAGACGCCTAAAGAGGAACAAGGTCGCCATGGCATCGATCGTGGTGATTCTGATAGTATTCCTTTTCGCGTTCATCGGCCCGGCAGTAATGCCCTATACATATGAGCAGCAGATAAGGGAGGATGTCGACCAGGCGCCGTCTTTGACGCACTGGATGGGCACCGACAAGCTCGGCAGGGACCTGATGGTCAGAGTTATGATCGGCACTCGGATCTCACTGCTTGTCGGCCTGATAGCGACATTCATAATACTGGTGATTGGATCGATATATGGGTCTATTGCAGGCCTTCTGGGAGGCTGGGCAGATAACCTCATGATGAGGTTCGTGGAGATACTGTACTCAGTCCCTGACATCCTTATAGTCATTCTCCTATCCGTTACATTGAAGGACCCTCTGACTCAGCTATTCGAGTCAGGCGGGGTTCTAAGCGGCCTTGCTGGAATCGGCCCCGGGCTGATCTCTATCTTCCTGACTTTTGCGCTCCTGTACTGGGTCGGCATGGCCAGGATGGTTCGCGGGCAGGTTATGCAGATCAAGGAGCAGGAGTTCGTCACTGCTGCCAGAGCGCTGGGCGCAAGCAACAGGAGGATCATCCTCAGGCACCTCATACCAAACAGCATAGGCCCGATAATCGTTACAGCGACATTCCAGATACCCTCGGCGATCTTCGTCGAGTCGTTCCTGAGCTTCATCGGACTTGGAGTCTCCGCCCCCATGGCATCCCTCGGCTCTCTTGCGTCCGACGCCATGAACGGCGTCTACACCTATCCTTACAGGCTTCTCTTCCCGGCCGTGATAATCGCGCTCATAATCCTGGCCTTCAACCAGCTGGGTGACGGGCTGCGCGACGCTCTCGACCCGAAGATGAAGAAGTAGCCTAACGGCAGGAAGCGAGGAAACAAATGGGAAATCTAGTGAATCTTAAGGACCTGAAGGTATCGTTCTTCACGCCTGCCGGCGAAGTCCAGGCGGTGCGCGAAATCAGCTGGGATCTCAATAAGGGCGAGGTAATCGGCATTGTTGGCGAATCTGGCTCCGGCAAATCCGTCTCGGTTTACGCACTCATAGGGCTTTTAACACCTCCTGGCAAGGTCGTGAGCGGATCTATAGAGTTCGACGGCAAGGATATGCTTTCGCTCCCCGAAAAGCAGATGCAGGAGATCAGGGGAAGCGACATAGCGATGGTCTTCCAGGACCCGACGACTTGCCTTAACCCCGTATTCACAATCGGAAACCAGCTTATAGAGGCCATACTGGTCCACGAGAAGATCTCCAAGAAGGACGCCCGCAAGAAGGCCATCCATCTTCTCGAGCTAGTCGACATCCCATTCCCGGAGAAGCGCATGAGGCAATACCCTCACGAGTTCTCCGGCGGAATGAAGCAGAGGGTCATGATCGCGATGGCACTGGCCAACAACCCCAAGCTTGTCATCGCCGACGAACCCACCACTGCGCTTGATGTAACCATCCAGGCGCAGATACTCGACCTTCTTAAGAACCTCAGGGCGAAGATCAACATGTCCGTCATCCTGATCACCCATGACCTCGGGATAATCTCCGATGTGTGTGACAGGGTCATGGTCATGTACGCCGGCAAGGTAGTCGAGGAGGCATCGATATTCGACATCTTCGAGAAGCCTGGCCATCCCTACACCATGGGGCTTCTAAGGTCCATACCCAGGCTTCACCTGGATAAGAAGGAGAGGCTAATCCCTATCGAGGGCACTCCGGTCGACCTTCTTTGCCCTCCCGCAGGATGCTCATTCGCCCCCAGGTGCGAGTACTGCATGAAGATCTGCATCGAGAAACAGCCTCCCTTCTTTGAGCTGGGGCCCAAGCATAGGGCTGCCTGCTGGCTGCTGCATGAGCAGATCAAAGACAAACCGTTCGTGCCAGCCCCCGATGACGGAAATGAGGTGTGCAGATGAGCAAGCTGCTTGAAGTAAAGAACCTTAAGAAGTACTTCCCAGTCAAGGCCGGTTGGCTCGAACCTACCAAGTTCGTACACGCCGTGGATGACATCAGCTTCACCATAAACAAAGGCGAGACCTTCGGCCTTGTTGGAGAATCGGGATGCGGTAAGACCACGGTCGGGCGCACGGTCCTGAGGCTTCATGAGCCAACATCGGGCCACATATTCTACGACGGCAATGACATCACCAAAGTCGACATGGTCCCCTTAAGGCGCAGGATGCAGATAATATTCCAAGACCCGTACGCCTCCCTTGACCCTAGGATGACAGTAGGCGATATCATAGCAGAGGCCATGGACATCCACAGGATGGCCGGCACCCGCAAGGAGAGGGACCAGAAGATCCATGAGCTCCTATGCCTTGTCGGCCTGTCTCCCGAACACGGGAGCAGGTATCCGCATGAGTTCTCCGGCGGGCAGAGGCAGAGGATAGGAATCGCAAGGGCGCTTGCAGTGACCCCCGAGTTTATAGTCTGCGACGAGCCCATATCCGCGCTTGATGTTTCCATCCAGGCGCAGGTCATGAACATGCTCGAGGACTTGCAGAAGAACTTGCAGCTCACCTACCTTTTCATTGCACATGACCTTGCAGTAGTGAAGCATATATCCACAAACGTCGGAGTCATGTACCTGGGCAAGATGATGGAAATAACGAACACCGAGGAACTTTACAAGTCCCCGCTGCATCCATATACTCAAGCGTTGCTCTCCGCGATACCGATACCGGACCCCAAGGTAAGCCGCACCAGGAAGAGGGTGCCCCTCGAAGGCGACGTCCCCTCCCCCATAAACCCCAAGCCCGGCTGCAGGTTCAGGCAGCGCTGCAAGTATGCGATGCCCATCTGCGCTGAGGCAGACCCAGAGCTTAAGGAAGTCGGTCCGGGGCATTGGTGCGCGTGTTATTTATTGGACAGGAAGTAGGAATCCGAGTATATTTAGCAAATAATAATAAGTGTGTTGAAACGCCCTAAGGCGTTCAAATAACAAGGAGGAGAAACAATGAAGAGGATCGCACTATTACTGGCCCTAATCCTCGCCTTTGCGAGCCTCACCGGCCTCGTGACGGCAGCGCCTATCGCGTCACTTTCAGTGTCGGTCGGCTCGGAACCCGAGACAATCGACCCGGCCCTGAACTCGGCTGTTGACGGCGCCATCTACATCGGCCACCTGTTTGAGGGCATCTACACCTACGCGGCAGATGGCTCACTCAAGCTCGGAGTCGCGAAGTCCGCAGTCCCTTCAGCCGATGGCAAGACCTGGACAATAACGCTGAAGGATAACCTGTTCTGGAGCGACGGCAAGAAGCTGGTCGCTGGCGACTTCGTATACGCATGGAAGCGCGCAGCAGCAGAATCCACAGCTTCACCCTATGCATACCTCATCACCGACAACGTTGACCTCACCAAGACCGTCGCCAAGGATGACAAGACGATAGTCCTGGCCATGAAGCTCAACGTACCCTACCTCCAGTCGCTGCTCGCATTCCCGACCTTCATGCCCGTTCGTAAGGACATCGTCGAGAACGCAGACGGCACCCCTAACGACAAGTGGACACTCGACCCCAAGAAGTTCGTCTCCAACGGCATGTACAAGCTCTCAAAGAGGGTGCAGGATGACGTAATCGAGATGGTCGCCAACGGCTACTATCACGATAAGGCGACCGTGAAGGTCCCTAAGCTCACCTTCAAGCTCTTCTCTGACGACAACGCAGTATTCGCGGCATTCAAGAACAATCAACTGTCGTTCATCGACACCTATCCGATAGATGAGTACAAGAGCGTCATAAAGCTGCCCGAGTACAACGTAGCTCCGACGATCGGAACCTACTACGTGTCATTCAACGTGAAGGTAGCCCCGCTTAACAACGTCCTCGTCCGCAAGGCCCTATGGTATGCAATCGACACCAAGTACATCGCCGAGGAAGTCCGCGGCGGCGGCGCCATCCCTGCAAACGCGATGGTAGCCTTCGGAATCACCGACTCCGACAACAAGGACTTCAGCCAGAAGCCCGAGTCGAAGTTCGTAGATCCCAGCCAGTATGCCAAGAACGTTGACCAGGCCAAGAAGTGGCTCGCCGAAGCTGGATACCCGGACGGCAAGGGCTTCCCGAAGCTTGAGTACGTCTACAACACCAGCACCGGCCATAAGGTCATAGCTGAGGCCCTCCAGCAGATGTGGAAGAAGGCCCTCAACATCGACGTGACCCTCGCCAACGTCGAGTGGAACGTGTTCACCGACATGCGCCGCAAGGGCAACTATCAGATCGCCCGCAACGGCTGGCTCGCCGACTACGACGATCCGACCTCGTTCCTGGACCTGTTCGCGACCGGCAACGGCAACAACGACGGCCAGTACTCGAACCCGAAGTACGACGACCTGCTCGCAAAGGCCGCAGCCAGCACCTCAGATCCCAAGGCACGTTTCACCTTGCTGCATCAGGCTGAGAAGGTCATCATGGACGATGCAGTAGCTGCACCGATCTTCTTCTACACCGACGAGTATCTGAAGAAGACCAACCTGCAGGGAGTGATCATATCACCGTTCGGCTTCAAGTACTTCTACAACTGCACCACTAAGTAAGAAGCCACCATCAATGAGAAAAAGCCCGGGCGTCGAGCCCGGGCTTCTCTTATAGTCCCTTCCTCCCTACTTCAGGTATATCTCCGCAGTCGCCTTCCTTATGATGAGAAGGCTCATCGCGGTGGCAAGCCGGGTCAGCCCCTGCGCATCGTCCTCGTTTAGTATGTAGCCTTCCTTGAACTCCCCGTACACTTCCCAATAGGACTTGAAGCTGTTTAGTGCAAGCCAGGTTATCAGCATGTCGATATCCCAATTAATTGCCGGCCTCCTGCTCCAGTCGTTGCCCCTTAGCGCCGACGGCGGGTCCGGGTCCAGCCAGAACCAGGCGTCAGCAAGGCCCTTCACCGACTCTGAGTATCCTTCCACTGACATCCACTTTGCGATCCTATCCTCGATATCCTGCTCATACTGTGTATGCCAGTTTCCGGAATAGCCCGAGGAGTGATGGGGTATGCATGCATCCGCTGCGGCATGTAGTACTGCACCCATCGCAACAGGGTCCTTGGTCTTCAGAAAATTCTCGTACCAGAACCTAGCGAGGTTGTCCAGTGGCATGAACACCGAGAACGGGATGCCCTCCCCGACCCCTCCGCCGGGGCTGGATTTCGGGAACCTGTCCTTCAGCTCATCCTCCTTGCTTGCGAACTTCCCGGCGCCCTCCGGATAGGAATAGCGCTCCATAGCCGGGGAGCAACCTCTGTACCATTCCTGCCCCATGACGTGTACGTAATTGTCCCTGAACCACCAGGTGATGCCCTTGTCCACCGAAAACCCGGTCACCCACGCGAAGAGCCTCTCGATGAAGCTGGTGGCGGCATCTGTAGCCTTTTGGAAGCCGCCCTCCTTAGCCGAGCCCCTCTCGAACGAGTATCCGTCATAATCGTCATATATGCCAGGGCCCTTCTTGATGTCGATGAAGTGGTTGAAGGATGTGAAATTGGAGCTTCCATAGCTGAAGGATGGGACATCGTTCGATACGAAGTCCTCGTCTATGTGCGGATTGTCGGGCTTTGACTTGACTTTGACCAGCTCAACGTCATTGTAATTGTCGACTTCAGGCGCTTCCTCAATGCTCATCTGCGCGCTGTCGAGCTCGTAGAAGGACGCAGTCCTAAGCCTTGCGGACCTTGCTTCCGGGCTAGAACCCCTGAGGCTCTGGTAGTCCTTGTATTCATCAGGCCAGTAGACTGCAAGGGTATGGAATGCCTCCGCAGCTATGGCCCTGTGCGACTTATAGTTGTAGGCGTCTGCTATCGGCACCGCGGTCAGCATGAGCAGCACTGCTGCAGCGATCAAGGCAGTTGTCCTTTTCATCGTATAACACCTCCACGGGAATATAATAGCATGAAGGCTCTGCAGATTCGCCTGTGCCAGGCGAGTGCATCAGATTCTGCCCTTGCCACGCCTTACGATGTAAGCCAGGTATATCAAACCAGGAACACTATGGCGACGAAATGTGAGGCTGCGCCCAGTATGATGAGGATGTGCCAGACCATGTGGTGATACTTGAAGCCCTTCATGGCATATATCATAGCTCCGACCGAGTAGAACAATCCGCCGGCTAGTATTGTCATCAGCAACCCGAAGCCTGCGCTCTTCAGTATGGATGGCAGAAGGATCACTGCGGTCCAGCCCATAAGCAGGTAGAATGTGAGGCTCACCCTTGGTACCGCCTGCTTCGATAGGCTCTTATATAGCGCTCCGAAAATCACGAGGCCCCACTGGAACAGGACGACCGACCAACCGAGCCAGCCCCCGATGACGATCATGGACAACGGTGTATAGCTCCCTGCTATGGCCACGTAGATGAAGATGTGGTCAAGCAGCCTGAAGACCTTCTTGTGCGCGCCTGACGGCGGCATCGAATGGTAAAGGCAGGATGAGATGAACATCCCGAACATGCTTATCATGAAAATGCTCTTCGTGACTGCGAATAGTGGGCCGCCCTCAATGTAACCTTTCACGGCTACTGCGGGTATCCCGAGAAGCGTTATCAAAGCCATCACCCCGTGGGTTATGGCATTTGCTGCTTCCTCCTCTGCAGTCATCGTCCAGGTCTTTCCCATCAGATGTCCAGCGCCTGCCTTGTCTCGACCGCTTCCCTTACCTGGCCGAAGCAGTATTCGTCCTCGGTTATGTCCATAAGAAGCTCGTCGTGCCATGCGCCGCCTATCCGCTTAGCATGCCTTAAGCGCCCCGCGTGCTTGAAGCCGACCTTCTCATAGCATCTGATGGCCGGCTTGTTGTAGCTGTATACCCTGAGGGCGACGCTGTGCATGTTAAGCACGGAGAATGCGAACTCGCAAAGAAGCCCAAGCGCCTCCGTTCCGTAACCCTTCCCCCTGAAAGACCCGTCCCCTATGAAGATTCCCACCTCGCAGTGCCTGTTCCTGTCGTCTATGCTCGGTATTCCGCAGGAGCCTATGGGCTTTCCGGTGGCAAGGTCCACTATGGCGAAGTTCATGCCCTGGGAGAGCCTCTCCATCACTTCCCGCTCCCTCTCCTCCCCTATGATCGAGGAAAGGAATATCATGCCCAGGCTGCTTTCGAGGTCGTTAACCCAGGCCACGAACTGCTTGTAATCCCCCGGATCTACAGGAGACAGGCAGCAAAGCCTGCCTTTAAGCTTGGCATAATAGGACATTCGGTACACTTCCTTTCAAGAAGGCCGACCGCATTGATGTTTACGTGATACGCGCCTTAACCTCTGTCTCACGGAATTCGGCGAGCTTGCGGAGGAAGATGCAGTCAGTCCTTGCACTCCATCTCTGGGATGTCCTCGATGGCTTCCTGAGGGATCTCTCTTATCGCTTCAGCGAACTCGCCGAGCCTTTCCCCGCTTATGGAGTAGAAGGTCCATTTCCCCCTCCTCGATGCGCTGACAAGGCCTGATTCCGTAAGAAGCTTCATGTGGTAAGACAGCGTTGGCTGCGATATCCCGAGATATCCCAGGATATGGCAGGCACAAAGCTCCTTCACGGCTAGCATTCTCAATATCTCGATCCTGTTGGTGTCGGAAAGGGCGCTGGCTAATAGCGACAGCTCCTCTGCTTTCATTTGGCACCCCCTTCATCAAAAGGCGAATAGGCTCTTTGCCAATACGTCCGCTATGACGGAGCTGGCAGCATTATTCCCAGCTCCGCTGAAGTTTCCATCAGGCAATCCAGGGCTTCTTCTATCTGCTTCTGGCTGTGCCCGCTGCACACGCAGAACCTCAACCTCGATTTTCCCATGGGTACCGCCGGATAGACTGCCGGAGGGACGAACACGCCTTTCTCCAGCATCCGGATGCTCAGTGCGAAGGCATCCTCATCCGGGCCGACAAGCACTGGGATTATCGCCGTGCTTCCTGCCAGAACCGTATCAAGGTTTCTGGCTTTCGCCGCCTTCATGAAGCAGCCGATGTTCGCATGAAGCTTCCTGACGGCGGAGTTGTCCCTCCTGATGAGCTTGATGCCTGCAAGGCATGCTGCAGCGAGCACTGGGCTAATACCTACCGAGAACACGAATCCCGGGGCGTTGTACATGAGCCACTCGACAAGAGCCGCCGAACCGGCGATGTACCCTCCGCAGGTGCCCAAGCCCTTTGACAATGTGCCCATCTTTATGTCGATATCGTCCGGGGCAAGGGCGAAGTGCTCGTCAACCCCGCCTCCGTGCTCGCCTATCACACAGGTCGAGTGTGCCTCGTCCACCATGAGGATGAGGCCATACTCCCTCTTCAGGCGCACGAACTCCGGTATGGGGGCAATGTCGCCGTCCATGCTGTAGACTCCCTCGACTATCAGGAGCACCTTCTCATACTTATCCCTGTGCTCCTTTAGAAGCGCCTCCAGCGCTGCTATATCGTTGTGCGGGAATGACTTCGACGGGCTCTTGGACAGAAGCGTCCCCTGAGTGATCGAATTATGCGAGAGGGCATCATAAAGTATCAGGTCCCTCTCGTTGCAGAGGCAGCCTACGGTCGTTACATTCGTTGCATGCCCGCTTACCATCACTATCGCGTCTTCGGTGTGCTTCCAGTCGGCTATCTCCCTCTCAAGGTCCCTGTACAAGGTCTTATCGCCCGCAAGCAGCCTGCTTCCAGACGCGGAAGTCCCATACTTGCCCGCCGCATCCTGTGCGGCGCTGACGGTCTCCGGATTTCCTGAGAGCCCGATGTAATTGTATGAGCCGAAGTTCAGTACCGGCCTTCCGCCAACAATCGAAGTATCCCCTATCGTGGAGTCGTGCTTCACGAAGTAGGGGTTGCCGAGGTTTACTAATGATCTCTTCCTGGCGCAGAAGGTTGCATACTCCCTTGACTCGGAGAAGCTGGCAATCCTTGCGGCACTCCCGTTTAATTCAGTAGCGCTTGCCGCTTCAGGAGCCCCGATTCCAAGCTCGAAGGCCACAGCCTGGGCGATCTCGTCAACGCACTTGCACTTCGTGTACTTATCATCAGGGACTAGGATGGAGTATTCGTCCTCGACTTTCGCCAGTATCTCCATGGCCTGCAGGCTATCCAGTCCGAACTTCTCTGAGATGTTGTCCCCGTCCGATATTTTCCCTGCACCTAGATGCAGAACCTCAGTAATGATCGACTTGATTCTTTCTCTGATAGACTCCAGGGAAACGTGCTGGTTGCTCGCCTGGTTCATCGGGTACCTCCTGGTGTTGCATAAGGTGCTCTTCGCTTACCGATTGATGTCT
>CAZNZD010000022.1:0-22519 GCA_964577435.1 uncultured Clostridia bacterium
CGAAGGGCGCTGGAGGCGCTGCTTCCAACATTAAGATCGTTCTTCGGACGCTGAAGCAGGCTTTATGCCTGACGGGGCGTATGCTATAATTAAAAATCGCGGGGCGTAGCTCAGTTTGGCAGAGCGCATGGTTTGGGACCATGAAGTCGCAGGTTCAAATCCTGTCGCCCCGACCAGCTTAAGGGGGCCGATTGGCCCTCTTTCTACTTCCTGGACAGGTGCCTTTCCAGCACGGCTAGGCCGAAGAACGCGGCGTTGAACATCACAATCGTCGCTCCGGCGGGAAGGTTCAGCATGTAGGATACAGTTATGCCCAGCACCACAGAGCACACGGACAGCGCCACCGATACGTACATGGCGGCCTTGAAGCCCCTGACAAGCATCAGGGACGTCACGGCGGGCAGGATGAGAAGGGCTGAGACGAGCATTATGCCGACCATCTTGACCGACAGCACTACCACAGCACCTGTCATCATGACCAGGACCTTGTTGACAAGGCCGGTCGCTATGCCCGTCGTGCTTGCGTACTCCTCGTCGAATGTCGCCGAGAATAGGTCGTAATAGAAGAAGTAGATTACGGCGAATACGGCAACGGACATCGCAACCGACACCAAGAGCTCGCTGTTGCTTATGGTCAGGATGTTGCCGAAGAGGTAGCTCATAAGGTCGACATTGAAGCCGCCCGAGACGCTTGCCAGTATGACTCCCGCGGATATGCCCACAGCAGAGACGATGCCTATCGCAGCATCGCCGAACAGCTTAGTCCTCTCTGTTATGGCCAGTATCCCCAGAGATCCCAGCATCACTATCGGTATCGCCGCATAGAAAGGATAGACCCCCAACAGGAGGCCGAGGGCGATCGCCCCGAAGCTTACGTGCGAGAGCCCGTCTCCGATCATTGACATCTTCCTGAGGACAAGGAAAAGCCCCAGAAGGGCGCATAGCGCCGCAATGAACGAACCTGCCAGAAGAGCCCTCTGCATGAATGCCATACCTAAAGCCAAACCCATTTTATCACCTGTGCCTGTGGCAAATAATGTGCTGGTAGAAACCGCCGAAGTACTCGTTCATCCTGTCCGATGAGCAGAACTGCTCGAAGCTGCCGTAGAAGACCAGCTCAGTATCCAGGTACAGAAGCTTCTTGGCATGCTCTCCGATGTTTCCGGTGTCGTGCGTGATCATGATTATCGTAATTCCGTCGGACTGGTTCATCTCCTGAATAAGTGAATAGAATGATGCCCGGCTCTGCGGGTCTAAAGCGGTGCTGGGCTCATCCAGGACCAGAAGCCTCGGCTTCGAGACGAGGGCTCTTGCAAGAAACACCTTCTGCTGCTGGCCTCCCGAGAGCTCTGATAGGGTCTTGCCCGCCAGAGCCGATATGCCCAGCCTCTCGGAGATCTCATCCACTCTTGCCATATCCTTTCTGGTTATCGACTTAGGCAGTCCCTTCATCGACAGGAGTCCCAGGGATATGACCTCGCGCACGGAGGCGGGGAAGAGCGGGTTGAAGGTGTTGGTCCTCTGCGGCAGGTAACCGATGAGGCCCCATTGCCTGAACCTGCCGTAAGGGGTGCCGAAGAGCTCAATACTCCCCGAACTGGGGGGGACAAGGCCCAGAATGACCTTCACCAAAGTAGACTTGCCTGCGCCGTTAGGGCCGGCCAGCCCTATGTAGTCCCCCTCGTCCACGTCGAAGGTGATGCCTTTGATGACCTCTCCCTGGCCGTAGCCGGCTGAAAGGTCACGTACGTCTATGATCTTCGCCACCTTATCCTCCATAGCCAAGCCCTGTCTTCAGGCTTTCAAGCGTGCGCTCCATGATCTCTATGAAATCCACGCCAGCTTCGAAGTCCTCCTTGGATATGTTATGACCTGCGTGAAGCATCAGCATCTTGGCTCCGGTCTCCTCAGCTATGACCTTGGCAGCCCTAGGTTCGATCAGCTCCTCGTAGAAGATGTAGCCGGTCGCTTCCTTCTTCAGAAGGTCCGCAAGCTCGGACATCTGCCTCGGGCTGGGCTCCGTATCAGGCGAGAAGCCCTGCACTGCGGTGTATTTCAGTCCATAGCGGCTGGACATGTAACCGAAGGCGTAGTGGCCTCCGTGCACTATGGTGCGGGTGCTGGCCCCGTTAACTGCGTCAAGGAACTTCGCATCCAGCTCATCAAGCCTTAAGCAGTAAGCCTCAGCGTTGTCGAGGTAGTAACCGGCGTTGTCCGGATCTACGCCCGCCATCGCATCCGCTATCCTTCTCACCATATACTGAGCGTTAGTGAAGTCCAGCCAGACATGAGGGTCGTGGGCATGCCCATCTTCATTGGCGATGCCGCCCTTGGTATGCTCATCCTCCTCGTCGGCTGCCTCCAGAAGGACAGGCACGCCGTACCCCGCCTCCAGGACCGAGGTCTTAGAGCTGGTGCCAAGTGAGGATGCAAGGTCCAACGCCCAGGGCTCCATGTCGGCCGATGTATAAATGAAAAGGGAGGAAGCCGCAAGCGTGGCAATATCGCTGGGCTTCGGCTCATACGAATGCGCCTCAAGGCCCGGGGTTAGGAGCATAGTGACCTGCGCTTTGTCCCCGCACACCGCCCTTGTGAAATCGTACACCGGGAAGATCGTCGTAACGATTTTCAGCCCGTCGGCATCTTCCTTTCCGTCCCTGTTCAAAAATAGGTAAATAGATGCCGCTGCAACTACCAGCACTACGAATGCGATCAGAAGCCTACCTCTTGTTCTCATATTTCCCGCCCTTCTCAATAAAGCCGTGCCCCACGTGCGAACCGTCGCAGAAAGGCATGTTTGCGCTCTTGCCGCACCTGCATAGGGTGACCCTGTTTCTGGTCTCGTATTGCTCCCCGTCCGAGGATTCTATGGGGATGCCGCATTTCACCCAGAGAGGCCCGGAACAGCCTGCAGCGGGGTCCTCGATAATCGATATCTCCCTTTCGAGCTCGGGTTCTATGGGCTCGAAGGTGTCCCTGTCATATACGACGAGCCTCCCTGAGGGGCAGTCGGCGGCCTGCTGTATCGCAATTGCCCTCGCCCTGGGGTCGTTGGACTTCATGGCAAGCTTCCATGTGCCGCCGTAGCTGTCGCAGAATCTTGCGCCCGCGCACAGCTTCTGCTTGTCAGTGAGGATGAGGTTGGGCCCTTCGAAAAGCTCCACATCTTCGATGTATGGGGCATGGCCTGCCGTCTCCTCGCCGGTGAAGCCCCCCTCGGAATGGGAGCCGTCGCAGAACGGGGCGCGAGAGGTCCTGCCGCACCTGCAGAGGCTGTAAGTTTCAGAGGTGGGTATCATCTCCCCGTCCTGCCACTTGAGCGCCTGGCCTGCCTCATTGCTTATTATGGTCTGCCGCCTTAGCTTGACATGCCCGCATACGATGTACGGACCGCCCTTGATTATCCTTATCTTTGCTGCCTTCCTGCCGCTGCTGTCCTCTGCCATGCCAAACCTCCCGGAAAACAAAGGTTCTAATAATCAATTTTAACACAATCCGCAATATGCCGCCTTCAGCCCCGCCATATCCCGTCCAGCCAGACAAGGGCTTCCGCAAGGTCGAGCCCCTCTGATGCCTCCTCGATAAGAGGCAGAGATTCGATGTCGTCGAGGCCCACCGAGCCTCCTTCAGGAAAGCTGCTGTTCAACCTAAGATACCTCTCACCGAGGGCCGCCCTGCACTGATACTCGGCTATGCCTGACTGGGCATCCATCAGCAGGGGCAGTATGTATGGCGACCATTCGATGAGCCCCCAACCGGAGGAATCCTTTTCTATATATCGCGCGTTCCTGATGGTCCCGATGGAAAGCAGGCTTATATCCTCATAAGAGCGCCCCTTTGAGCACAGGGCGTTTCTGGCAAGGGAGAATGCGCACATGGAAGGGTCATTCACGGCGACTCCGCCGTCGATGTGGCCGTCAACCGAAGGGAAATAGGTTGGCGCAGCGCTTGTGTATAGTGCAACCTTCCAGCAGAGGGCATCCAAGTCGCCGGTCGTTGCGTCAAGGTTGTGGAAGAACTTTGGGCCCCAGCTCCTTTCAGCACCGTTTCCGCCCTTCCTGTCCAGGCAGAAGGAGACCGCCAGCGCACCCTTCCTGATGTCTGCCATCCTCATGCTACCGAACCTCGCCCTCAGTAGGTGCGCAAGGCCCTCGTTGCTGTAGCGGGGCCCTGCCAGGGCGCTGTTTCTTATCCTGCCTGCGAAGTTCTGCCTCGGGAAGATCTGTTCGGAATGCGCCCTGAACATGTCTATCAGCTCATCGAAGCCGAAGCCCGCAGCAAGGGCGAGAGCGATGATGCCGCCGACCGATGTTCCGGCGAAGAAGTCGCACGATGAGATCAGCCCCGGCCTTTCGGCCTCAAGCCTCTTTAGGAGAAGAAGCGAGAAGAGACCCCTTATGCCTCCTCCGTCGAAAGAGATTATCCTCAACTGGGCACCTCCGATGGGTGTTTGAAGGCTTTTTCTATGCCGGTGGGCCTTTCTCCTACCAGAGGGAACATAAAGGACAGCCGCTTCGTAAGAGATGGTGGGCCATTTCAGAAACTTAGAGCCCGGCCTCATCCGTCGGGTCAAAAGTAGGTTACAATGTAATAGAGGTGATTCCGATGTACAGTAGGCGCATCGCGCTCGCATTGGCTGTGCTGATGGCGGCGCTTCTTTTAGGGGGCTGCTACCAGGAACTTGCTGTGAGGGAGTTCTCCAAGGCCGGGCAGCAGAACCTCGAAGGCTGGCACCTTTTCCCGTTCTCAGACTTGAGCTTCACAGAGAAGGGCATGGCCCTCGGCAGGGCTACCTTCAGCCTTCCGTTGGAGCTGGACGGGGATTTCGAGGTGAGGATGGACCTAAGAGCCGAGCTTTCGGGGAAGGAGCTTCCCGAGCTGGGCATATGCCTGTCGAGCGAGAAGATCTACATGTCGCCTTTGGGCGCAAATGCGGTGATAAGGACGGAGCTTACTGAAGGAAACGGAAGATATGATGCCTACAGCGTCAACTATGTAGTTAAGCAGCAGACCTTCGCATCCGGAAATGAGCTCCTTCCAGGTTTCAAGCCGGATGGCAGCAATGTGATCGTCGTCTGGCGCAAGCAGGGGGAGTTCGGCTGGACGGTAAACGGCAGGAAATCCGGGCCGTATAGGCTCCCAGCTGAGCTTTCTGGCAGGGTGTATGTACACTTCAACGCCAATGCGGGTGCTTCTTCCCAGCAGGGTTTGACTATGGTGAAGGTGCGCGCCTCCGGACCCAAGGGCAGCGCAAGGGCCTGGTAGAGATGTTCGACATAGTGGCCGCGATCTTCCTCACGGCAGGATCGCTTCTGGCGGCGGACCTGATTCTCATTGCCTCCAGGTCGGCAAGCACGATCAAGCCGGACTGGAAGACGGCTGTGATTGCAGGAGCCTCGGCTATGGTCGCATCCGAGCTGCTTTCCATTATCACATGGCAGTTCCTCTCCTGGACGGCGCCTTCGGTAGGAAGTGCCGCGGCGGGGTGGATGAACTCGCTTGCAGCACCGCTAATCGCCTCGCTGCTGGCGGCAGCCATAATAAGGAAGAGATTCGGCATGAGGTGGGGCAAAGCATATATCGCCGCAGCTGCCGGCACAGTGCCCGCCTTTCTGATATATTCACTTCTGCTGGGCATATTCACAGGATTTTTATCATAGAAGGAGGGTTGATCGAATGGCAAGGAATATAAGGCTCATGTTAATCTGTGCCGTCGTGCTGGCCCTGGCCCTTGCGGGAGGATGCGCGCCCGGGAAGGTGGCAAGCATCGATTTCACCGAGGAGGGCTATGAAGACCAGGTGGAGATCGAGGAGGATGACACCTCGAATCCAGGGTCTGCAAGCGTAAGCGCAGTCCCGCCGAACTACTACAGATGGGAGCACCAGCACGGACTGGTCCTAAGAAGGGGAAGGGCCTACACCAAGGACGCATACCTTGGCAACTTCAGGGCTGTGCTGAAGGTGAGCATCGTCCTTGACGAAGCGGCGGCACCTCAGGCTGAAGCCGACGGTTTCATAATCGGAATCGGTTTCAAGGAGCAGTCGGAGGCGCTCATCCCCAACTTCTTCAAGGCGGCGCAGTTCTACGGGAACCACACCGACCTCACTGGAAGCATCGAGGCATACACCGTCTTCCCGCATCTGATATATGAATCGGCGGTATCCTTTTCTGACCCCGAGATAGCGGACGTAACCCCTTATGTGCCTGAGCTGATGCCGGGCCTTATCATAGGAGCTTCCATGGAAGAAGGGGAGAACACCATAGTAATCGAGCGTACGGGCAGCACGATAGAAGTCAGGGTGAACGGAACCAGGGTAGGGGAGTATGAGAGTGAGTACGAGCTGCCGGATTATGATCTTGTAAACCTGCTGTTCGACAACCTCGATCCCGACCTTCCTGTCAGGATAGGGGTTTTCTCGGCCTGCGCTCACACTGACGGAAGCACAGACGAGGGCGTTTTCCTGCAGTCTCTCGACATCTACGCCGACGAAGTTGTCTCGAAATAGGGCTTGGCTGCCCCATGATGAGCGATAACCTGCCATACGGACGCCTGGCGCTTGCAGTCAGTCAGTTTCCCGCACTATAATTACTAAGTAATATGAAAGGCAAAGATGGGGACAAGTACCCGGACCCGTCACCGCAAGGGAGGGGCCGCCACCGATTGAGAGCGGTCCTCGGCACGAAGGCCCGAAGAATTCACCCCTGAGCCTCCGCCCTAAACCCGTGGGGGGATTAAGGCAGGACGCGACCCGGCGTTAAAGGGGATGGCGCCAAGCGAGCGCCATAAGTGGGCCCTAGGGCCAAAATGGGTGGTACCGCGGAAGCTGCAACTTTCGTCCCAGGAAGATGCAGCTTCCTTTCTTTTTTACCTGAAGGGGGAGTGCAGATGAGCCAGGAAGTGGAGAGGATACTTGAATCGGCTTTGGAGCAGGTAAGGCTGTGCGAGGATGCAGCGGGGCTGGAGGATCTTAAGGCAGGCCTGCTTGGGAAGAAGGGCGCGCTTACGGCCCTGCTTCGCAGCATGGGCTCTCTTCCGGCAGACGAGAGGCCCGCGTTCGGCCAGAGGGTGAACGACGCCAAAGTCAGGATAGAAAGCGCGTTGACGCAGAAGGGATCCGAGCTTGCCGCCCTGGCAAGGGCTCAGCGCTTCGAAAAGGAGGCGCTTGACATCACCCTTCCCGGCAGGATTCAGAGGATAGGAAACATCCATCCCATATCCAAGGGCTTCGAGGAGATATGCGACATATTCGTCAGGATGGGCTTTGCCGTGGTTGAAGGCCCGGAGATAGAGACGGACTTCTATAACTTCACGGCGCTCAACACCCCGCCGTTCCATCCTGCAAGGGACGTCCAGGATACGTTCTACATCACGGACAGCATACTTCTTAGAACTCAGACTTCGCCACAGCAGGTAAGGCAGATGGAGGCCCAAGAGCCTCCGGTGAAGGTTGTAGTGCCGGGCGTCGTTTACAGGAGAGACCAGGTCGACGCAACGCATTCGCCGATATTCCATCAGCTGGAGGGGCTATACGTCGACAAGGGGGTCACCTTCGCCGACCTTAAGGGTGCGCTCGAGGTGTTCATAAAAGCCTTCTACGGGCAGGACAAGAGGGTAAGGTTCAGGCCGCACTACTTCCCGTTCACAGAGCCTTCAGCCGAGATGGACGTCTCGTGCTTCGCCTGTGGAGGCACAGGCTGCAGGATATGCAAGGTAGAGGGATGGATAGAGATACTGGGTTCAGGGATGGTCCATCCCAACGTCCTTAGGATGGCGGGATACGACCCGGAAGTGTACAGCGGCTTTGCATTCGGCATGGGAATAGACAGGATAGTCTCGCTGAAGTACGGTGTCGACGACCTGAGGCTCTACTTCGAAAACGATGTGCGCTTCCTTGAGGCGTTCTAGGAGGGAATGAAATGCTGGTACCCGTAAGGTGGCTTAAGGACTACGTCGATATAGATATGGGGGCTCACGAGCTTGCAGAGCTTCTGACGATGACAGGCACCAAGGTGGAGGCAGTCACTGTCACGGCTGAGAAAGTAAGGGGCATCATCTCTGCCAGGGTCGAATCAATAGAGGCGCACCCAGCTGACCCAAGGCTAAGGGTGGCGAACCTCACTACGCCTCAATACAGGTTCAAGGTCGTCACGGCTGCGGAAAACGTCAGCGCAGGAGACATCGTCCCGCTCGCCACGCCCGGAGCAGTGCTTGCCGACGGCAAGGAGATAGGAATCGCCGACTTCGGGGGCGTCAGCTCGGAGGGCATGATGTGCTCGTCCATGGAGCTTGGCATATCCGACGAGGCCGACGGGATAATGGTGCTTTCGGAATCATGCCTTACTGGACTTGACCTCGTCTCCGTCCTTAACCTTCAAGATGAGGTGCTGGAGCTGGAGATAACGCCAAACAGGCCGGACTGCCTTGGCATACT
This sequence comes from uncultured Clostridia bacterium, assembly GCA_964577435.1. Classification (GTDB taxonomy): domain Bacteria; phylum Bacillota; class DTU025; order DTU025; family MWDF01; genus MWDF01. Next base: position 8,434 of record CAZNZD010000022.1, read on the forward strand.
CGGCGTTGCAAGGGAAGTGTCTGCGATAACCGGATCGCCTTTGAGATGGCCTGAGCTTACTTACCAGAAGAAGGGGGAGCACATCTCCACCTTTGCCAAGGCTGCGATCCTGGATCCGGAGTACTGCAGCAGGTATGCCCTGAAGCTCTTCAGCGACGTGAAGGTAGGCCCTTCCCCTCTGTGGATGCAAGTGAGGCTAAGAGCTGCGGGCATCAGGCCGATCTCCAACATCGTGGACGTGACGAATTACGTGATGATAGACGTCAACCAACCCCTCCACGCATTCGACTATGACAGGATCGAGGGAGGGCGCATATCGGTAAGAAGGGCCGGCAAGGCAGAGGCCATCACAACTCTCGACGGCCAGCCCAGGCCGGTCGAGGAGGGCATGCTCCTCATCTGCGACGCGGTGAAACCGGTGGCGGTGGCCGGGGTGATGGGAGGCGCCGAAAGCGAGATAGGGCCTTCAACCAGCAGGGTTCTGCTGGAATCGGCTAACTTCCTAAGGCAGAGCGTATGGCGGACCTCCAAGACGCTCAAGCTGAGGACGGAATCATCTTCAAGGTTCGAGAAGGGGCTGGACCCCGAGACAGTGCCGCTGGCCCTAAGAAGGAGCGCGAACCTTCTGACACAGATGGGTGCGGCATCGGTGAATCCCGGCACCATAGACGTCAACTACTCAGCCAAGCCGACAAGGTCCATCACCACATCCAGGGCGTGGATATCGGCCAAGATCGGCACAGAGATGGGATGCAAGACGGATGAATACCTGTCTCGACTGGGCCTGGCCGTGGAAGCAGAGGACCAGTCGGAGGCGATATCGGTGACAGTGCCCTCTTGGAGGGCTGATATCGCCGAGCCTATTGACCTTGCCGAGGAAGTGGCGAGGATACATGGCTTCGACAGGCTCGACTCAAGGGTGCCGGCCAACTCAAAGCCGTCTAGCTGGACAGACGGGCAGATGGCGGAGAAGCGGATCAAAGCGGCGCTTACCGCGATAGGAATACATGAGGCCATGACTTACAGCATGGTGCCCAAAGACGAGGCCGCTGGCATGAGGCTGTCCCCGGACGAGAGGGAGGCAAGGCCGATAATGGTCATGAACCCCCTTTCCGAAGACCAGGTGGCGATGAGGACCATGCTGTTGCCCTCGCTTCTCAGGGTCGTAAGCATGAACCACAGGAGAGGAGCCGCCGGCGTCAGGATGTTCGAGATCGCAAGGACATACCTTGCTCCGGAGGGAGGCGTAAGCGCCACTGAACTGCCCAGGGGAGCCAAGCCGGCGGAGGAGAGCAAAGTTCTCTCAGGCGTCATATCAGGCCTTGTATCTGCAGGAGGCATGGATAAAAGCTGGTATGCGAGGGAGAGAAGGGCGGACTTCTACGATGCCAAGGGAGTCTTGGAGTCTCTTATGCAGGCGCTAGGCATCGAAGACTGGGAGATAATGGCGAGCGGGGCATCCTATCTGAGGCCAGGCAGGGCTGCCGACCTGTACGTGGGCGGATACTTCGCGGGCTCCTTCGGGCAGATCCACCCTGATACTGCCGATCACTTCGAAGTGCCTGAGGATACAGTGGGATTCGAAGTCGCGCTTGAGCCGATACTGGCCATGATAAGAAAGGATATGCGTTTCAGGGGCATACCCAAATACCCTCCGACGACAAGGGACGTCGCTATGATCGCCGACAGGAAGATCTCCTCCGACGACATCAGGGGGGCGATAATTGACGCTGCGGGCAAATATCTGGAGTCGGTCAGCGTGTTCGACGTATACGAGGGGCCGGCAGTGCCCAAGGGCTCAAGAAGCCTTGCCTTCACCCTTAGGTACAGGGCATCCGACAGGACCCTTACCACTGAGGAAGTCAACGCTGCCCATGAATCGGTCCGCAGCAGGCTTGGGGGCATGGAGGGCATCACCCTAAGGTAAGGGAGCGCACACAGCATAGAAAGGTTTCTTCGGACATTTATGGGTACGTCCTTGCGCTGGTGTTATGCAAGGACGTATAATTTACTCGTTACTTGCGATGAGGTGATTTGCGTTGACCGACATCATAATGTGCCCCTTAAGCTACGGAGCCGACAAGGCAGGGCTTGAGCACGGGCCGACGCAGCTGATGGGGCGATATCCTGAGCTTGCAAGCAGGATAAGGTTCATCAGCGTAGCCAGAAAGCCGGAGAACTTCTCCTCGGCGAACCTCAAGTTCGTAAACACCATAGCATCAACCTGCACGATAGTTGCTGAGACCATAAGCTACTCCATAGGCGAGGGCCATATCCCCATCCTGCTGGGCGGTGACCATGCGCTGGCGATGGGAAGCATCAAAGGCGCCCTCGACCATTACGACGACATAGGAGTTCTCTGGGTGGACGCGCACGCCGACATGAACACGCATGAGACGACACACTCAGGCAACATCCACGGCATGCCGCTCGCCGCAGTCATGGGATACGGGCATCCCAAGCTGACTGGCCTTCATAACGACCTGAAGGTCGACCCTTCCAAGGTCGTCCTGTTCGGAAGCAGGGATGTCGAGGAGGGCGAGGCCGACCTGATCTCAGCGGCCGGAGTCCATGAGTTCCCCTATGACTATGTGGAGAGCAAGGGTTTCGACTCCGCGCTTGACGAGGCTATAGAGTACCTCGCGGCAAGGGTGAGGCACCTGCACCTTTCGTTGGACCTCGACAGCATCAACCCCGACTACATCATGGGGGTCTCCACCCCGGTGGCAGGCGGCTTCAAGGTCGCCAGCATGATAGAGCTCATCAAGAAGGTGCTCAGCAGGTTCGAGGTCACCTCGGTAGACATAGTGGAGTACAACCCCCTGCATGACAGGGGGGAGGTCACTCTCGATACCATGGTGATGCTTGTAAGCGTGATCGAGGGGATGCTTCAGGATAAATACGGGGCGAGGTAGATGCCTATCTCGCCTTCTCGAGCATGTTCTCCATATCCTGCCAGGTCATCATTCCGACCTTATAGTCAACAAGAACCCCGTCCTTGAAGGCGAATGTAGTGGGGTAACCCTGAATGTCGAAAAGCTGGGCCGCTTCGCCCTTAAGGTCAAGAAGGATGGTCAGCTCGGTGAAGCCCATCTCTTCGATGTACTCCTTCACCACAGATTCCTTCTCGTTGACATCAATCGCTATTACGCGGCCGATGCCCTCCTCCTTCATCTGCCTGTCGAGCCTCAAAAGGTCGGGCATCTCCTTCTCGCAATAGCCGCACCAGGTTGCCCAGAAGTTAAGGAATAGCACATCGTCCTTATAATCGGTAAGCCTTTTGGTCGCCCCTCCCAGAGCAAGAAGCCTCACATCCAGGTCGGCGAGCGTCACTGCGCCACCGCCTTCCGCTTCATCTCCGATCGGCGCCTCCTGCCTGTCCTGCCTGTATAGGTAATATCCGTACACCGCAGCCGTGACGACGACTGCAACGATGAACAGCACTGCCAGCTTTCTCATGGAACGACCTCCTTTTGCTAAAGCATAGCAGAGCCGGCGCTTCGTGGAAAGGCGATATCAAGGCGAAAGAAAGGGAGGGGTCGCCCCCTCCCTTTGCTGTCTAGAAGTTCTGCAGGTAGTTGTCCAGCTCCCATTGGTGCACGACCTGCTTGTAGGTCTTCCACTCCTGGAGCCTGCCGCTTCTGTACTTCGTGTAGATGAAGTCTCCCAGGGCTTCCCTCACTACAGGATCTGCGTCCATCTCCAGCAGGGCGTCCTTCAGAGACCCGGGTAGGTTCTCTATTCCTTCGCAGGCCCTCTCGTCGTCCGACATATGGTAGAGGTTCTTGTTGCAGGGCGAGGGAGGCTTGAGCGAGCTGTTTACACCGTCCATGCCCGATGCGATGATTGCCGCGAAAGCCATGTACGGATTGCATGATGGGTCGGGATTCCTAAGCTCAACCCTTGTGCTGGCGCCCCTGGCGGCGGGGATCCTGACAAGGACGGACCTGTTGGCGGTCGACCATGCTATGTATACCGGAGCCTCGAAGCCTGATACCAGCCTCTTGTATGAGTTCACAAGGGGATTTGTTATCGGGGTGAAGCCCTTGGCGTGCTTCAGGAGGCCTGCCACGAAGCTTCTTGCCGTCTCGGAGAGCAGGAATTCGCCGTTGTGGTCGAAGAAGATGTTCTCCCCGTCCTTGGAAAGCGACATGTTGCAGTGCATTCCGGACCCTGCTATCCCGAATATGGGCTTGGGCATGAAAGTAGCGTGCATTCCGTGCTTCTTGGCTATCTGCTTGGTTACCATCTTCAGGGTGACGACCCTGTCGGCCGCTGTCAGAGCGTCGGTGTACTTGAAGTCGACCTCGTGCTGCGACGGGCCGCATTCATGGTGGGCAAGCTCGATTTTGAAGCCCATCTCCTCAAGCGTTAGCACTATGTCGCGCCTGACCTCGTCGGTATAATCGGCGGGGGTGAGGTCGAAGTAGCCAGATAGGTCCACCGGCTCGGCGGTAGCCTTGCCGAGGCTGTCCGCCTTGAAGAGGTAGAACTCGCACTCCGGACCCAGGTTCACCGTGTAGCCCTGCTTTGCGGCCTTCTCAAGCTGTCTTCTCAGCATAAGCCTCGGGTCGCCTTCGAATGGTTCGCCAGTCTTCGTGTAGATATCGCAGATGACCCTGGCGACTGTCACTTCCCCGTTGCTCCAGGGGAGGATGAGGAAGGTGTTGAGGTCAGGCTTCAGATTCATGTCCGACTCCTCAATCCTTGCGAAGCCTTCAATTGACGATCCGTCGAACATTATCTGGCCGTCGAGAACCTTGCCCAGCTGGCTTACGGGGACCTCCACGTTCTTCATAGTGCCCATCATGTCCATGAACTGCAGCCTGATGAACTTCACGTTCTTCTCTTTGCATAGCCTTTCTACGTCTGTCCTGTCATAATTCGTCATCCTCAACCCTCCTTCTCGATATTGTCCGCGGAGCGCATCTTTCCGCAATAAACGATAAAAATCCTAATACAGCCGGCGCGTCAAGTCAATAATTATTCCGATTGTATACAATGGAGAACCGCGATTTGAGCGAAATAAACCGATAAATCGGGAAACACGGAGATCGGATGGAATGAATATGCATTTGATTCGGCGCTAAGGCCGATATCCGCTGCAGGACGGGGGAGTTTGTGATATTTTAGTTGTAGAAAAGAAGCAGGTGATTGCATGCGGGATGCTCAGGTCAAGGATGCAGGGCGCAAGATTACCGTTCAGGTGAGGATAATGGGGGAGAGCTTCCTCATAAGCGGAAGCCAGCCCGAGGAGACGGTGAAGTCGCTTGCAGAAGAGCTGGACTTAAAGCTTGGCGGCGCAAGGAGGCTGATGCCCTCGGCCGCGCAGCACAGGGTGGCAATATCGGTGGCCCTTGAGCAGCTATCTGAGATCAGGGCCCTGAAAAGGCGCTGTGATGAGCTTCTAAGCGCCTTTGAGAGGAGCTGAATATGGAAGAACGCTCGGAGGTGTGATGATGCAGAGTTTCGATTGGCTTAGCATAGTGTTCACCGCCCTTCTCGTAATATCGCTGCTTAGCGGCCTAAGAAGGGGCTTCTTCAAGCAGATTGCCGACATAGCCGGCATATTGCTTGGCTTCCTTCTGGCATCGAAGTTCTATGTCCAGGCCGGGGAGTGGCTATCCCGGTTCACCGGCCAGATGAACGAGAAGCTGCTCTACGTCTTCGGTTTCGTCATCGTATTCGCCCTAACGGTGGTGGTCATGGAGGTAATCGGCTTCATCCTCTCGAAGGTGTTCTCGCTTCCTGGCCTGAACATCATAAACGGGCTTGCCGGCGCGGTGATAGGTCTGTTCATCGGCTCAGTCTTCTTCGGGATAATTCTCTCGCTGCTTCTTGCACTGGACATCCCGGCGCTGAGCTCGGCCATCGAGGGCTCCCTTGTGCCTTATTACCTGGTGAACTGGATCAGCTGGGCTTACAGCGCCCTAGGGTACTCGCTTCCGGAGCTTAAGGACGCGATACCGCTGTTCAAGGGCTTCGGCGTATAAAGCTTTGGCAGGAGATACCGGTGCAGGAGATGGGAGTCTCCTGCGCTTTCATGGAGGAGACACACTTGGACGAGAGGACATTAAGGGTGCTCGAATGGCACAAGGTCCTTGCCGAGCTTACGGAGTGCTGCGCCACCGAGCTCGGACGGACGCATTCGGAGGCGCTTCTTCCCTATAGGGACAGGCTTCTTTCGGTGGAGGCGATGAGGGAGACCTCATGCGCCAGAGCATTCCTTGATTCCGGCAGGCAGCTCATATTCGCGGGAGCAAAGGATATCAGGGAGGCTGTCATCAAGGCTGACAAGGGAATGATACTCTCAGGCATGGAGCTATCCCATGTCCATGGCCTGATTAGCAGGGCAAGGGCCGTCAAAAGGCAGCTTGCGGCGCTGGATGAGCAGTTCGCCCCGCTTAAGGAGCTAGTCTGGAACATCAAGGAGAAGAGGGAACTGGAGCAGGAGCTGCAGCAGGGCATAGGACCATCCGGAGAGGTCCTTGATTCCGCGAGCTCTGAGCTGGCAAGGCTAAGGTCTAGGATAAGGTCTCTCAACTCCAGGCTCCGAGACAGGCTAGATGAGCTGGTAAGAAGGCCTGAGATAGCCAAATACCTGCAGGAACCCATCGTATCATTAAGAGGCGGCAGGTTCGTTGTGCCCGTGCGCACCGAGTACAAGAACAGCATCAAGGGTATTGTCCACGACCAGAGCGCATCAGGCGCCACGGTGTTCATAGAGCCCCTGGTGATCGTGGAGGCAAACAACGACCTCAGGGAGGCGGAATCCGCCGAGGAGGCCGAAGTCGAGAGGGTGCTCTCGGCGCTTTCGGCAAAGGTGGGCGATGCCGCCGATGACATAGTCCTTATGGTAGATAGCCTCGGAAGGCTGGACTTCGCCGTTGCCAAGGGCAAGTACTCGCAAATGAAGGACGCAACGGAGCCGGCATTCTCTGAGGAGATGAGGTTCAGGTTCGAGGGTGCAAGGCATCCCCTTCTCAGAGGCGATGTAGTCCCTATTGACGCCTATCTTGGGGAGGGCTTCAGGGCCCTGGTGATCACGGGACCCAACACCGGAGGAAAGACGGTTGCGCTTAAGACGATGGGACTCCTGCAGCTCATGGCGCAGGCGGGCCTTCATGTGCCGGCCCTAGCCGGAAGCACTGCGGCTGTGTTCGGCTCCGTCTTCGCGGACATAGGCGACGAGCAGAGCATCGAGCAGTCCCTGTCAACTTTCTCAGGTCATCTGACGAACATAGTGGGGATACTGGAGAGGGCCGACAGGTCTTCACTTGTGCTCCTGGACGAGCTTGGGGCGGGCACCGACCCTGAGGAGGGGGCAGCCTTGGCGATGGCGATACTGGAGAGGCTTTATGAGGCTGGGGCATCAACGGTATCCACGACGCATTATAAGGAGTTGAAGGTCTTCGCACATCTTAACCCGGGGATGAGGAATGCCTCGGTCGAGTTCGACGTCGAAAGCCTGAAGCCCACATACAGGCTCATGATTGGAATACCGGGATCATCCAACGCTTTTGCAATAGCCGAGAGGCTCGGCTTGAGCAAGGGTCTCATACAGAAGGCGAGGTCCCTGGTAGGCAGCGGAGACCGCAAGGTCGAGGACATGATCAACAGCCTTAGAAACGAGTACGAATCGGCGGCATCTGCCAGGCGCGATGCGGAGATCCTCAGGCGCAGGGCTGAGGAGTCGGCTACCAAGCTGGGCGAGGAGCTGGCCAAAGTAAGGTCTGAGAAGGCCGATGCCATGGCCAAGGCCAGGTCCGAGGCAAGGGAGATAGTGACCTTCGCAAGGCGGGAGATAGAGCAGACAATATCAGAGCTCAAGCAGAAGGGCGCGCAGGATGGAGAGGCCGCAAAACAAGCCAGGAAGACAGTGGAGGCGCTAAGGCAGGTCATTGACGAGAGCGATGGGGCCCAAGAGCAGGATGATGCCTTGACTGAGGAGGCCGCGGCCGAGCTTAAGCCCGGTGACGATGTTGAGGTCCTCCCATCCAGGCTTGCGGGCACGCTTCTTGAGATATCGGGAGGTAAGGCGAAGGTTGCAGTCGGTTCGGTAAGGACCGAGCTTCCGGTCTCAAGGATCAGGAAGGCCAGGCCGAAGAAGCCCGAGAGGATGGCCATGCCAGCTGCAAGGCATTCCGAGATCGGAAGGCAGATGGCCCAGAACATCTCCGTAGAGCTGGACTTGCGGGGGATGAAGGTGGAGGAGGCATTGGAATCGCTTGATAAGAAGCTGGATGATGCCATACTTGCCGGCATTCCGATGCTGAGGGTCATCCACGGCAAGGGGACTGGAGCCCTTCGGGCTGCAGTGAGGGAGCGGCTGGAAGGAAACGGCAACATCGAATCGTTCAGGCTTGGCGCAGAAGGAGAAGGCGGCGACGGCGTGACGATCATCAAGTTCGCGCAGTAGGAGGTTCAGATGGTCCGGTTGAAGGATAAGAAGCTGTTCCTTTTGGACATGGACGGCACCATATACCTTGGTGACAGGCTCTTCAGCTGCACGCCGGGTTTTCTGGAGGCAGTAGGGGCTATTGGGGCAAGGAGCATCTTCCTTACCAACAACTCCTCGAAGAGCGCTGAGGATTACGTAAGGAAGCTCAATAGGCTGGGCATCGCCTGCGACAGGCATGACCTTTTCACTTCGGTCGAGGCCTCTGCTGCCTACATAAATTGCGAGCATCCGGGCGCCAAAGTGTATGCCGCTGGAACCAGGTCGATGATAAGGGAGCTTGAGGGCTTCGGGATCGATGTGACGGAGGAGCCTTCCGATGACGTGTCGGTGGTCCTTCAGGGCTTCGACACCGAGATGACTTATAAGAAGGTGAGGGATGCATGCGGGCTCATAGACAGGGGCGCAGCATTTCTTGCCTGCAACATAGACAGGGTCTGCCCGGTGGAGGACGGCTACATCCCCGACTGCGGCTCCATCTGCGAGATGATTGCCTCGGCCACCGGGAAGCGGGCCCGTTTCCTCGGGAAACCTCAGCCTGAGATGATATCAGGGCTTCTTCGGAAGCTCGGTATAGAACCGGATCAGGCTGTCATGGTAGGAGACCGGCTCTACACGGATATCGCCTGCGGCATCAATGCAGGCGTGGATACGGCTCTTGTCCTCTCGGGAGAGACTTCCGAGGATGAGCTTAAGGCATCGACCGTCAAGCCGACATGCGTCTTCAGGGATGTCGGTGAGCTGGCCGAAATGCTGAGGTGACTGGCGCAAATGATGAAAGCGGGGCAGTTCATTTACTGAACTGCCCCGTTAGGTTACTGGTGCAACTTGCAGATGGTGGAGTCCACCGGCTTCGAGTAATCCGGGCTGCCGTCGTCTAGCGCCTCGTAGTACTTCGTTCCTACCTTGGCGTACCTATATATGGCGACGGTGTCGTCAGGGCACTTGTCGGTGGCGAACTGGCCGGACTCCGTGCAGACCCTGACAAGCGCGACTTCAGCCTTGGGCGCATGTACTGAACATGTTTCCTTAGGTTCAGTACCCTTTATGAAGACCTCGTTTATGACCTTGTCCGAAGGGCAGGAGGGTGATGCCAGCTGTCCGCTTGTGGCGCAGATCTTGACGCCGGTCTTTACCCCCGACGGTGCTATGAACTTGGATACCGGCTTGTCGGCGAGCACCTGCTTCATGAAGCCTGCCCAGACCCTTGCGCAGTAGTTGCTCCCAATCCTGCCGATCTCGGGGTAAATAAGGGGCTTCACCGTATCCTCGCCGATCCATACTGCAGCCACTATATCGGGAGTGAAGCCTATGAACCACACATCCGTATCGTCGTCACCTGTGCCCGTCTTGCCGGCTGCGGGCCTTCCGATGTAGGCGACTTTGCCCGTTCCGGTAGGGCTGCTTATGACTGATTCCATCATGTTCGTCATGACATAGCAGAGGCTCTCATCAAGGACGACTTCCTTCTTGGGCGCCGCCTTCTCAAGCAGCTTCCCGTCGTAAGACTTGATCTCCTTGATGAAATGCGAATCCACTTTGATGCCGCGGTTTGCAAGTATTCCGTACGCTGAGCACATCTCAAGGGGTATGACCCCTTTTGTCTGGCCTCCAAGCGTAAGGGCGAGGCCGAGGTCATTCACGCTCCCGGACGTCACAAGGGATGTGATGCCCATCTTGCGGGCCATCTCGATAGCCTTCATCGGGGTCATCTGGTCAAGAAGCTGAACCGCGATGGTGTTCTTGGACTGGGCGAGCGCCTCTCTGAGCCTCATCGGCCCGTCGAAGGCGTTGTTCCAGTTGTTGGGGGAGTAGACCTTGCCGTCCGGCATCTTGTACTCGATCTTCTTGTCTTCGAGTATCGATGCGGAAGTGTACCCCATCTTCAGCGCCTCAAGGTATGTGAAGACCTTGAACGTGGAGCCTGAGGAACGGGTGGATTCTGTCGCCCTGTTGTACTCGTCCTCGCCCCTTCCACCTACCAAAGCGAGTATTTCGCCTGTTCTGGGGTCTATGGCCGTGAATGCGTACTGCGGATAGCTTATCGTTATGTCACCTTTCTTGACGGACTTTGCGATGGGGACCTTGGATACGAGTTCGCTTTCGGCTATCTTCTGGTAGTTGAGGTCGAAGGTGGTGTAAACCTGCATGCCGCCTTCGTAAAGAGACTCGGAGCCGAACTTTTGGAGGAGGTAGTCGCGGACCATGTAGATGATATATGAGTTGGACTTCGTGTACTTGCCCTCGCCTATGAGCCTGACTTCCTCCTTCTTGGCTTCGTCGGCCTGCTCCTGGGTTATATAGCCGTACTTGACCATCTGGTCCAGAACAAGGTTTCTCCTGCCTATCGCGTTATCAAGGTTCCTGTATGGACTGTAGACGAGCCATCCCTTGGGGACGCCTGACAGAAGCGCCGCTTCCCCTAGGGTGAGCTTGCTGACAGGTTTTCCGAAGAAGAGCTGGGAGGCCGCCTCCACGCCGTAGCATCCGTGGCCGAAGTATATGGCGTTAAGGTAAAACTCCAGGATCTCATCCTTCGTGTATCTGCGCTCAAGCTGGAAGGCATAGAACACCTCCCATATCTTCCTGCTCAGGGTCTTCTCGTGCGAGAGGAAGACGTTTCTGGCAAGCTGGACGGTAATCGTGCTTCCACCCTGGGCGTTAGTCATGTTCGTGATGTCGTAGACCAGTGCGCCGATGATCCTGGTGACGTTTATTCCCTTATGGGTATAGAAGGTGTGGTCCTCTATCGCGATGAAAGCATCCTTAAGATACTGAGGCATCTCAGACAGTTTCCTTATATCCCTGTTCTCGATGAGGAACTTCGTGATAACTGCCCCGTTCCTGTCGTAGACTACGGTGGGCATGGCTTGTTTGACCTCAACGTCCTCCACGCTTGGGGCATTCTTCATATAATCCGAGAGAATAACCGCAACGGCAGCGCTGCCTATTAGCACAATCACTATGCCGAATACGGCCAGCCATGTTAGCAGCCTTATCACGGAGAAGCCCGATTTCTTCTTTCCGGCCATCTCTACCTCCGCTTTCAATGAAAAGTCATTACCAGATGATTATACACCATATATAAACTGCCAAGCCCGCGTGCTGGTTCCCCCGAGGGGCGGCCTCATGGATAATTGACGCCTTTCATGCAAGCGGTGTTCATAGGGGCGGTGTGTGGTGGTAGAATATCATAAGATGCTTTGCTCAGGAGGGCTCAGATGAAACTTTCTGCTAAGGAACAGCTGGATACTATACTCAGGGGAGCTGCTGAGGTTATTTCCCCGGAGGACCTTCTGGAGAAGTTCAGGAAGTCGGAGAGGACAGGAAGACCCCTTGTCGCCAAGCTAGGCCTTGACCCATCGGCGCCCGACATCCACCTCGGCCATACCGTAGTGCTGCAGAAGCTGAGGCAGTTCCAGGAGCTCGGCCACATCGCAGTTCTGATCATCGGCGACTATACGGGGATGATAGGAGACCCTACCGGCAAGTCCGAGACTAGAAGGCAGCTGACGAGGGAGGAAGTCCTCGCCAACGCCAAGACATACGAAGAGCAAGCCTTCAAGATACTTGATAAGGAGAAGACGGTCATTAGGTTCAACTCGGAATGGCTGGCTCTATTGAACTTCGCCGATGTCATAAAGCTTGCCAGCAAGACCACTGTGGCAAGGATGCTCGAAAGAGACGAGTTCGAGAAGAGGTACGAGGAAGGCCGCCCAATAGGCGTGCACGAGTTCTTCTACCCGCTGATGCAATCCTATGACTCCGTCGCGCTTGAAGCGGATGTCGAGCTGGGAGGCACAGACCAGAAGTTCAACATCCTCATGGCGAGGAACATCCAGAGGGATTACGGGCAGGAGGCACAGTGCTGCGTCCTTATGCCGCTGCTTCCGGGCACGGACGGCGTACAGAAGATGTCGAAGTCGCTGGGCAACTATATCGGGATCAATGAACCAGCCGAGGACATATACGGAAAGGCAATGTCCATACCTGACGAGCTCACCATGATGTACGTGAATACCGTGACCTGCTTCTCGCTTGATGAAAAGAAGGACATGGAGGAAGGCCTCAAGTCAGGCGGACTGCATCCGATGAAGGCTAAGGCTATGCTCGCCCACCAGCTGGTCCTGCAGTATCACGGGGCCGCAGCTGCGGACGACGCGCAGGAGGGTTTCGACAGGGTCCACAGAAACAGGGAGGCCCCTGAGGAGATGCCTGACGTAAGGATCCCGTCAGAGATGCTGACAGCAGGGCGCATTGCTGCCGCAAAGCTTGTTCATGCTGTCGGTATGGCGCCTTCGGTTGGAGAGGCGAAGAGGCTTATTGAAGGCGGAGCCGTCAGATATGGCGGCGAGAAGCTTGTCAAACCGCTGGATGAGATTGAAGTTAAGGACGGCGCAGTCCTTCAGGTAGGAAAAAGGAAGTTCGTAAGGACTATGGTCGGATAGCGGTACGCCGCACGGCTTCGGGAGGTGTTCTCAATGGCATTGGCAAACGGGAAGGTAGTGCTGGAAAAGGCCAGTCAGGGTTATTATGCTGTCGGCGCATTCAACTTCGTGAACATGGAGATTCTGAAGAGCATAGCGCAAGCTGCGGCGGAGGAGAAGTCGCCTGCGCTGGTAAGCTGCTCTGAAGGGGCGATCAAGTATGCGGGAGTGAAGACTCTTATCGCGATGGCTAATGCAGAGGCAGAGGCGACAGGAATGCCGCTGGTGCTGCACCTGGACCACGGCAAGGAGTTCGACGTGATCATGCAGTGCATAAGAAACGGCTTCACATCCGTGATGATAGATGGGTCCCATTATCCGCTCGAGCAGAACATTGCTGTCACGAAACGCATAGTGGAGATAGCGCATGCAGCGGGAGTAAGCGTGGAAGGCGAGCTAGGCAAGCTTTCAGGCATAGAGGATAACGTCTCGTCGAGGGAATCCATACTAACCGACCCTGCTGAGGCCGAGAGATTCGTCAGCGAGACCGGTGTCGATTACCTTGCCATAGCTATAGGCACAGCCCATGGGCCCAAGAAGTTCAAAGGCGAGCCCATACTGGAGATACCTCTTGTAGCTGAGATAAAGAAGAGGATAGGCATACCCCTTGTCCTTCACGGTGCGTCATCAGTGCCCCCGGAAGTCCTTCAGAAGGGCATAGCGTACGGGGCGAAGTGGGAAGGGTCAAAGGGAGTGCCCGAAAAGAGCATCGAGGAAGCCATAAAAGGCGGGATAAACAAGGTAAACGTAGATACGGACATAAGGATGACTTTCCTCGGGCAGATGAGGCAGACTATGTCCGAGAAGCCAGAAAGCGTAGACCTAAGGGATATCTTCAAGCCCTGCATGGCTTCGGTCAAGGAGCTAGTTAAGGGCAAGATGCGGTTATTCGGGAGCTCAGGAAAGGCCTGATAGATAAGGTTATGTACGGCGCGGCTTGAATGCCGCGCCTTTTTTATTCCTCAGAGGTTAATCCATCACTGGTAATGCGCCTGATAAACTGGCACATGATTCTATGAACAAAAGCAAATTACGCACTTGCATACCTGCCCGCATCTTTGGTATTATACCTATTGCCTCACCTCGGTGTGGCGGCTCTTTGAAAACCGGGAATAAGGAAGAGAGAAGATAGAGGCAGAGA